>JBOHRF010000503.1:0-3702 GCA_050732575.1 Longimicrobiales bacterium
GAGCGACCACGGCCGCCTTGGCGGCGCTGTATGCGCCCAAGTTTGCCTGTGCGCGTACACCGGCGGGAGAGGCAAAGTTTACAATGCTGCCGCGCGTGCGCCGCAGAAGCGGCAGTGCGGCCGTGCACACCAGAAAGGCCGTGTCGCTGTTGCGCTGGATCTCGCGACGCCACTCCTCGTCAGTGGTTTCGGCGAGGGGCTTGATGACGGAGAGTCCGCCCGCTGCGTTGACCACGGCGTGCAGCGCGCCGCACCGTTCCTGCACGGCCAGCATCAGGGTCTCCACGTTGGTGCGCACGGTCAGGTCAGCCTGCAACCCAATGTGTTCACCACCCAGCTCGCGGGCCAGCTGTTCGGCGCGCGGCGAAACATCGACCGCCACAACGCGCGCGCCCGCTTTCACGAATGCGGCCGCCAGGGCATAACCCACCTGACCGGCATGCCCAACGCCGGTCACGAGAACGGTCTTACCAGTCATGGGCACGCGCGCGTAATCACTCCGTGAAGTTTGGGCAGCGGCCTCGTACCACAAACGGGCGATCAGCAGCACGATCGCCATGGAAAAGAAGATAACATCCGCTTGCAGACTGGGGATCAGCACAGCCGCGCTGAACAATGCTCCGACCGCTGCGCCGGCCACTGCACTGGCCACGGCTGGCGCGGTCTGCGTAATGGAGGCGAGCAGTGCGCCCGTGGAATAGGCCGGTTGTGCCAGCAGAAACAGAGTAGCCAGGGACGCGCCCAACGCGGATGCGCGCAGGGTCGTCTGTGTGGTCCAGAGCGTGGCGTACACACCGGCCAGCACGTAGCCGAGCATTAACAACAGCCAGCGCCGGCGTCGGGCCGCCCAGGCGTGACTGCCGGATACCCAAATGCCGAAGGCCAGCGCGATGAACACGAGCGCAATGAGAAAACCGGTGGTGCGCAGCAGGCGGGGCGCGAAATAGAGCAGCATGCTCGAGCCCATGGGCGTGGTGGCACCCAACGCGCCACCCACCAGAAACGTGGCCGCAAGCGGCGCGACGCGGCGGAAACGGCCTGGCTGTTTCAGGGCGCAAAGCGGCCATAGCCGCCCCGATAGTAGAGCAAAGGCGAGTGTTCGCGCGCGCCCGCAGCCACGACCTGGCCGATGTACACGGTATGATCGCCGGCGTCATGCGTGGCCCAGGTTCGGCAATCTACCCAGGCAATGGCATCATCCAGAACGGGGGCACCCGTCTGTTCAGCGTGATGGGCAACACCCTGGAATTTTTCCATGCTCTCGCAAGCCGCAAATCGACGCGCCAATCGTTCTTGATCGCTGGCCAGCACGCTAACGGCAAATGCGCCAGCATCGGCAATGCAGTTGTGTGTATCCGCGTCTTTGGCCACGCATACCAACACCAGAGGCGGCACTAGCGATACCGAGCAGAATGCGTTGGCTGTGAAACCGCTCGGCTGCCCATCCGGCGGGTGGGCCGCAACAATGCTCACGCCCGTTGCCCAGTGACCGAGCACTCGGCGGAATTCAGCGGCTTCAACGGTCATTCAACCTCGCAGTGTCGGTGCGCGTGCGCGCAGGAACTGCTTGCAATCGTGAATGGGATAGAGCAGGTGGTCCCAGCGCGCCTCGGGAAGTGTGAGCGGCGCAACTTCGGCCAGCAGCCAGCCACTCACCCGATCGGCGGTCTGCGTGCTGCCCGCGTGGGCAGCCACTTCCACCCGCACCAGCCCCCAAAAAGCATCGCGTCCGGTAGGATCGCGCAACCGCAGATACCAGGAATGCACGGGCGTCCAGCGGCGCGTGTGCGGCTGGAACACACTGCTACGCTCACCTACCTGCAAGCGCGAGATGAGACGCGCATCATCGCCATCGAAAAACCGCGTTCGCTGCGAGCGGACCAGTCCTACCGCACGACGTGCTGCGGACAACCCGGGGGATAACGTGAGCGGTCCATCGACCAGCAGCCATTCATCCACACCCGCATGTGCGCACCAGCGGCCGGCCAGGTTTCGCTCGATGCCTTCCCGCCAGCGGTTCACCGCGCGCGCGGCCAGCCCGATCAGGACCGGCGGAAAGAGCGGCAGTGGCTGCTGCGCGGGCGGACTGGTATCGACCATGTGTTCGGCCGCAACACCCCAGGCGCGGACGGTGAGCGGATCCAAAAGACGAAACGGAAAAAGAACAGCTTCGCGTTCGTCCAGCAGGCCCTGCGCATGCACGACCATTCGGCGCGCTGCGCGCGTGCGTACTACAGCGGCACCATACGCATAGACTATGGGAACAGGGCCTGCGTATAACTTGACCCGTGCGCGCTGGATGCCGTCCAGGAACGCGTGAAGCCCGGAAACGGTTGCCCTCGTCACGGGCACGGCGCGTAATCGATCGGACGTGCCCTCCACAATGCGCGCATTGACCTCGGCAATGCCGCCCGCGGCGCGCTCGATCAGGCCATGCTCGCGCCCGTGCTCCAGTGCGCTGACCACGTCCGTATGCTCCTGCGCGGCGCGGCGCAGCGTGGTCAGGAGCACGTTGCGGGGCCCCTGACCGGAGTTATGTTTGGCAAGGTGATCATGCGCGCTAATTCTAGAGCGGCAAGGGACGAGTGACGAGGGACAAACGTTCGCGGCAGGCGGATTCTTGACGCGCAGCCTCCGGTTTCTTCCCGTCCTGTGCGTCCTTGCCCTGGTCGGTTGTGACAACATCAACTGGGGCGGCGTGGAATTCGCCATTGTACCGCCGCCTGAGGTCAATGTCACACCCGCCACGGGCACCGGTATGGGCGGCGACGACGTGGCCGAGCGAATGCCCGAAGGGCCCGTGCTCTATTACGTGGCCCGCTCCGCCGACGGCGCCCTGATGATGCCGGTAGGCGAAATCGCCGGCGACTCGATGTTGCCCATCCGCGCGCGCGGTGATGCACAGGCCTTTGCCCAGCGTTTCATTGGCGACCACCTGCGTCAGGGCTCGGAGTTCGTGCTATTCAGCAATGGCCGGCGCGTGGGCACGCTCGTGGTCGATGCCGCAGAACCACCCGCGGCCGGCACCTGTCCCGCTCTGCCACGTGCGCGCGGTTCCATGGAGCTGGCAACGGGCGCGGACCAGATCTCGGAATTCATTGCCATTGCAAACCCGTATGCACCCGAGATCCGCCGACGTGCGGGCGCACCCGTCGAAGTCAGCCGCACCATGCAGGTGCTCAGCCCCATCCTGGCTGAAAAGATGATCCGTGCGCGCCGCGCGCCCCTGCCCGGCAACTGGCAAAGTGCCATGGAGCAGCTCCGTCCCATTCCCGTGTCCGGTGCCTCCGATCCGGGCTTCGCCACCACGTTCCTGGTCAGTGATACCCTGGGACGGGGTGCCGACAATGAAGGGTACTCGTTGTTCTTCGTGGGTGTGCCCGCACAGTTCAGTTACGATACCGTGTTCGTGCAGTACACCAATTACGCCGAAGCCGGCAAGGCTGCACCCCGCATTGTCGATTTCCTGGATTGGAACCGCGACGATCAACCGGATCTGCTGCTGCAGGTTTACGGCATCAACGATGTCTGGTTCGAGACCGTGGGCAAAACGCAGAGCGGCAAATGGCGGCGCACCTTCCGCGATCGCTGCCCGCAGGGTGAAGCATCGACGTCTTCCGTGCCGCAACCCACCAGCCGTGACTCCTTGACGCGAGATACTGCACGATGAAACACAACGTGCTGCTGGCGGCACTCCTGATC
>JBOHRF010000504.1:0-3700 GCA_050732575.1 Longimicrobiales bacterium
TCCCTCCACTTCAGTTCCAGCCGCGCGCACAGCTCCGCAAGCCGTTCCGTCACGTATTCCGGTGTTTCTCCACGCAGCGTGATGTGGCCGACCTTGCGTCCCGGTCGCGCACTTTTGCCGTAGAGGTGCAGGTGTGCGTCTTCGAAGTGCAGCACCTCACTTGTTTGGGGAATCTCACCAATCAGATTGACCATAGCAGACCAGCCGACCGAGCGGGTGGAGCCGAGCGGCAGATCGAGCACGGCCCGCAGGTGATTCTCGAACTGGCTGGTCTCCGCGCCTTCGATCGTCCAGTGACCGGAGTTGTGAACGCGCGGTGCCATCTCGTTGGCCAATAGTCTGCCCTGCCGCTCGAACAGCTCGATGGCCAGCACACCCACGTAGTTCAGTTCGGTCAACACGCGTTGCGCCAGACCTTGCGCCATCTGTTGCAGTTCCGGCGAGTGGCCAGGCGCGGGGGCCAGCGAGAGACGCAGGATTCCCTGTGCGTGATGGTTCTCGATCAGCGGATAATATTTGGTCAATCCACTCGCATTGCGCGCGGCGAGGATGGAGAGCTCGCGCTCGAACTCGACGTAGGCCTCCAGGATCAAGTCGCGACCGCCCAATGCGCGCAGTGCCGGTGCTGCGTCAGCGGGCGTTTGCAACACTGCCTGCCCCTTGCCGTCATAACCGAGCCGCCGGGTCTTGAGCACGGCAGGCAATCCGATTTCGGCAATGGCCGTTTCCAGCTCGGCAGCAGTGTTGATGGCTCGAAAGGCGGGTGTATCAATGCCCAGTTGCTGGAAGAATCCTTTCTCGACCAGGCGATCCTGTGACACTTCGAGGGCGCGCGGCGGCGGATACACGGGCACTTGCGCGGCCAGGAATTGCACCGCTTCGACGGGCACGTTTTCCCACTCGTACGTGACGACATCCAGGCCCTGCAGAAAGCGCTGGAGAGCGGCACGGTCGGCGTATTCGGCCACGATCTGCTCGGCAACCTCGCCGGCGGATGTATCGTGCGGTCCACCGATGTGTTTGAGACGAATGCCCAGGGGATAACCAGCCAGAGCGAGCATGCGGCCCAGCTGGCCACCGCCCAGAACGCCTACCCGCGCGCTCACGCGGGTTCGGAAGGATCCGGATGACGGAGCACGGATTCGGTCTGCTCGGCGCGCTGCCGCTCCAGGGCGGCGCGGATCTCCGGGTATCTGGCAGCCAGAATCGCGGCTGCGTGCAGTGCGGCATTGATTGCGCCCGCCTTGCCAATGGCGAAGGTAGCCACGGGCACACCGGCGGGCATCTGCACGATGGAGAGCAATGAATCCATTCCGTGCAAGGCTTTCGATTCGACTGGCACGCCCAGCACGGGCAGGGCTGTCTTGGCGGCCATCATGCCGGGCAGGTGCGCGGCGCCGCCGGCGCCTGCAATGATGACTTCGAGTCCGCGCGCACGGGCTGATGCTGCGTATTCGAACAGCAGGTCAGGCGTACGATGCGCGGACACCACGCGCTTCTCGAAGGGCACACCCAACGCAGTCAGTGTCTCTGCCGCGTGTTCGAGCGTGGCCCAGTCCGAGCGCGAGCCCATAACCACGCCTACCAGCGGCCCCTTCATCGTTATGGAAGTTCCTCGACGATGGATGGAATTGACGCGCCCTAAATGAAGGCGCGCGGCCGGACGGGGCAAGTTGCGGCTCGAAACCGGGTGCGACCCACCGCCGTAGGGTACGGAACGACGCACTTCGGGAGTAATCCATGCAGCGGCAGAACGTGTCAAAATGGGTTTTGATCCGCGATTTCACGCTCTTCCAGTTGAAGCTTTTCCTGGACGGGCTGAAGGGTTTGGCGGTCTTCAATCTCTCCATCATTGCGGTAGCCATTGATCTGATGTCCAAGGGCTCACAGCGCGGCAAGCATTTCTATCGGGTCCTGCGGGTGGCAGAGAAGTTCGATCTGTGGCTCAACCTCTATGGCCCGGCCGCGCGTGCACGGCAAAGCGGCGATGGCCTGTTTGGCGCCAGTCGTGCCGGCAGCAGCACCATGCTGGGTCGCCTGGAGCAGATGGCGCGCGAACTCGGCTTCGAGGATCCGCTGGGTGCCGATCCGGTCAAGTCAACACAGAAATTCGCCGCTTAATGCTTTTCGTTCGCTCCTAGCTTTCTGCGCGCAACCGTTCCTGAGCAGACGCGGGACCGTTAGTTTTGGCGGTCCCGCTTTCTTTTGTGTAATGACGAACGCCCGCCCATCGCATCACCATCACGGTGTTCTTCGGTTCCGCCCGAGTGAGGCAGAGCTGCGCGCATTGCTGCGCCTTGCTCTGCCCATCGTAGTCGTGCAGGTCGGCCTCATGTTGATGGGCGTTGTCGACACCATCGTCGTAGGCCGGCTCTCAGCGGAAGCGTTGGCCGGGGTAGCGGTGGGCAACATGTACTTCTACTCGATCGCCATCTTCGGCATGGGCGGACTGCTGGCGCTCGACCCCATCGTTTCTCAGGCCGTGGGTGCGCGTGATCCAGAAGCGATCCGACGCGCGATTCAGCGTGGCATGATGCTGGCCTTCCTGTTGGCCATTGTGGTGAGCCTGGGCTTTCTGCCCGCTACGTCGGTGCTGCGCGCATTGCATCAGCCACCCGAGGTCGTGCCACTCGCGGCCACGTTCACACGCATCATGATTCCGGGCGCCTTGCCTTTCTTTGCCTTCATCGTATTGCGCCAGACATTGCAGTCCATGACCATCGTGCGGCCCATTGTCGTGGCCATCGTGGTGGCCAATCTGACCAATCTGCTGCTCAACTGGATGCTGGTCTTTGGCAATCTGGGCATGCCCGCGCTCGGGGTAGCCGGTTCGGCCTGGGCCACGACCATCAGTCGCTTTCTGCTGTTCGTGATCGTGTTGGTTGCAACCTGGCCAACGCTTGGACCGTATTTGCGGCCCATCCAGCGCGAGTCGTTTGACCTGCGCGCGCTGCTGCGCATGTGCTACCTCGGTTTCCCCATCGGCTTTCACCATGCCATGGAGTACGGCCTGTTCGCGGCTGTGATGGTGATCATGGGCACGCTGGGCACGATCGAGGTCGCCAGCCACCAGGTCGCCATCAATCTGGCATCGCTCACCTTCATGGTGCCCTTCGGCGTATCACAGGCAGGCAGTGTGCTGGTGGGTCACGCCGTGGGCCGCGGTGATGACGATGCCGCACGCCGCGCCGCCGGCGCTGCTCTGTTCGTGGGCACCAGCTTCATGGCCGTCATGGGTGTCATGTTCCTCGTGCTGCCCGAGCTGCTGGCATCCGTCTACACGCGCGATGTCAGTGTGCTCGCACTCAGCATCGTGTTGCTGCGCATTGCCGGCGTGTTCCAGGTCTTCGATGGACTTCAAGTGGTCAGTACTGGAATTCTGCGCGGCGCGGGCGACACGCGTGTTCCTGCCATTGCAGGTCTGGTCGGCTACTGGCTGGTCGGCATGCCCATCAGCCTGGCGTTCGGTTTCGCATTGAATGGTGGTGCCGTGGGACTCTGGTGGGGACTGGTCGCCGGATTGGGTGCGGTCGCCATCTTCCTCATGGCGCGCGTCTATCAGCGACTCACCGGATCGCTCGAGCGCGTGGCCATCGAGAGCGAGCAGCTACAGGGCGTGTCGGGCGTGTCGGGCGTGTCGGGCGTGTCGGGCGTGTCGGGCGTGTCGGGCGTGTCGGGCGTGTCGGGCGTGTCGGGCGTG
>JBOHRF010000505.1:0-3696 GCA_050732575.1 Longimicrobiales bacterium
CCCACAACGTGCGCCCGCGGTGCGCCAGCACCGCGCGCCCGCGCACCACAACCCACCCAGCGTCACTCACCTTCGAGGTACGTATACCCTGCCAGCCCCGCAATGTAATCCGCGATGAAAGCATTTGCTTCAGCCCGCGACAACTCTTTGGCGTTGGTGACCTTGCGCCGGAAGTTGGTGACCAGGTCCTGTACATTGAACTGCACATAGTTGAGCACTTCGGTGACCGTATCGCCGTGCACCAGGTCGCCGATCTCGTAACCGGTGTCGGTGAGTCTGACATGCACGGCATTGGTGTCGCCGAACAGATTGTGCAGGTCGCCCAGGATTTCCTGGTATGCGCCGGTCAGGAAGATGCCGAGGACGTAGGGCTCGCCTTCATCGTGGTTGAAGCTGTGCAGCTCGAGGCTGGGTTTGGGTTTTCGCCAGCCGGCAAAACGATCGATTTTGCCATCGGAGTCGCAGGTCATGTCCTGCAGCGTGCCGCGGCGCGCGGGTTTTTCGGCCAGGCGGTGAATCGGCATGATGGGGAAGACCTGGTCGATGGCCCAGGAGTCGGGCAACGACTGGAAGAGCGAGAAGTTGCAGAAGTAGCGATCGATGAGCGTGCTGCTGACTTCGGGCAGAATATCGTCGAACTCTTCCTCATCCTTCTCCGCCATCTCAGCCACACGGTTCATGATGGCCAGGATGAGCCGTTCGGCAACGGCGCGCTCGCGCAGGCTGAGCACGCCGCTGTTGAAGTGACTGTGCACCTGCTCTTTGGCGAACGATGTGTCGTGGTAGACTTCGCGCAGGCTGCGCGCATCGATAGCGCGGAACGTCTCCAGCAGCTCGTGTACGATGGGATGATCGTCGTCGGCCACTTCATCCGGTACATCGGGCAGTTGTGCTTCCAGGTCGATGACGTTGATGAGCAGCAGCGCGTGGTGCGCGGTCAAGGCCCGGCCGGATTCCGAGATGATGTGGGGCATGTGTACCTCGGCTTCGCGACAGGCTTCGGCCAGCGTGTACACCACATCATTGGCGTATTCCTGGATGGAGTAGTTGACGCTGGCCGAGGAAGTGGAGCGCGTGCCATCGTAGTCGACGCCCAGGCCGCCGCCCACATCAACGTACTCGATGCCCACACCCTGCTGGCGCAATTCCACGTAGTAGCGAGCCACTTCGGTCATGGCCGCTTTGATGTTGCGGATGTCGGGAATCTGCGAGCCCAGGTGGAAATGCACCATCTTCAGGATGTCGAGCGAGCCGGCGGCGCGCAGCTTGTCCAGCACGCGCATGAGCTGCGCGGCATTGAGCCCGAACTTGCTCTTCTCGCCCGCCGTTTCGGACCAGCGGCCCGCGCCCGATGTCGCCAGCTTGATGCGCACGCCCGCTGTGGGCTGCACGTCCATCTCGGCAGCAATGCGCAGCAATGTTTCGACCTCAGTGAGTTTCTCGATGACGATCAGAACGGTGTGGCCGAGTTTTTGCCCCATGAGGGCGAGGCGCATGTACTCCTCGTCCTTGTAGCCGTTGCACACGATGATGTGGTCCGTGCGCTCGGTCAGCGCCAATACCGCCTGCAGTTCCGGCTTGCTGCCCACCTCGAGACCCACACCCAGCTCTTCGCCGAAGCCCAGGATCTCTTCCACCACGTGACGCTGTTGATTCACCTTGATGGGATAGACGGTGGTGTATTGGCCCGTGAAATCGTATTCGGCAATGGCCGCCTGGAAGCGGTGGGTTAACATGGCCAGCCGGGTGCGCAAGATGTCAGAAAAGCGCAGCAACAACGGCAGACCCACACCTTGCGCTTGCAGGTCCATGGCGATCTCGAACAGGTCGAGGCCGCGCTTTGTATCCTTGGTGGGATGCACGGTGACGTGACCGCGCTCATTAATGTCGAAGTAGCCAATGCCCCAGCCTTCGATGTTGTAGAGCTCACGCGCATCCTCGATGGTCCAGACTTCGCCCGCCGAGGGTCGGCCATTGGCGGGCACTCGCTCGCTCGCGCGCGGTGCATCCGCGGTTTCAGTCTTCATCGTTTCCCTCGTCGAATGCCGCCGCGTCCTCGCCCGTGCCTGCGCCTGCGCCCGGTCGTTCCCGCACGCGCTCCAGCGCTTCTTCCAGATCGATGCCACTGGCACTGGCTTCGATCAACGCCTGATAGCGCTCTTCTTCGCCGCTGATGCGCGCGGCCTGCGGTGTCGCGGCCAGATCATCGCCCAGTCGGCGCAAGACACCATCGATCACACGAATGAGGCGATCGGCAGGCGCAACGGCGTGATCCTCGAGCGAGGTATCAATGGTCGCCTCGCCGCGCTTGTTGCGTGTGGCCTTGAAGTGCGCCGTGACCACGCGCCGCCGATCGGGCTCGTCTGTGTAGAGCGACAGCACGATTACCGTGCTCTCGAAGCCGGAGAGCCGGCGGGTCGGGAACAGCCACACCTCATCGATCGTGGTGACCGGCACCGCCTGAGCCAGGCGCGTGAGCAATGCGGGCAGGCCGCCTGTGTCAGCGCGGCCAGTCAGCCAGCCTGGCACGGGCACGCGCCGTTTTGCGGATGCTTTCATGGCGAGCCTCCCTGCGCGGCGTGCCCGGTGGCGCGTTCTTCGGCCGCGGCCGTTTCCGCCGCAACCGCATCTTCGGTAGCGGGCGCTTCGGCGGCCTGCATCTCGAGCTGTTCCACGAAGTGTCTCAACACGTGCAAGAAGTCCTGCGCATTGGTGATGACGCCAAAGGCCTGGTGCGTGCCACGATCCTTCAGCTTGCTGACCACGAATTCCGAGGAGTCGACGGCGATCGTGGTGAGCGGCCGCAGCGAACCATCCGGCTCAGTGGAATAGGCCGGCAACATGTTGCCAAAGCCAATGGAGTGCAGCGCGGTGGCCACCATGATCGCCATCGTGGCCTTCTGCGCGTGCACGCGCATGCGCTCCTGCGCACGCATCATGTCGGTCACCGTGTCAGGCAACGGTCCATCATCCCGGATGGAGCCGGCCAGCACGAACGGTACACCATACTTCACGCAGGAGTACATGATGCCTTCCTGCAGGATACCCTGTTCGACGGCCGCGCGAATGGAACCGGCCGCCGCCACCTTGTTGATGGCGCGCATGTGGAACGCGTGGCCACCGGCCACGGGCCGGCCGGTGCGATCCATGCCCAGCGTAGTACCCATGAGTGCCTGTTCGATGTCGTGCACGCCCACGGCATTGCCGCCCAGCACGGCGTGTGCGTAACCGTTCTGGATGAACCAGGAGATGACATCGCGGCCGCGCGCGTGCAGCACGGCCGGCCCGAGCACCCAGACAATGTGGCCGCCGCGGTCACGCTCCTGGCGCAGCAGGCGAGCCATGGTCGCATAATCGACCGGCTTCTCGCGGCTAACTTCCGAGCGCATGAACTGGAAATCGGTTTCACCCGTCCCACTGTCGGCCGGCAGCAGACCCTCGCTGTCCACCAGAATGCCCTGGCTGCCATCCTCGGCATACCCGACGGCCACACGCTGGCCTTTCTTCACGTAGCGACCTTCCAGCACGCTCAATCCACCATCCGCCTGAATCACGATGGCCGAGTCCATGCGCGGCGCACGCGGCAGCTGCCACTCGCCGTTCACCTTTACGTAGGTTGGCAGGTTGGTGGTCGAGAAAAAATGCTCGGGCAGCACGCCATCGGCGGGTGCCGGCTCGAAGTGCGCGTTCGGCGCA
>JBOHRF010000506.1:0-3678 GCA_050732575.1 Longimicrobiales bacterium
ATCGGTAGAGGCGAGTCTTTCTCCAGCAGAGAGTGCGGCGGGCGCGCCGGTGACTTATTCGAATCCATAAAATTGTCCCAATCGCAGGGCGCAGCGAACGACTACAAGTCCGCTGAAATCCATGGGGCTGACGCCTGAACGCAAACACGTGAAGCTATACACGGACGGCATGGCCGGACCGTGAGGATGCGATGAGCAGCATCGACAACTCGGATGGCCCGGGCTTCGCTGGGCTGAAGTCGGCGCTGGCCGATCGTTACGCGATCGAACGCGAGGTCGGGAGCGGTGGCAGCGCGACCGTATTCCTGGCCCACGATCTCAAACATGGCCGGCAGGTCGCGTTGAAGGTGCTGCGGCCCGAGTTGTCGGCCATCCTGGGTCCCGAGCGATTTCTTTCCGAGGTTCGCGTCACGGCGAACCTGCAGCATCCGCACATCCTTCCTCTCTTCGATTCCGGCGTGGCGAGCGGACTGCTGTACTACGTCATGCCGTTCGTGGCGGGCGAATCGCTGCGCCAGAAACTGCAGCGCGAGAGACAACTCGCGGTCGATGATGCGATCCGCATCACAACGCAGGTCGCCGCTGCACTGGATTACGCGCACCGCCATGGCATCATTCACCGCGATATCAAGCCAGAGAACACCCTGCTGCACGATGGGCAGGCCGTGGTGGCGGACTTTGGCATCGCGCTGGCGTTGCGCAATGCCGGCGGCAGCCGCCTGACGCAGACGGGCATCGCGCTGGGCACGCCGGAGTACATGAGTCCGGAACAGGCAACCGGCGCTCGGGAACTCGATGCACGCAGCGACATCTACGTATTGGGTTGCGTGCTCTTCGAGATGCTGGCGGGCGAGCCACCCCACACCGGGCCAACGGTGCAGGCCGTGATCGCGAAGGTTCTGACCGAAGAGCCGCGCTCGATCCTTTCGCTGCGCAAGACCGTGCCCGTTCACGTGGCCGCAGCGCTCGAGCGCGCACTGGCCAGGCTGCCCGCCGATCGCTGGCCGAGTGCGGCCGACTTTGCCGCAGCGTTGGAAGGACGACTGTCGCCTGCGCTGACCACGCAGGGACGCGGTGCGCCGGACAAAACGCAAACAGGTCAACGCGCGTGGCAGGGCTCGGTACTGTGGTTCCTCAGCGTCGTGGCCACTGCCACGGCCATGGCACTTGCTTACGTCGCGCTCACGACGGACCGCCGAGGCGGCGGACCCGCGTCGTGGTGGTTCGCGCTGCCCGATTCCGCGCCCGTCTTTTTCGACGGTGCTGCTACGAGCGACGTCGGCCCGAAGGCGCTCGACCTGTCACCAGACGGCACGCGGCTCGTGTATGTCGCACGACAGGGCGCAACAACGACACTCTATGTGCACTCGATCGGCACGTTCGACGTGAGAAAGTTGCCGGGCACCGAGGGCGCGTTCCTCCCGTTCTTTTCCCCCGATGGGCGCTGGATCGCCTTTTTTGCGGGTTCGCATCTGAAGAAGATTGCCGCTGACGGCGGTCCCGTGTTCGTGCTTGCCGACGTGACGGTGCCCATTGCTGGCGACTGGGTCGATGACGAGCGAATCGCCGTAGTGGACAACGAGGCAGCAGAGCTGCGCCTGTTCCCGGCGGGCGGGGGTCCTGCGCTAAAACGTTTTCCGGCCCCATTCGTGAGAAGCATCGACGTGCTGCCGGGCGGCCGTTCGGCGTTGATCCAGCGCGGCTTCCGGCCCGGCGCCGTTGCCGTCATTTCTCTCGAGTCCGGTGCAAGTCGCTGGCTCGATAGAAGTGGTGCGCCGCCAGACACAGGCCGCAAGGGCGAGCGCCTTTACGGTCGACCCCACCTTCTGGAATCCGGCCACCTGCTCCTCGCCAGTGAGACCGATAACGCGTTGCTCGCGGTACGTTTCGATCCGCGATCACTGAGAGTGAACGGTCCGGCCGTGCCCGTCCTCACGGGTGTCCGAAGTGCGACCGCAGGCGCGCAATACGCCATGGTCGCAAACGGGTTACTCGCCTTCGCGCCCGGCAGAAATGCAGCCGTGGGCCGACTGGTCTGGGCCAATGAGCGCGGCGAACTCGATACTCTGCCGTTGCCCGAAGCGGTGTACGGCCAACCCGACATCTCACCCGATAGTACACTCCTGGCCGTACCCGTCCTGACCTCCGATGGTTGGGATGAACTTCGCATCTACGACCTCGCCGATTTGCCACGAGGTCCGCAGCATCGGTGGCGCCCGTCGAGCCGTTTCAATGAGACCGCGCTGGATGCCGGATTTGTCGGCCGTACTCAGCGGCGGCCTTCCTGTGGTCCGGTTGCCTTTGCCGCTCGGCAGCCGGATCGATACGCTCGCAGTGAATTTCTTTGCCGAGGACGTCACACCTGATGCAAGCCATTTACTGGGCGCTACGACGGGCACAGACCAGGCCCTCGTCATGTCCAGGTTTGATGCAACCGATTCATCTACAGCGCTTGTGTCTGCGCACGGCCGGCAGGTGTTTCTACGCCTATCACCCAACGGCCGGTGGCTGGCCTACATGTCCAATGAATCCGGCCCCTGGGAAATATGGCTCAACACGTTTCCAGTAACCGGTCCCGGTCGCAAGGTATCGATTGCGGGTGGCAGCCAGCCCGTCTGGTCACCGGCCGGAGACCGTCTGTATTACCGTCGTGGCGACACCGTTCATGTCGTAAATGTGGATCCACTCACGGGCAGATTCGGCAGGCCGGCGCCGTTCATCACCGGTCCATTCCTCAATGTGCCCGGATGGTCATACGATGTGTCTGCGGATGGTAGACGCTTGCTGCTCATCCAGGGTCCTATCGAAAGGACCGGCAATCAGATCCGCTTCATCCGGGATTTCGATCGCGTGATCCGTGAGGCCATCGTGTCGAAGTGAGTGCTGCACGGCATTGCGTTTCGCGATAGCAGCCGATGCGTAATATCTGCGCGTCAACAGGACGCACGCGCGTATACGTGCGCAGTGCTTTCTCCAGATGTGCAAGGAATTGAGCTCAGCGCCAGCGCCGGCCATCGAACTCGTGAATCACCGCGCTCGGTCCCCGAGTGTTATCGCTGCCGCCCCAATAGAGCTGCAGGCCGCGCCTGCGATCGTACGTCGCCGTGGCGCCCGTTCTGCGGGGCGGACCCGCCGGACCAGCCTCGCTGAATGCCCCACGCTGCCAGCGCCACACGCGTACAGTGCTGGCTTCGCTGAGGCCCGGACCGACCAGGTACAAACCATGGTCGGCTTCCGCGACGACATGTCCTTCCGTGAAGGTCGGGCCTTTCACGCTCAACTGCTGCCAGCGCGCGCCGTC
This sequence comes from Longimicrobiales bacterium, assembly GCA_050732575.1. GTDB lineage: Bacteria > Gemmatimonadota > Gemmatimonadetes > Longimicrobiales > RSA9 > JBBDWZ01. The sequence goes on from JBOHRF010000506.1 coordinate 3,302, forward strand.
CCATTTCCAGAGATCGCGAAATGGTTGCTCGCGGAATCCGCCATACAGCAACACGCCGCCATCCGCCTGCGACCAGGCCATGCCGTGACCGATGCGCGGCACGGGTCCCGGCGCATCGAAGACGCGCCAGCGCGTACCATCCCACTCGAATGTTTGATTGCTGAACGAGCGGCCCACAGCACCGCCGAAAACGATCACGCGCCTGCGCACGGGATCGTACGCGGCCGCGCCATGCTGGATGGGACCAGGACCTCCTGACGCCGGCACTGCGCGCCAGCCCGAGCGGTCGCGCCGCCAGGCATCAGCGAACGCCGTGCCCGCGCGCCGCCCGCCAATCAGCAGCAGCGCGGAATCGGCCGTGCTGTACACGAGCAGTG
>JBOHRF010000507.1:0-3677 GCA_050732575.1 Longimicrobiales bacterium
GCGTGATACGAACGAACTGCTTGGCTGCACCACGTTCCTGGGCCAACACGACAATGCGCGTCTCGCCCGATTCTTCGACCTTCCTGACATCGAATCCGCCGGTCTGATTGTGGATCGCCAGGCCCGGCTCGACCGTACGGCCCGGCATGCTCTTATCCATGAACTGCTGCAGCGTGGCGCGGTCACCGCTGTTGATCGCATTGAGCCAGGCCGAAAGCAGACGCCCGGATGGCGTGTCGGGCACCTGCGCCGACACGGTAGCCGCGATCAACAATCCCGCGGTCAGGAAGAGCTTCCGGAGTTTCATGGTCATGCCTCGTTGCGTGGGCGGAGCGGTACACCCGTCGTAATGCGCGACTGCAGCCTGGCGCGGTCGGCTTCATTGGTGAGCAGCGCGCCCAGCGCTTCAGCACTCGCAGCTTGCATGGTCACCATTCCGGTGGCCGGATTCATACGCAAGCGCGGTGGCTCGGCCAGCGGAGTCTGCGTCCGCATATCTTGCTGTGTCCTGGCAATCAACGCACGTGCGCTCGATTCCTGCTCCGCCGTCAAGGAGATGCCGGCGAACAACCTGCGCATGGTCATTTCTGTGTTGAAATTGGTCAGCGCGATGTTCATCCCGTCCAACCGGTATCGGAGGGTTGTATCGGCCATATCCCCTCGACCCCGACCACCACCGCCTCCGCCCCGGCCAAAGCGCACCGTAGTATCAGCCATATCACCACGACCACGAGCGCCGCCTCCACTGCGCAGGCTCAAGCGGGACGTATCGGCCAGGTCACCACGACCGCCTCCACGCGCGCGTCCAAACACGCGCATGGCCGTGTCGCCCATATCAGCACGACCGCCTCTACCTCCGCCACGCGAACTCACATCGGCACCGGCACCCCTGCCTCTTGGCGCCACGGGCGCCTCGGCTACATGCACATCGAACGTGGCGCGATCGGCATCGTTGGTCAGCAGTGCGCGCAGCGCGGAGTCACGACTGGCTTCCAGTTCTATTCTCCTTAGCCGGTTGGCTGCGATGGCAACCGCTGCCGCCGCGTCCTGCACCGCCTGCTCCTGCTGCAGTCTGATGAGCATATCGCAGGCTCTGGCTTCCTGCTCGCGTGACAATGCAATGCCATCGAAGAGCCGGTTGAAAATGGCATCAACCACAGGCGCGACTTCGGGCCCGCCCGCACGCGCGCACGGAGCCAGCGTTGCGGCAGGCAGAGCAGACGTGCCGGGTTCTGCCTTGCGCTCGGGCACGATGGGCGTTGTGGCCGCCAACGTTAGCGGCTGCGCACTGCTCGACACCGGTTGCGGAGCGGGCTTGGGCGCGATGGCCCCACCACTCGACCTGTCCGTGCCGTTCACCTGGGGCAGCACCGGTGTTTGCGCAATGCGTCCCACCGTTGGCGCCGCTACCGGCGGCGGTGCAACCAGAGAGTCCGACGCGCGCGCGGGCGCCGGTGGGCGAGGCGCTACCCATGCCACCGTAACGGCGGCCAGACCAATGCACGAGGCCAGGGCGCGAGCCCGGCGTGATGTACGGACGCGGTGACGCGACAACACGCGAATACGCCGCTCGAGCTGAGTTGCCCGTTCTGCAAACGCGGTCGCGCCCATGAGGCCCGGCCGGCGGCCCGGACGCGCCACCTCCAACAACAAGTCGCCGTACGAGCGCGGGTCGGCGTCCTGCAGCACGCGCGCATCGCAGTCCAGCTCCACGGCTACGCGCAAACGCAGAATCTGCCACCATAGCGCCACGTTCCAGGGCATGGCAATGAGCGCCAGCTCGGCCACGGTGAGAACACGACCGTCGCCGGCGCGGCGATGCTCCTGCTCGTGCTTCAGCATGAGCGAAAGCTGCCGCGGCTCCAGGGCCAGCGACCACTCGGGCAACACGATGGCCTGTGACACCACACCCACTACAGCAGGACCGGTTCGCTCGGAGACATAAACCGGGACACCGAGTACGGTGCGCCGCTGCCAACGCCGCCGCATCCAGGCCAGCGCAATGATGCCACCCAGGAAATTGAAGGCGACCGCCACTGATAGCGTGGCCCAGGCAATGGCCAGCGGCCCGTCGATGCGTGCCAGTGTCGAGCGCCAGTTCCAGCCCGCTGAGCGCGGTGCGTTGGCCAGGGCCGCCGTGTTCGGCAACGGATGGTCGAGGCTCGGCCCGGGCAACGTTTCTTCACTGACGGTTGCCGTCGAGGGTAATGCGACCAGACGCGGCCCAAAACGGAACGCCAGGGCCGGCACTATCAGCGAAAGAGCCACGGTCGCAATCCAAACCAGCCGCACCGGGCCGCGTCCGGCCAGCAACGTCCGCTCAGCCAGGACCGCCGCCCCTGATAGACCCAGCGCGCAGAGTACGCAGTACAACATCCATGCGGCGATCATTTCTCCACCTCCCGAAGTTTTTCATCGAGCAATTGACGAAGGCGGCGCAACTCGACTGCCGTGACGCTTCGCTCGGTAACCAGGTGCGTCAACAGCCGTTCGGTGGAGCCACCAAACATCTTTTCCACCAGGCGCGACGCGGCCGTGGCACCTGCAACTTCCTGTTTCACACGCGCGCGGAAACGATGCGCTTTCCCCTCCTCGGTATGCGTCACGTAGCCCTTGCTCTCCAGTACCGTGAGCACCGTGAGCACGGTGTTGTGAGCCAGGTCGTCGCTCAGCCGCGCACGTACTTCGGCCACCGTGGACGGTCCTCGCTGCCACAGGATGGCCATCACATCGAGCTCGCGGTCGGTAAAGGTGGGCGGTGGCACTTTTCCTCCTAGCCCTGTCGGTGACACTTAGGCGAGATGAACTCCTATCATTATAGGAGATGATTGGGTGCGGCCGGCGCCTTGTCAAGAGCCGCACGGCGGCCTGCACTGGTCCAGCTCCGGATTTGACCCGATGACGAGGCCGACGCAGCTTACCCTGGTGCCTTTGGGCCCTGTTTCCGACCATCGGCGGGGTCGGCTTGGAACGTACATCACACTCTCGTCTTTCCTCTGCCTGGCTCGCGCTGCGCAGCATCCTGTGGACCGTATTGTTGCCCGGTCTGTTCGCGGGTTACCTGCCCTGGAGATTCTTTGGAGTGAGCGCGGTGCGGCTCGACCTGTCTCGCGTTGCTCACATCGCTGGGCTGACCTTCATGATTGCGGGTGCGGTACTGCTGGCGTTGTGCATCTGGGAGTTTGCACGAAGTGGGCGGGGCACGCTGTCGCCGGTGGATGCTCCTCGACAGCTCGTGGTTCAGGGACTCTACAGATACGTTCGGAATCCGATGTATCTCAGTGTCATGACCATCGTACTGGGCGAGGTTCTGCTAACCCGGTCGAGTGCCTTGTTAGTCTATTGGATGGTCTGGTTTGGGGCGGCGAATCTTTTTGTGATTGGCTACGAGGAGCCAGCGCTGCGCCGCAGATTCGGGTCGTCCTATGAGAATTATGCTCGCCGCGTGGGTCGATGGCTGCCGCGCTTCACAGCGAGCGCATCATCGAAGTTCTAGACGCACTCCGCGCAAACCCGCCGAACCGATTTAACCCGCATTGACCTGGTCCGAGCAACTGCGTGCGCATGAGCCGTTGCGGGCGAGCAGGTTGACCTGTGCAGCACGAGTGGCACAGCTTATCGCACAGGTAGCCGATCGCGCAGGAAAGAGCACGATGAGCCAGGTCACACTCTCCGCA
>JBOHRF010000508.1:0-3674 GCA_050732575.1 Longimicrobiales bacterium
GCCGCAGCCGGAGAAGCCGCGGCCACGCACGTCCGTGGATGAGCGCGTGTACGATGATGTGGACAAAGTGCTCGACAAGATCAGCACCAAGGGCATTGCCAGCCTGACCCCGGAGGAACGCAAGCTTTTGGATGATGTGAGCCGGAAATACCGACAGAACTAAACGAATCCACGTTTTCCCCGTTCTCGCTCTCGTTCACGTTATTGCGCACGGCCGTTTGAGAGCCGGAATCGTGAGCGAGAACGTTGGTAGTCACCAGCGGTTACGCACATTTTGCGAGGCTACTGAAGGGCCTGGAACCCCGGCTTGACTGGGTAGCCCTGGCGCTTCTACGTTCCGCTTCCCCACACTTCGGCAGTCCCTCTTCCTGGAGGTTATGGCATGTCGTCGGCCAAGGAGTATCCATCCGCCAACATCCGCAACGTAGTTTTGCTCGGGCACGGTGGGTCGGGCAAAACCAGTCTGATCGATGCGCTTTGTTTCTCGACCGGTACAGCGCGTCGGCATGGCAGCGTAAAAGACGGTAGTGCGCTGACCATGTTTACGGAAGAAGAATTTGCACACGGCATCTCCATCCAAACGGCCGTGGCTTACGCCGATTGGCACGGCACCAAGATCAATCTGCTGGACACGCCGGGATACCTGGATTTTACGGGCGATGCAATTGCAGCGACGAGGGTTGCCGATGGCGCTGTAATCACGGTGGGCGCCACGACGGGCGTCGAGGTCGGTACCGAGAAGGTCTGGGAATACTGCGTGGCGCGCGGGATTCCCAGACTTTTTTTCGTGTCCATGATGGACAAGGAACACGCGAACTTCGACAAGTGCTCGAACGAAATCAAGAAGCACATGAGTGAGAAGGCATACGCGGCCGAGCTGCCCATTGGTGAGGGCGACAAATTCAAGGGCATTGTAAACCTGTTCACCGGCAAGGCGCATGTGTTCAAGCCCGGCACGGTGACGGGCGAATATGATGAAACCGAGATCCCGGCCGAACTGGCGGACGAAGCAGAAATCCGCCGCACGGAATTGTTCGAGGCCATTGCCACCACGAATGACGCGCTGCTCGAGCGGTATCTGGAAGGCGGCCAAATCACAGCGGCGGAAGCACTGGCTGCGGCCAAGACCGCCATGCTGGCCGGTGAGCTCTTCCCGATCTTCTGCGGTGCGGGTGAAAAGACCTGGGGCGTGCGCGCCCTGTTGGAAGCGATCTGTGAGATCGTGCCCAGTCCGGCCGAAGCGCCCTACGAGATGGCGCAACGCCCGGGCCTCGACCAGGTAGTCGAGCTGAAGGGCGACGACCATGGACCGCTGGCCGCGCTGGTCTTCAAGACCGCAAGCGAACCACATGTGGGCGAGATCTCGATGTTCCGGCTATTCAGCGGCTTCCTTGTCAACGGCCAGGAAGTCTGGAATCCGCAACACGAAAAGACGGAAAAGCTGGCGCACCTCTCCATCCCGCAGGGCAAAGAACGACTGGAAGTGCCGCGTTTGCATGCGGGCGACATCGGTGTAGTGGCCAAGCTCAAGGACACCCACACCAACGACACGTTGACGCTGCAGGATCGGCCGGTCGTGCTGCAGGCCATCAACTTTCCGGAAGCCGACGTTGCTCTGGCCATCAAGGCCGCAAGCCGCAACGATGAAGACAAGATCGGCACGGCACTGCACAAGCTGCACGAAGAAGATCCAACGTTCCTCTCCTACTACGATCCGGAGTTGAAGCAGACCATTGCGCGCGGATTGGGCGAGCTGCACCTGGGTGTCCAGATGGAACGTATGAAGCGCAAATTCCACGTGAGCGTGACCACGGAATCACCGCGCATACCGTATCGTGAAACCATCAAGAAGCAAGCGGAGGCGCAGGGCAAGCACAAAAAGCAGACCGGTGGTCATGGTCAGTACGGCGACTGTCACGTCCGCTTGAAGCCCCTGCCACGCGGCTCCGGCTACGTGTTCACGGACGCGATCGTGGGTGGTGTCATTCCCAACAAGTTCATCCCGTCCGTGGACAAAGGCATCCAGGAAGCGTGCAAGCGCGGTATCCTGGCGGGCTACCCGGTGGTCGACTTCGAGGCGGAGTGTTTCTTCGGCAGCTATCACGCCGTGGACTCGAGTGACATCGCATTCCAGATGGCGGGCATCCAGGCCTTCAACAAAGCCTCCGAGCTGGCGCAGCCCATCATCCTGGAGCCCATCATCGAAGTCGAAGTCGTGACGCCCGATCAATACATGGGCGATGTGATTGGCGACCTGAACCACCGGCGCGGCAAAGTGCTGGGTATGGATCAGGATGGCGCCAAAGCGCACGTGCGCGCGCTGGTGCCGCAAGCGGAGCTGGAGAACTATGCCACCATGCTGCGCTCGTTCACGCAGGGACGCGCATTCCACAAGCGCAAGCTGCACGGTTACGAGGAAGTGCCGGCCCACGTGGCGCAGAAGATCATCGAGCAGTACAAGAAGGAGAAGGAAGAGGTTCACGCATGAGCGCGGGACTGCTGTTCCTGGCCGTGGCACTGCCGCTGGCGGCTCAGGACACAGTGGTTCTTCCGTCGAACAGCGCGCCGGTGTGGGGCAGAGACGTGCGGCTCACGCGCGAGCTGCGCATCGGCGAAGTGGAAGGTGCGCCGGAGTACATGTTCGGCCGCATCACGAGTCTGGCCGTCGCTGTGGACGGCAGCATCTTCGCTCTGGACCGGCAAGCGGTCACGGTACGTCAATACGACAATCGTGGCCGCTTCGTGCGTTCCTACGGGCGGGAAGGCAGCGGTCCGGGGGAACTGCGCCGGCCCGAGGCCATCGCGCTGGCCAGGAACGGACAGCTGCTGGTACGCGATCCGGGCAACGCGCGCATAGCCGTTTTCGAACGCAGTGGTGCGGCCGCGGCGCACTGGACGTTTCCGTCGAGTTTCAGTACCAACGCGGGTATGTTCGTAGACACAGCCGGGCAGCTGCTGACGCCGCTCAATGTTCGCAGCAGAACCTCGCAGGCGCGCAGCGGGCGCGCCCTGTTGCGCTTCCGTGCCGATGGCACGGTACGCGATACCGTGATGTGGCCCACCTGGGGGTTCCAGCCGCGCGAAATGGTTGTCACCAGCCAGGGCGGCACAGCTCGATACTCGGTGGCCTACGACCCGAATGTGGAGAGCACGTACAGCCCGCTGGGCTACTTTGTGGGTGGCGTGAGTGTACGCTACGCTGTGGATCAGCTTCCGGCCGACGGGCGCGTGCGGCGTATCATGCGAGCGTATCCGCGCGTGGCTGTGGCCGCAGCTGAACGGAACAGCATTCGGGACGGACTGCTGCGCAACATCCGATCGGCCAACAATCCGAACTACCAGTGGCAGGGGCCTGATGTAGCGACGCGGAAACCGGCTTTCACGAGCATCGCAGTTGACCTGGAGGGCCGCATCTGGGTGCAGGTGCCGGACCAGTCAGTGCAGCGACCAGCGGGGGCCGAGGGCCAGCCTCCCCACTGGACGTCGCTGGTCCACTACGATGTTTTTCAGCCCTCCGGTACATACCTCGGCGCAGTGCGCTTTCCAGAACCATTCACTCCCATCATCATGCGCGGGCTTCAGGTTTGGGGCATCGAGCGGGACCCGCTCGGCGTCGAGTACATTGCACGCTATCGCATCGGCAACTGAGATCTGTTGTCGGCACCGCCGACAGC
>JBOHRF010000509.1:0-3657 GCA_050732575.1 Longimicrobiales bacterium
ATCCAAAGAACTCCAATGTGTGGTATGTGGCGACCGCATTTGGTGGTCTGTGGAAGACCGTGAATCGCGGCGTGTCATTCATACCCATCTTCGATGACGGCCCCTTCACGCTGTGTTGTGTGGTGGTCGATCCGCGCAATTCCGACGTCGTCTGGCTCGGCTCGGGTGAGAACCACAGCCAGCGCAGTGCCCACTTCGGTGATGGCGTTTACAAGTCCACGGATGCCGGCAAGACCTGGAAGCGGATGGGGCTGGAGAGCTCGGAGCACATCGGCAAAATCGTGATCGATCCGCGCAACTCGAGCACGGTGTATGTGGCGGCGCAGGGCCCCTTGTTCTCGGCGGGCGGCGAGCGCGGCCTGTACCGGACGACCGATGGTGGCGCGACCTGGAGCGCAATTCTCACCATTAGCGAGAACACCGGGATCAGCGATCTGGTCATCGATCCCAGGAATCCCAATCTGATGATTGCGTCGGCTTACCAACGACGCCGGCACGTGGGTCAGGCCATCGGCGGCGGGCCGGAAGCAGGGATCTACCGCTCTACCGATGGCGGCCGGAACTGGAGTAGAGTTGCGCGCGGCCTGCCCACTGTGGAGATGGGACGCACCGGTTTGGCTGTGGACGGCCGCAAGAGCCCGACCGAGTTCTACGCGCTGGTGGAAGCACAACAGGCCAATTCCGGTTTCTATCGCTCGACCGACGGCGGCGCGAGTTGGACGCGTTATGGCAAGAACGCGCCAGGCCAGGCCGGTCGCGGTGGTGGCGGCGGTGGCGGAGGGCGAGGCGGCGCAGCGGCGGACAGTGCGGCGGGCCGCGGCGGAGCGCCCGCAACACCGGCCGTCAACTGGATGGCGACCGGCACCGGGCAATATTACTCGGAGCTATTTGTCGATCCGCATCGCGCGGGACACATCTACTCGGTGGCCGTCAACATTGCGCGCAGCACGGATGGTGGTGCCACCTGGAGCCCGGCCGGCTGGGAGAGTCGCGGCGTGCACGTCGATCATCACGACATCACGTTCGATCCCAATGACCGGGATCACATCCTGCTGGGCAATGACGGCGGTTTGTACGAGACCTACGATGCGGGCGAGACCTGGCGCTTCTTCACCAACCTGCCGGTCACGCAGTACTATCGCGTCGGCATCAACAACGCCAAGCCGTTTTACCACGTGTGTGGTGGAACGCAGGACAACTTCTCGCAATGCGGACCGCATCGCACCACCAACAACTGGGGCATTCGCACCAGCGACTGGTTCATCATCCAGGGTGGCGATGGCTTTCAGGCACGTGGCGACATGCACGACCAGTACACGTTCTACGGCGAATCACAGAACGGCGGACTCTCGCGCTTCGATGCGCGCGCCGGTCGTGGCCAGAGCATCAATTCCGCCTGGAGCGGCCGCGGTCGTGGCGGTGGCGGCGATGACGACATGGATGTGGATTCCGCAGGCGGGCGAGGTGGTGCTGGTGCCGACACAACCGCTGCAGGTCGCGGTGGACGCGGTGGTGGCGCAGGCGGCGGACGTGGTGGCGGAGGAGGCGGTGGTGGACGCGGCGGCGATCGCGTGAACTGGGATGCACCATTCATTCTGAGCCCGCACTCACAGACGCGGCTCTATTTCGGCACACAGTACGTGTATCGCACGGACAATCGCGGCGACAACTGGACGCGCATCAGTCCCGACCTCTCGCGCAATCTGCGCCGCGACACGCTGCCCATCATGGGCAAGGTCTGGCCGCTCGGTTCCGTCGCCCTGAATGGCTCGACCACCGCGCTCAGCAACATCGTGACTCTCGATGAATCGCCGCTGCTGGAAGGCCTGATCCTGGCCGGCACCGATGATGGCCTGGTGCAGATCACCGAAGATGGCGGCAAGAACTGGCGCCGCATCGAAGAGTTTCCGGGTGTGCCGAAGTGGACCTACGTGACCGATGTGCTGGCATCACCGCGCGACGCCAACACCATCTTCGTCACGCTCAACAACTGGCAGCGCGGCGATTACAAGCCCTACGTAGTGAAGAGCACAGACCGCGGTCGCACCTGGACCAACATCACCGGCGATCTTCCTGCCAGGCACGATGTTTGGTCGATCGTGCAGGACCGGGTAAATGCCGACCTGCTCTTTGTGGGCACCGAATTCGGATTGTTTTTCACACCGAATGGCGGACGCAACTGGGTACAGCTCAAGGGCGGGATGCCCAACGCACAGGTGCGCGATATCATCATCCAGGAGCGCGAATCCGATGTCGTGATGGCTACCTTCGGACGCGGCTTCTATGTGCTCGACGACTATACTGCGCTGCGTGAAGTCACGGCGCAGACACTGGCCGAGGAAGCGCGGCTCTTCCCGCTCCGCCATGCCTACTCGTATCAACCCGGTGGCCTTTCACCCGCGGGCAGCGCCGGTATCGGCAACCTGTCCGGCAACTACACAACGCCCAATCCACCCGTGGGTGCCTGGATCACGTACAACGTGCGCCAGAACTATCCCGCGGATACGCGACTCGTACTCACTATCAGCAACGCCGAGGGCAACCAGGTCCGGCGATGCGAGCTGGACAAAACCGTTGGATTGCGCCGCTTCGTGTGGGGACTCACAGGAGATCCCACACCTGATAACGCCGCAAACACCGGACGTGGTGGTGCGGCGGGCGCGGGCGCGCAAGGTCGGGGTGGTGCCGCTGGTGCAGCAACCACACCGGCACCGGCACTTGCGGGTGCACCCGCGGTCACACCGTGTCAGCCCGCAGCCGGTCGTGGTGGTGGTCCGGGCGGTGGGGGTGGAGGAGGTGGTGGTGGCGGCCGTGGTGGTGCCGGCGCCGCGCGCGTGCAGCCGGGTTTCTATCGCGCAGCGATCGGGAAAATGGTCGGCACTACCGTCACGCCGATCGGGCCGGCACAGACGTTCTCGGTGCTGCCGCTGCTGGAAGTGCCACCGCGCTGACCGAGCATTGCTTTCTTACGTTCACGTTTTCGTTCACGGCTTTTCCGACCACAGCCGTGAACGAAAACGTGAACGAGAACGTGAACGTAACGGACCTGATGTCTGGAGACCTACCGGTCATTTGGGTCGCGCGTGTGCCCTGAATTGAGCCCACATGCAATCCGGTACGCATCAGGTGTCTCCGGTGAGCGTGCGCCTTCGAGCTGGACGCTGCCTAACGCGGATCACAAAGCGGGGTGCTGCGCGCCTCATCGCGGCCGCGTTCCAACAACGGATTGGTTCGACTCGGTCCTGTCAAGTTTTCAGCGATGGCGAAGCTGAATCGCTCCGTAACTATTTCTTCTATAAACGCTGATTCGGCGCATGGGCAGACCCGTCTATTTCGGCGGAGGCCCGTTCAGTCCGCCACTGGGAAGGTGGTCGGAAGTGCGAGTCGGCGTCTCTCGACTCCGGCTGGAGAAGCCATTGCACGGCATCTTCCACGTTGTCGAACACCCTGACATTCATGCCTCGCCGCCGGGCCGCCCTTTCTCCCAGCCTGCCCGGGTCGAGAACCGGCTCGTGCAGAACGTAGGCAAACTTTGATGTGCGGAAGACTCCGTGACCGGGCAAACGCGCTGTCGCGGCAGCCGTGAACTCGCCGTACAGGAATCGCTCCAACATGCGCGGTTTGCCAGTGATTCCCCGCCCATCCAAGAGCACATGG
>JBOHRF010000510.1:0-3653 GCA_050732575.1 Longimicrobiales bacterium
CGCGTCACACGGAGCCTCAGGTGGCTGTTGGCCGGCCGGGCGGCCTGCGTACCACACGCGGCACAGCCCGGGTTCCGGGTGGTGACCTGGCGGCACGGCGATCGTACGCGGCGCGTTCGGCGGCTTCTCGTTGAGCACTTCGACTCGGGCCGGCGGCCGCGGCGCGGGCGCCGCAACCGGCGCAGGCGGTGTAGCAGACGATCGCCGCGCGGGCGTCGGATGGTTGGCGCACCCAGCCAAACCCAGCGACACGATGAATGTCAGGTGCATCGCTCTCATGCGATTGCTCCATTTGGAGAACGCAACTACGCGGGAGGTACTCGTGCGGAAGTACTGGGGAGAGTAGGTATATATCGATCCGGCCGCCGGGGGGTCAAGCCTTACGTGGCTCGCAGCCGGACCCCCGCCCTGGTCTCCAAGGGGGTGATCCGGCCGGGGACGCCCTGGTCCGGGCAATGTCTAACAGGGTCTCCACGCGAGGCTGGGGTGGGTGGCACGCCCCTCCCGCGTCCCTCATTGCCCGTCCACAGCCACAACGGCCGGGTATCCCACCGGCAGTTTGTCCACGATTTTGGGGACGATCCGAGCCAACTCCTTTAAATATTTTCTAGGGTTGTCCGACACGGTGGCTACGCCGCTGCCGCGCCAGACCAGTTTCTTGGTATCCGGATCGACCAGGTCGACCAGCACCGTACCCTCGGTGTACTCGGTGATATAGGGGCCAGAGCCGTAGCCGTAGCCATAACAGCAGTCATAGCCGTAGCCCCAGTCTGTAATGTTGAGACGCTCCCGCGCGGACGCGTAGAACGCCACAGTGAAATCCGGGTTCTTCTTGTCTTCCACAAACCCTCGAGCCAGAAGCGCCTGCCTGAGGTATTCGCGGCCCGCATCGAACGTGATCTGGTTGTTCAGCATCGGTTTGGCCGACCACGCCGGCAGAACCGCGCTGCCCCCGTTGTATCCATTGGTGCCATTGGTGCCATTGGTGCCATGGGAGCCATTCATATGAATCGGCGCGTCCATGATCTTGAACGTGCGGAACCGCTCGAGATTCGAGTTGGGTGCGCCCAGTGTACGTACTTTGACCGAATAACAACCCGAGCTGACCAAAGCGCCCGTCAACACGGTGCAGACTGAAAGCGTGCGCAAACTCAGGACGGCGCGCGCGAGCAGGGGAGTCCGTATCATGCTAGCCTCCTCCTCACAGTCACGGCGTGCGGGTTACGACGTTGTGTCGACCATGCACACCTGATCCAAGGCTACTGCATGCACCTGCGGCCGGCGTCCCCGGATGGTTGAGTCTTTGTCCTCCTCGATCGCGGTATCGCGGGTGCGTCAAATCAAGTCAATTTGCGCCAGGCAAAGAGCGCCCATACAACGTTGCGATAATGATTTGCCTGAGATAAATGGGACTGTTGCGCGCCTCTGCCCGGATGAGTCGCTCCGACCTACCCCAATCGGGCAGGGGTCCAGCAAGGGCCTAGTGGGTCCGTGCTGTTTCGGGCGTAACACCACGGTCGCATTGTCACGCAGGCGCGTGTTGCGCTTTGCTTGGTAATGGGTCTGCGACTTCTTACGGCTGACGATCATCCGGTAGTGCGCAGCGGCATTGCCGCGCTCATCGCAAACGAGCCTGACATCACGGTTGTGGCCGAAGCGGGTGACGGCGCCGAGGCCATTGCCTGCTACGACCTGCACCGCCCGGACGTTGTCGTCATGGACCTGCGCATGCCGCGTTTGAGTGGTGTGGCCGCAACGCGCGCCATACTGGCTGCGCATCCCGAGGCCAGGATCGTGGCCTTCACCAGCTTTGTGGGTGATGCCGACATCTACCGCGCGCTGGAAGCGGGTGTGTGTGGCTATCTGCTCAAGGATGCCGTGGGCACTCAACTAATCGGCGCGATCCGGGCTGCGGCGGCAGGGCGGCGCGTGATTCCCGCACCCATTGCCGCGCGCCTGGCCGAATACACGCCACGCACGGACCTGACCGGGCGCGAGATCGAGGTGCTGCGCCTGGCCGCGCGCGGCTTTCGCAACCGTGATATTGCCCACGTGCTGCTGCGCAGCGAAGAAACGGTCAAAGTGCATCTGAAGCATGTCATGGCCAAGCTGGGAGCTCGCGATCGCACAGAAGCCGTTACCATCGCGCTCCGACGCGGTATCATACATCTCGATGATTGAATCGAACGCTGAAGCCCTGGGACACCCATCATGGCCGCGGCCAACCACCGCGCCGCGCCTGGCGGTGCTGGATATGGCCGGCACTACTGTGGCCGATGCCGTACCCGCTGTGATGGAGGCGGCCTTCGCCCGTTACGGCCTGCACATTTCTGCGCAGGCCATGGCCGACGTACGAGGCCGATCCACACGCGCATCCATCCAGGCACTCTTGAAGAGCAATGTATCCGGCTCGTTCGATGCCCAACTTGCCGATGGCGTTTACACTGCGTTTCAGCAGCTGCTGCAAGAGCGGCTGACCACGGGCGTTGCCCCATGTCAGGCGCTTCCGCCGCGATCGCCCGGTTGCGCACGCGTTTGGGCCAGGTAGGAATCTCTGCACTGGGGGAACGTCACTGGTCGATGGTGTGGTCTGCGATGATGATGTGGCAGCAGGACGACCCGCGCCTGACTTGATCGAGCGGGCCATGCAGCTGGCTGGAATTACGGATCCAGCCGAGGTCCTGGTGGCGGGTGATACCAGCGCAGATTTGTTGGCCGCGGCCAACGCACGCGTGGGCTGGATCGTGGGTGTACTATCCGGTGCGCACGCGCGCGCGCACCTCGAGTTGCACGCGCATTCGGCCATATTGCCCACCATCGCGGATTTGCCGAACTGGTTGGACACTCAGCTGGAATTGCCTGGTTAGCGCGTCACGCCATGATAGTAGTCGAGCACAATGCGCAGTTGCCCATTGTTCTGACGCTTCCACACCACGACGAACCCGACAATCGATGTGTCCGGGCGAGCGCCATGAATCAGTGTGGATCGACCCACCTGGTACGGTGCGTCCGGGTGTCCGCCAACCTGGATGACATCGAGCTTCCACTGCGCTTTGCCAAATCCCTGGAAATAACGGTCAAGGGCCGCACGGCCACGCGCATCCTCGCCGCGCAGCGTCCGCACTACCGCATCGTCGGCGTAGAAGGCGGCCGCCGCCAGCGGGTCGCCTCGATTGACGGCCGCTTCCATGCCCCGGTTGAGCTGCTCGATCTCGCGGCGCAGCGCCGCGCTATCGGCCGGTGCGCGCTGCGCGGTCGCGCCCGCGCTCGCGCCCATCAGCGCGATCAGGAATAGCGGGCAACAACGCCCCATGGGTGCTCCTCCAGTTATGCCAGCCTCGAAAGTACATGGCATAGCGACCAGCCAAACGCCCCAGGTAAGTCCGGCACGAATCGCGGGAGGAGCGGTTGGTTGGGCGTAACGGGCGGGTCGGGTGTAACGGGCGTGTCGGGCGTGTCGGGCGTGTCGGGCGTAACGGGCGTGTCGGGCGTGACGGGGTGGACGGCTGTTTCACAAGCACGTACTACATTGCCGTACAGGCCGGGAAGGCGAACCTGGACGAGTGAAGTCGTTCCCCCCACCCCGATACGCCCGACACGCCCGTTACGCCCGACACTCCCGACACTCCCGACACTCCCGACACTCCCGACAC
>JBOHRF010000511.1:0-3648 GCA_050732575.1 Longimicrobiales bacterium
GCGCGCGCGCGCGTAACGCAGGATCAGCCGGCCCTGGGTTCCGGATTCGAGACTGCGATAGATCGTGAAACCCTGGGCAAGCTCGAGCTGGTGCTCCGAGTTGCGCGTCTTCTGCGCGCTCATGGCATCACGGCCCCAGCTCTGTGAGAGCGAACCCGTGAGAGCCGTGTTGCGCAGCAGCTGCCACTGCGCAGTGGCGCCCAGCCGTTCCAGCTGCTGTGTAGTGCCGAACTCCACGTTCTTCTGCCGTTCCGCACTCAGGTCCAGGCTGGCTGTGAACCGCGCGCCGGGCGTCATGCTCAACGTCGCGTTGTGAACCAGCGCGCGGAAATCGGCGCGCTCGCGCCCGGTCTGCCGGTTGTCCTGAAACGATCGGTTCCAGCGATAGCCCAGGCTGGCGCTGCCGCGATTCCAGCCCAGGCTGGCGGACTCCGTGGTGTTCAGCTGATCGGGAACGTGCGATGCGGAAAAGTCGCCATTGGTCGGCAAGCCTTCACCGAACTGGCGCACGCGCTGCCAGCTGGCGTTGAGCGCCGGCCAGTACCAGGCATTCTGCGCACGTAGCAGCGTACCCAGCGGCAACGTACCGGTTACCCCGCGGTTGCGCGTGCGCGTGGTCAGGATGGATGCAATGTGGGCCAGGTTGTCGCGCGCTTCCGATGCCGTTGCTTGCAACGCCAACGCGCCCACGGTCGCCTGCAACTCCAGGCCGTTGTTCTCCACGTCGGCTTGCCCGAAACTGCCTATGCTGCGATACAACGGATCCACGCGCTCGTGGCGCACCGTAGCGCCCAGTGTGGTCTGCATGGACTGCGTCAGCGCCCAGCCGCGCAGGACTTGCACAGCCAGTTCGGCGTGGCGCGCGCTGCGCACGGTCGTTTGCACAGGCACCAGTATGGTATCACCGGCCAGCAGCGGGTCCGCTGGATTGGCATACCGGGAACGCGCAAATCCGCCCGAGAAACGGAATCGCTGCTGCGCATCGCTCAGCATCACAGCCACGCCCATTGCGCGATTCTTCTCCGCATCGGTGACCGAACCCTGATTGATCGACGTGAGCGGCAGCACGGAGCCATTCAGTCCGGAAATACCGACGTGAATCCCACCCGGTCGACTGGGCAGGAGTTCCAGGGAAAGCGTGGCCGACAGGATCTGGTGCGCCGGCCGCATCAGACCGAATGGATTGCTCCAGCCCACTACGTTGGTGCCGTTCAAGACGGCCGCGTCGAGAATCGCAAACGATCCCGCTTCCAGCGCGGTAGCAATGCCGCGGCTGCCAAAGTTGTTGAGCAGGTAACGATGGTTCCCCGCTGTGACCGTGCCCAACGTGAGGTGCGAGCGCCCTTCCGCAACGCGGATGCGATAATCGGAAAGATCGACCGCGGGCGCATCAGCCTGCATTTCCGACCAACGCAGTCGCTGCGCTTTCTCGGTCACACCCAGTGCATTTGCCTGCGTCGTGATCTGCCAACCCTGGCGCGCAACCTGTCCCTCGAATCCCATGCGCAGCGTCAGGTCCTGATACGTCTTGCGCGCGGGCGGCGGCTCACCGTCCGCCACGCGCTGATCCAGCTGCCCCGTGCTGCTCAGATCAACCACGGGAACGACGCCACTTCTATCCACACCCACGCGGTTGCGCACGCGCAGCGGAAACCGGCCGATCTCCTGCCAATCGCCCGCCGCGGTCACGACATATGCAATGACCTCCGACTCGCCCGCGGGCAGCCGTGCTGCGGCAGGGCGATAACGTGCGCGTTGTCCTTTCACGTCCACGAAGGCCGATACGTCCAACGTGCCTACCAGCAGCGCCAATCGCTCGACCGGTGTCTGCAATGTTCTGCTCAACATCAACTCGAGTTCTGCGCGGCTGGATTGGAATTGCTCCGCGCTCCAGCCCGCTTGAACCGTGACCGACTCCTGGGCCAGCACCCCACCTGCACCGGCCCAAAGCAGTAGGCTCGAGACCATGGGCAACCGGCCCCGAATACGCGGGGCCAGCGTGCCGAGCTGCGCCCTCATTGCCGTACCGTGAGGGTGAGCGAGCGGGCGATGTTGTTCGTGTAGGTCTCGGCCGTGTACGGCATGGCGATGGTACACTCGAGCAGATGCGGGCCGGGCACGAACGTGCCTGTTGGCCGCACCTGTGCAGAGAAGGTCTCGCCGGCGAGTTGCTGCCCATCGATGGTCACGGGCACGGAAACACCACCCGCCTGGAGCCGCACGCTGGTTGGCGAGACGCCGGTGACGCGCGTCTGCGCGCTCACGCCCGAAGCTGCGACTGCCAGCAGCGCTACTCCTGTGCCGGTAAGGCTTCTTGCGATCATTGGTTGCTCACGTTGAACACGAGGGAACGCGCGTTGTTGCTGCGGGTCGACTCATTCAGCTGCATCTTGGGGTCGGCCGTGCACTCGAGCACGTGCGAACCGGGGGCAAACCCGCCCGTTGTGTAAATGTTCTTGGTGAATGTTGCGTTGGGTGCCAGCGTGGCCGAAAAATAGTTGTAGTCAAACCGGCTACCATCGATCAGGCATTCGACTTCCACGAACTGGGAACTGTTGGTGGCAGAGGTGGAGCCGTTCTTGACGGACACACTAAAAACAAATTTCGTCTGCGCAGAACCGTTGCTGGGTTGAGTCGATACCGCCGTGATGGAAAAGTCTTTGACGTCCGGCACGATCATCACACTGCACTTGCGTTCGTTGTTGTCGGCGTTCGACTCGGCCACCACATCTCTCGGATCCACAGTCCAGGTCGCCTCCATGAGCCCGGCCGTGGTGGGCAGCGCATACGTCTCCTGAAACTCGACAGTGCCTCCCGCCGGGATGGTCTGCCCACCTCCCGGCGCAGCAAACTGGCGCGACTGGCCCGGGGAGTGACTGGATGCGACCTGAGCCAGATACTGGTTCGTCTGAAAGGCTGTGGCCCCGGTTCCATTGTTACGAATAGTTGCTCGCGTGACGACTGTGTTCTGTTTCAGCTCAAACGTGCAGCTGCTGACCACCAGATCCACGTTGGGCGGTGCCGACGCCGTAATCTTTACGGGAGTTGCCAGTGGATTCGCTGCCTTCATCGGCGTCGAGCCGATCGTGTATTCGAGCACGAGATCGAGCGGCTCGCCCCAGGGCCCGGTCGTGCCGTGCGCCGACACACGAATTTCCCGGCGCGCCGGATCCGTGGAGGCCAACAGTTGGGTACTGATGCCAGTCAGAACACGATTCCCGTTCCGTTGCGCGTAGGCGCCCACCAATTGATTCAGCAGTGACCCGTTCAAGACCACCGTCTGCGCCGGGCCTCCTGACCGGATGGTCACAGTCGTAGGCGATGCACCGGTAACGCTGGGCGCGGGCAGCACAATCGTTCCTGCAACTGTGGGCGGCTGCGAAGGAATGCCCGTGGGCTGATTCACGCGCTGCGGCAGTGAGTTGAGCACGGTGATCGGCACGGGTGCCGCCACGCCCTGCGTTCCGGCTACCAACTCGAGCTGGTAGGTGCCCGCGGCAACGGTTTGCGCAGCTATGAGGTCCACAATCAAACGGCTGATGCCGCCCGCAAAGTTCTGCGCAGGTCCCTTGAGAACGCCGGTGAGACCGCTGACCCGCTGTCCGCCCTGCAGAACACGCACTCCCGTCACCGCGGCGAGCTGCAGGC
>JBOHRF010000512.1:0-3644 GCA_050732575.1 Longimicrobiales bacterium
CGATTCGACTGTGCCGCTTTGAATTTCCGCCCAGGAGCACGGTACCGATACAGGTGCACCTGGTTTTGGGCGTACCGCGTAGGCCGCAGCGAACGTGGCGCCGAAGTCGTTGCGGCCGGTATCCACCAAGATGCGCCCACCGCGATCGGCCTTGCTGAACTCCAGCGTGAGGTGTTTGGGATTCCGCTGCACCATGATTCTGCCCACCGTGTGGGCAAAGCCCGCGGCCGCGCCCGAATCGGTCTTACCATCCAGCGGGACCGCAATGTGGAATCCCTTCGAGCCTGTCGTCTTCACCCAGCTGGGCAGGCCCAGCTCCTTCAGCAGGTCACGCAGCTGGAGCGCGGCCGCGCGCAACACTTCGGGTTGGTCCTGCAGCGGGTCCAGGTCGAAGATGCAGATATCAGGTTGGAAAAGCTCGGGCACGCGTGACGTCCACACGTGAGGCGTGATGCAGTTCTGATTGACCATCCACATCAGGGAACGTGTGTCGAGCACCAGCGGATAGTGTACGACGCCATCTTTCTTGGGCACTTCGACTCGTTGCAGCCAGGCGGGAAATCCCTTTACAACACTCTTCTGGAAGAAGCCTTCCTTGCCGATGCCAGCTGGAAAGCGCTCCATGGTGACCGGGCGCGCCTGCATGTGCGGCACCATGATGGGCGCAACCGCATCGTAGTACGCGGCCAGTTCGCCCTTCGTGATGCCATCGTCGGGGAAGAGCACTTTCTCCGGATGCGTTATCACAGTCGATCCACGGCGTATCTGTTCCTAATCCCTCTCCCTCACCCTAATCCTATATCCTCAGCACTCTCCTCCTCCTCAACGTCAGGAGGAGGAGAGTGCTGAGGATGTAGGATTAAGGTGAGGGGGAGGGGGAGAACAGAACGTGCTTGATTCACGTTCTCGGCCGCTCCCGATACCACACGGGCTTTTCGGGCAGTTTGTCCCGGTCGATGACCACGCCATCGCGCATGACCAGTGACAGCCTGCGGATATTCTTGATGTCGGCCAACGGATCCGCGTCCAGCAACAACAGGTCGGCCAGCTTGCCTGCTTCGAGCGTGCCGTAGTCTTTCAAGGCCTGTGAGGCGATGGCGCCGTTCTTAGTGGCGGCCACGATGGCCTGTGATGTAGTCATGCCCAGCTCGACCAGCCCCTCGATGGCGGCCAGCGTTGCGGTGCCGGGCATCTGATGCTCGTCGTTGCGTGGCGTGCGCAGAAACTCGGGCGCGCCGCGCAAATACGTGTCGGTCGAGGGTGTCATCATGCAGCCGCCCTGGATCAGTTTCTGCGCGTTGGTCCGGCGATTGGCCATGCCCGAACCGGAACGCTCGCGGCTGATCTCCCAGCCGGTCTTCTGCCGCTGCTGGGCCAGTCGCAGCGTATCGCTCTTCAGGGAGTCGGCGCGCGCGGTCTCCGTACGTTGGCGGTTTCTCTGATAGTCAGCCCACGGTTTGCCGGTCATGGTATTGGAGAGGATAGAGCAGATTACCTTGCGTTCCACGATGAGTTTTACCAGGTCATCGGGCAGGGGCACGCTGTGCACTTCCGGGTGCTGAATGAGATCGATGCCGGCCTCGACCGAGATGCGCAGTGGCTCGGGATTGGTCGAGTGGACTTCTGCGAACTTCCCACGCTTGTGTATCTCTTCCACCATTGCCTGTTGCTGGCGCGGCGAGAACGTAATCAGGCTGTTGGTGTGCGATGTGCCGCCGTATTTGATGAAGTCCGGCCCTTTGTCCAAGTACTTGTTGATGGCCACGCGCAGCTCGTCGGGCGCCATCTCGATCAGCTCCTCGCCCGACCCCTGCGTAATGTAGTCCATCATCATTTCATCGAAATACGTGGTGGGCGTGGCATTCGAGAAGAGCGGCGACTTGGGCCCGCCCCAACCCACGATGTTGCCGGCCACCAGGATGCGCGGGCCGATCAGCTTGCCGTGGTTGATGGAGTCGCGCACCGCGACCAACGGCAGCAGCGCCCCGTAGCTGTCGCGCACGGTCGTGATACCGTGCTTCAGCACGACCTGCGCGGTCTCGATCACCAGGTCGGTAAACTTGTCTTCGTAGCGCACCATCGACTCGCCGTTGTTGTAGAGCGAGATGTGCACGTTGGTGTCGATGAAGCCGGGTGTTGCGAATTTGCCGGCCGCGTTGATGACGCGGGCGCCGCTGGGAACGGTCACCGAGGCGCGCGCGCCGATTTGCGTGATGCGATTGCCGCGCACGATGATGGTGGCGTCGGTCACCGGCGGTCCGCCATTGCCGTCGATGAGCGTGGCGCCCACGATGGCGATGACGCTTTCCGCGGGTCGGCCGGGGGCGCGCTGAGCAGCCAGCGGCGCATGGGTAGCAGCAGTAGCTAGAGCGGCCAGGGCGATGAAGCTGCGGCGAAGCTCGGGCAGGGCGGGGCGTCGAGCACTCACGAGTGGCCTCCGGGTTTGGACGAATAGGGCCAAACATGAGGCGGGAGGCGGCTAACGACAAGCAGGGGTCTGGGAACGGATTGAAAGACGTGTACGTGAACGTACACGTTACACGTCTGGCAATCCGTTACTCCTGACGCCGGTAGCCTTTCACCCCGAACTCGACAAAGATCGAGGCAGACAGGCGCCAGCTGTGCACGAAACGGTCGTTGAACTCGATCTCCTCGACGCCGTCGCATTGGACAGTGCAGCCCCAGGGCGTGAAGAACCCGCCATCGAGGCGAACCACGCGCAACGAAAGCGGCGCCTTTGCGATCTGGTCCGACGCTTCGAACCGGAACCCGAACGCACCGGATCCGATCGGAGCCCGCAGGTCAGTTCCGATCCCCAGGTTGAATGCGAATTTGCTCGTGACACTGCCTTCGCTTACCGAAAACAGCAGCGTGGTCGGATCCGCCACAATGACGGTCTCTTTGTTATCATCGATGCGCACCGGTCCGGTGGTCGTGAGCGGACCCGGCAGCAGCGCCGAGAGCGGTTGGTCCACGTCGTAAGTAACGCCGCCGGCGCCCACGATCACGTACGGCCGGATTGACTGGTTGGGCGAGTACTCCGTCAGCCCGACAATGCCCTGCACGCCGTACGTGTACTGGTGCATCTCGGTCTCCACGATGGGCAGCTCGTCGAAGGGCGGGAACAGCACGTCGTCGCAGTGGCTGCTCGTAGTCACGCAGCTCTGCACGAAGCCAGCCTGCACGCGAAAACCGTAACGGCCCTTCCAGTACGTGACCGACGCCGCCCCGCCGAATTCGGGCGCCATGGAGAACCCGCGCAAAAGCAGCTGGCGGTTCGTGACGCCCAGCGCGCTGAACGACTCGAGGAACACACGGTCGCTCCACCCGGTCGTCAGGAACAACCCGGCGCCCGCGGCAAACTCGATCCGGCGAGGACCATCGTAATCCTCCCAGAGGTCCCGTTGCTGGGCAGTGGCGGGCAGCGCGCCGAGCAACAGCGCAAGGACCAGGACTCGCGAAACCAGGTTTCGCATGGCGCCTCCTGGATCAGGGATGCTCCATCAGGTGTGACGGAGTGCTAGGCGACCGAGGATGGCGCTTCCGCAGCGGTAATAAAATCGGGCCAAAGACGCACTCGGGTCGGACCAGTTTTCAGAACTTCGGCGGTGACCCATGCAGCTATGAGCGCACCTGGCTGGCAG
>JBOHRF010000513.1:0-3632 GCA_050732575.1 Longimicrobiales bacterium
TTGACAGGCTGTGAGAATGGTCCTTCAGGTCCATCAGAACGCGCGCCCGCGCGTCTGCTTCACCCTTTAGCAGGCGTGCGCTTCCAGCAAAACGATGCAGCCATTGCCTGCCCGCAGCACCCGACCAGGGGTCACGGTTTCCGCGTTGCGTTCGACTGGCAGGACGTGACGGGCGCCACTGAATACCAGCTGATCTACAGTCACGAGTCAGCGCTGCTGCCTATGATCAATCGCAGCGTGCCGTTGTCCGCGTTCGAGTCCACGCAATGTGCGACCTTCGTGGCCGATGGGAACCTCGATGGTTGGACCTGGAGCGTTGGTGCCGTCGTTCCGGTTGCTGGTGGTCAGCGGGATACATTGTGGAGCGAGAGCCGCGAGAATGGGTTCATGCCCTGCCGCCTGACCGACGGCAGTCGATGCGGCACTTGAGGCACGGGGTCCGCGTTCGTGCTCGAAGCTCCAGGGCCAGGGTTAATTGTTGCTCTTGACAATGGTTGCTGCAGGCAACAATATGGCCCGATGACACCGACCCGCCTGAGCCGGATCTTTCGCGACTTGGGCCGCATGCATGTGCGCGCCCAGCGCCGCGAGATCGCCTGCCGCGATACCACTGAGATGCATTGTACGCTGCTCACCGAACTGGGCCGAGGCGGTGACCTGCCCATGAAAGACCTGGTAGCTCGTCTGGAGCTCGATAAAGGCTGGGTGAGTCGCGCAGTGGAGCAGCTCGTGCAGGCGGGGCTAGTGCGGCGCTCGTCCGGACAAACCGACCGGCGTACGGTAGTAATTTCTCTGACCGGGGCCGGGCGTCGTCGGTTTCACGCACTGGAAGCGATTCTAGACGCGCAGCTGGAGCGGGTCTTCGCGCGGCTCTTGCCGCGCGATCGCACGGTCGTGACGCGCGCATTGGAGCTCCTGTACGCTGCGTATGCGGAAGAGGCAACCATCCGTGCCGGCCGTCCTTCCATCCGGGCAGTTGCCGCGCAATGAGCGATTTCAACATCACAGGCATCAAGCTGCGCGCAGCGGCGCCGCCGGATTGGTTCGGTGTCGCTGACTTGCTCGCTGCAGCAGAGCTTCCGATCGCTGGTGCGCGCGACCACTTTGCCGACTTTAATGTGGCAGAGTCCGAGGGGATCGTTGGCTGCATCGGTCTCGAGCGCTACGGCGATGCAGGGCTACTCAGATCGCTGGCCGTATCGCCGTTCTACCGGGATCGCGGGCTCGGCCGCGCGCTGGTGGACAGTTGCGTCGCGCATGCGCGGTCGCAGGGCGTACGAACCCGGGCGCTACTGACCACCACGGCGGAACATTACTTCGAGCGGCTGGGGTTACGCGGGTCGATCGGAACGGCGTTTCCGCGCAGCTGGGTGAGTCCGCCGAACTTCGCGGCGCCTGTCCGAGCACGGCCACCGCGATGATGCGCGATCTCTCGAGCGGAGTGCGGTCGGCGCTGGCCGATGACGCGCTGCCGATCGCAATGATCTACAACGAAGGCATCCGCGGCCGCTGTGCCACGTTCGCGTCAGGCTCCGCACGCAACCATTGCGGCATCGTTGAGCAGCGCCGCAATGCTGAGATCGAGGGGCTGCTAAACCCACTCGCCGGCGAAGGCGCAGTACTTTGGATGCGCCGGATGGTGCTAGGCCCGACGCCGGAATTCTGCTTCGAGACGACGTCACGCGCGCGACTACCCCCACCTCTCCGTCCATTCACAGTGACGCTCGATCCCGTTTGGCCTGATTGAGCTGAAACGCTCGAACTGCGGCGTGCGTAGTCGTTGTTGATAATGCCGACCGATACGCGTCCGCTGCGTGCTGCATTCGATGCGCTCACGCCCATTCCTGAGGAAGAGTGGCAGCGCCTGGCTACCCATGTGCGCGAGCGTCGCTTCCCGCGCGGCGCGCATCTCATCCGGGAGGGCGAGCTTGCGTCGCAACTGCATCTCGTGGTCGAGGGGCTGGTACGTCTCTATCACGCCGCGGATGGCCGTGAGCTCACACGCGGGTTCGATTTCCAGGGCCGTTTCACCGGCGCGTACCATTCCATTCTGACCGGCCGTCCCTCGCTCGATAGCATCCAGGCGCTGGAATCGACGCTCACGCTCAGTTTTCCCGGCGCACTGCTGCTGCAGTTCTACGAGGGTCACCGCTGCTGGGATCGCATGGGCAGAAAGCTGCTCGAGCTGCAGTCGCTTCGGACGGTCGACAAGGAAATGCGCTTCCGCCGTTGCTCGCCCGAAGAGCACTATCAGCTGCTGATCGATCGGCATTCGCCACTCGTTACGCGCGTCCCGCTGAACCACCTCGCCTCCTATCTGGGCGTGACGCCCGAGACGCTGAGCCGGATCCGTGCCCGTATGCGCAAGCGCGCCGTCTGACGGCAGCCGAAGTGAGCCCGCCACGGCTTGATCCAGATCAAGGAAATCGGATCCGCCCGGTTGCAGGTTGTGCGTTGGACGCCTGCAATGGGAGGATCGACGTGCAACCTGGAGCCGCCATGCTGCTCTGCGCAGCACTCGTAACCGGCACTGCGAGGCCGGTGCTGGCCCAGGCGTGGCAGCAGTTTGCCACGCCGGAAGAAGCGGGCTTTTCGCGGAACGGGCTCGAGGCCGTGCGACGTCACGCGGATAGTGTGCAGTCCGGCGCTTTGCTGGCCGTGTATCGCGGCCGCGTGCTGATGGCACAGGGCGACGTGCAACGTGAGCTCGAGCTGCACTCGGTTCGGAAGAGTCTGGTCAGCGCCCTTTACGGACTGGGCGTGGCCGAGCAGCGCATCACGCTCGACCGCACGCTCGGAGAACTCGGCATCGTGGATCTGCGCCCACTTACGCAAGGCGAGCAGTCGGCTCAGGTGCGCCACCTGATCTCGGCCCGATCGGGTGTATATCTGCCGGCCGCGTACGCCGGCGCCGACCAGGATCGCGCACGACCTGCGCGGGATGCACACGCGCCGGGCACATTCTTCCTGTATAACAACTGGGACTTCAACGTTGCCGGTGTGATTTACGAGCGGTTGATGGGGGAAGATCTCTATGAGGCTTTTGCCCGACGCATCGCGCGGCCGATCGGCATGCAGGACTTCGAGCCGTCCGATGGATTCAAAGTGTACGAGCCCGGCCAGTCCGTTTTTCCCGCGCACACGTTCCGCATGTCGACTCGCGATCTGGCTCGCTTCGGGCAGCTCTACCTCCAGCATGGGCAATGGAACGGAAAGCAGATTATTCCCGTCGCATGGATTCGTGAGAGCACGAAACCGCACAGCGACTTCGGCGATGGGCGCGGTTATGGCTACATGTGGTGGGTCCATGCCGCTGGATCATTGGGCGAGCGATACCCGCATCTGAAGCAGTACGATGCGTTCAGTGCGAGCGGCACGGGCGGTCAGGCAATCATTGTCGTTCCCGGGGCCGACCTCGTAGTCGTGCATCGGGGTGACACGGATCACAATCGGAATGTAGCCGGCCGCGATATATGGCTCATGGTGGATGGCATTCTCGGCGCTCCCCTGGGCGAGCCGCGCGGCCAGCCGCGTCTCGTGTCGCTGACGCCGGCGCCGCTGGCGAGTCAACTGCCGGCGGAACTGCGCAGGAGCTACCTCTCGCTCAACGCCACGCTTTTGACCGAGTATAC
>JBOHRF010000514.1:0-3631 GCA_050732575.1 Longimicrobiales bacterium
CGCGGTTCGAGCTGAAGACCAGCCAGCGCCCGTCCGCCGTGATCTCACCACCACTGTCCCGGAACGGATTGCCCGTGAGATTGCTCTCCCGCTTGGTGGCCAGGTCCAGCGCGTAGATATCGGTGTTCAGATCGGCATCGCCCCGGCTGTACAACAGGAACTTGCCATCGGGCGAATACGAGATGCCGTTGAAACCGCCGTCCGCGTTGTGCGCCACTTCCGCCGTGCGGCCCGCCGCCACGTCGATCTCGAACAGTCGGTTAGCAGCCGGCCATGCGATTCTTGTGGAGTTTGGTGACCACGTGAAGCCCTGCTTGAACGATTCATGCGTGCTCAACTTCTTGCGCGCACCGTTGCTCAACTCGTGCAGCCAGATTTCCTCTTCACCCGATTCATCCGTGATATAGGCCACGTACTTGCCGTCGGGTGAGTACTGCTGGAAACGATCGCGCCAGGCAGAACGTGTGATCTGCGTCTTCTCACCCGTATCCGTTTCCGTCGGTACCAGGAAGATCTCGCCGCGCCAGTCCACGGCCAGAAAGTCGCCCGCCGGCGCTGGCGCAAAACCATCAGCCTGATTGGTAGTCGTCAGATACTGCGTGGCGTTGTGTTTGGGATCGAAAGCCAGGTCAATCGTGATTTTGCGCGGCTGGCCATTCGGTACATCCAATGACCACAGCTCAAATTCGTTTTCGTAGACCATGCGCTTGCCATCGGGAGAGATCGCTGGAAACTGCACGCCGTCCTTGTTGTGCTTCGTGACCTGCGCTGGCGCACCGCCACCGGCCGCAACTCTCCAGATATTGAACGTGCCATCACGCTCGGACAGGAAGTAGATCATACCATCCGCACCCCACATGGGATGCGCGTCCTGTGTGAAGGCGCGAAACTTGTCCAGGTCGGCGTCCGTGATCTGCTTGATCTCGCCGCTCCGCACATCCAGCACATCGATGTCCGTGCTGTTGTTGCCGCGATAGCCCTTGCGCCAGTACGTCATGTTGGTGCGGTTGAACGCGATCTGGCTGCCATCCTGCTTGATCATGCCCGAACGGCCCACGTCCATGCCCAGCGGTGTGGGCAATCCACCATCGAGCGGTACCACGTGCAGCGGTGCGCCCCACGGATTGGGGCCGCGTCCCGTGGCGATGACAATGCCGCGACCATCGGGCGTCCAGTTCAGCACCACATCGTCGCCGCTATGCCAGGTGAGTTGACGCGGCTCGCCACCGGTGGTCGCCACCACGAACACATCGTTGTTGCCCACGCGATTCGAAGAAAACGCGATCCACCGGCCATCCGGCGAGAAGCGCGGATTGATGTCGCGCGCAATGTGTGCCGTCAGCCGGCGCGGATTCGTGCCATCGCCGTTCACCAGCCAGATGTCGCCGTGATACGAAAACGCGATCGTGCCGTCGTTGCTGACGTGCGGGTAGCGCGCAAAGCGGATGGGTTCGGCGCTGGCAGCCTGCGCGAGCATGACCGGCGCGACGATGGCCATGACCAGCATGCAGGCCCGGGCCGCGAGTTGCCGGGGGTCAATTCGCATGATGTTACCTTGGGATGAGGGAAAACCGGCGGGAACACGCCGGCCAGGCCTGAACATACCAACCCCAATGCCTCGCCCGCGAGGCCCTTCCCCTGCCACTCGGTGGTCGCACCGCGCGCACAGCGCCGCCCCCCTCTTGCCGCGTTGGCGGCAGCGATCACGCGCATCATTCGCCTGTCGGAGGCCTGAACGAACGCCCGTGGGAGCGCTGGCTATACAAGCTGCGGCTACGCGTACGAACATTACTGCGCCGCAAACCAGTGGAAGACGAACTGGCCGGGGAGCTCACTTTCACATGGAGCAACTCATGGACCGTGAGCGCAGGCGGGGATGGTCGGCGCATGATGCGCGACGGGCAGCATGGCGCCGCATGGAGGCATCGAGCAGCACAAGGCAGCGAGTCGTGATGCGCGTGGTGTTAATAACCTCGAGTCGATTCTGCGCGATGTGCACCATGCTTTTCGGTTGCTGGGTCGCGATCCCGCCTTCACGCGGGTGCCGATACTGACACTGGCGTTGGGTATCGGTGCCCAACGCGGCACTATTCAGTCTGATCGATGCCGTATTGCTGCGTACCTTGCCAGTTGTTCTTTCTCAATGCAGCCGGCACGCGCGGTCTGAACGGGCACCGCCCTATCCGTATCTGCAGCGCGTGCGCTCGGAATCGCGCTCGTTTTCCCGAGTTGGCCGCTTTCGAGTTGCCGGCGGCCAACCTCGTAATCGATGGACGTGCTGAGAAGCTCTCGGCCCATTTCGTTCCCGGATCGTGTTTCGAGTTATTGGGCCTGCGGCCTCAGCTGGTATGGTTGCTGATCGACGCGGATGAGCACCTGGCGCCGGCCGTGGCCATGATCAGCCACGGCTAATGGCAGCGCCGCTTTGGTGACTCAGCATCGGTTCTGGGTAAAGTCGTGCGGCTGGAAGATCGTACCGTAACGATCATTGGGGTGACGCCGCCCGAATTCTCCGGCCTGCAGCCGGTCAAAAACTTGACATTACGCTGCCCATCACAACGTGCTGGCCCCCAGGCCGCGCGCTCCCGGAGTCAATTCGCATTCGCGATACTGAGATGAGGAGTCAGGCAACCAGAACCTCTGTCGGCAAGAGCTCTACACACCCAGCCGGGCGCGAAGGGAACGGCACTCCGTCCTGGCATTGTTGCAGCCGGGCTACTTTCCGGCGCTCCCGGAGGGATCGCCGCGCTCATAAATCGACGCCACCAACCGCTGGCGCGCGTAGTGCACTCGCTTCTCCACCGACTTCACACTGACGCGAAGTTCGTTACTGATCTGCATGCAAGAACATCCGTCTATCCAGTGCATTCGTGCAATAGTCTGCGATCGGTCTGGCAGTTGCTCAAGCTCGCGCAGCATCGTCCTCCACATTCTGTGAGCATCGATTCGCATGAGCAAATCAGGGTTGCTTGAACCCGAGGCCTCCAACTCGAAACGCGAAGTCATACGGCGCCGCCGCTCTTCTCTTCTTGCCGCGTTCAGCGCCGTGTTTCGTACTGCCTTACGCAAATAGGCACGAGGAACCTCATCCAGACGCTGAAACCTCGCGAACACAGATGTTAGGGCATCCTGAACGATATCCTCGGCGCTGTCAGCGTCCTTGGCGAGGCGAAATGCCTCACTGATCAGTTCAGCACGCACCGAAGCCACGCTTTGCTTGTGAGAGGAATCTGTATCGGCACGAGCGCTCATTGAGCGTTCCTATCGATGTAATTGATGCTCCGTTCCAGT
This sequence comes from Longimicrobiales bacterium, assembly GCA_050732575.1. GTDB lineage: Bacteria > Gemmatimonadota > Gemmatimonadetes > Longimicrobiales > RSA9 > JBBDWZ01. The sequence goes on from JBOHRF010000514.1 coordinate 3,292, forward strand.
TCATAGTCTTGTCAGTCCCGATTGGAATCGTCGTTTCGTAATATTGGTTTGTCAAGTCGACTGGTCTGAAAACAACGCGCTCCACGCGGCGGGCACAGCGATCCGCCTTGCGCGGGGGGGGGAACGCCTCGACCGGTGTCTATTTACACAGCGCATGTTGACCAATGTGCGCATCAAAGGAGAGGTGTAGCGTGCGTCGCGAAGAACCACTTCGGCGGTCAGGCCGACGGATAGACGGCCGAAGCGAATCTTGCCTGACCGGAAATGCAATGTGCAGTTCAAGCATAGGAGGAGCGCAGCGCACTGTGGCCGAGAATGTTGTTTTCACCCCGCTCAATAT
>JBOHRF010000515.1:0-3626 GCA_050732575.1 Longimicrobiales bacterium
CGGCACGCCAGCGCATGATGCGCGCGTGATCACCACTCAACAATACCTCGGGCACCGCATACCCGCGATACTGCGCCGGTCGGGTGTACGAGGGCGGACTCAGCAAACCCGGCTCATAAAAGGAGTCCGTGGCCGCCGCCTCGTGCGTACCCAGCGCGCCCGGCAGCAAGCGCACCACCGCATCGGTCACGGCCAGAGCCGCCACTTCACCGCCACTCACGATGAAGTCACCCAGCGACAGCTCCTCGGTAGCCAGATGTTCCGCCACCCGTTGATCCACATCTTTGTAGTGCCCGCACAGCAGGGTCAGCTCCGCCTGAATCGCGAAGCGGACTGCATCACTGTGCTCGAAACGGCGGCCGCGCGCTGACAGCAACACCACGGCACCGCTTGGTTTCAGCTGGTCCAGCGCACCGAAGAACGGTTCCGGCTTCATGACCATCCCTGCGCCGCCGCCGAACGGATAGTCATCCACCGTCTGGTGTCGATCGCTCGTGTACGCGCGCAAATCGATCACGTTGTATTCGACCAGTCCCGCGCGCGCCGCCCGCGCCGGTATGCTCAGCTCGAGCGGCCCCGCAAAAAACTCGGGAAAAATCGTGACGATGTTGATCCGCAACACGTTCTCGTTCTCGTTTTCGTTCACGCTCACGGTCGTTCGTTCGTGAACGAGAACGTGAGCGAGAACGAGAGCGTGAAAAAGCTAAATCTCCAACAGTCCCGGGGGTGGCTTGATCACCAGTGTGCCGCCTTCCACATCCACCTTGCGCACCACGCGCTCGGTGTACGGAATCAACACCTGCCCACCCGCCGGTCGCCGGACCTCCAGCAGAATGGTGGGACCGGTCTCATAGATCTCACGCACGGGCCCAACTGTTTCACCCTCTGCGGTCACTACCTGCAGACCGATCAGCTGATGATAGAAAACTTCACCTTCATCCAGCGGTGCGGCCCGCCCGATCGGAATGCACAGGTACCGTTGCGTCAATCCCTCTACCGCATTGCGATCTTCCAGGCCGTCGAACTTGACCAGCAAACCGCGTTTGAAGGGCCGCACGCTCTCGATGGTCAGTTCATCGAACGTCTCGGCCTCGGGCTCGTCGCTCGCTTCCACCTGCAGCTCGCGGCCCGGCTCAAACACGACATCGATTCGGTCGGTCAACGGCCACACGAAGATTTCGCCCTTGGTACCGTGCGCCTTCGTGACATGACCAACGACCAGATGATCCGGTTGCTTGTCGCCGGCCATGGCCGCCTACTCTGCCGGCGCTTCACCCTCGGCCGCACCCGCCTTCTTGCGCGCCGCGCGCTTCTTGGGCGTTGCGCTGGGTGCCGCCGCTTTCAAACTCTCCGCTTTCATATCGCGCAACTGCACGCTGGGATCTCCACCTTTGCGCGCTTTACGAATCAGCGATGCCGCCGTGTCGCTCAGCTCCGCACCCTGTGTGAGCCATTGATCGACCTTGCCCAGATCCAGGCGTAATTCGGCCGGCTGCGTGCGCGGATTGTAGAACCCGACCGTATCCAGGTATTCACCCCCGCGCGGATCCGCAGAGCGCGCCACCACAATGCGATAGCTGGGTTGATGCTTCCGACCGACACGGCGAAGACGAATCTTGACCGACATGAGGCTCACTGACTTGAAGAACAGGCGCCCTCGGCGTTTCCGAGGTTCTGTGACCGCATTGCGGCCACGCCCGATTCTGTTCACGCTCTCGCTCACGTTTTCGTTCACGTTAACGGTCGTTCCCGACCATTCGGGAACGTGAACGTGAGCGAAAACGAGAACGTGTAACTCACGTCGTAAACGGCATCCCGCGCATGCCACCCATGCCACCCATGCCCTGCCCCATTCCCTTCATCTGCTTCATCATTTTCTGCATCTGCTTGAACTGATCCATCAAGCGATTGACTTCCTGCACGGGCCGGCCCGAGCCGCGCGCAATGCGCGCGCGTCGCGAGCCATTCAGGATGTCCGGGCGCCGCCGTTCCTGCGAAGTCATGGACAGCACGATGGCTTCCACGTGCTTCAATTGCTTGGGATCGATCTTGGTATTCTTCAGCAGCTTCTGGTTCACGCCCGGTATCATTTTCAGCAGCCCCTCGAGCGGTCCCATCTTCTGCATCTGTCGCATTACGCCCAGGAAGTCGTCCAGGTCGAACTTGCCTTCCCGCGCAACCTTCTTTTCCAGGCGCTTCGTTTCGTCGACATCGAACGCCTCCTGCGCCTTCTCGACCAGTCCTATGACGTCGCCCTGCTGCAGAATGCGCCCGGCCATGCGCTGCGGATTGAAGACTTCCAACCCATCCACACGCTCGCCCACGCCCGCAAACTTGATGGGCACGCCCACACTGCCCCGGATCGACAACGCGGCACCGCCGCGCGCATCACCATCCAGCTTGGTCAGGATTACTCCCGTCAGGCCTACGGCTTCGTTGAAGCCCTGTGCGACCTTGACCGCTTCCTGACCGATCATGGCATCCACTACCAGCAACACTTCGGTAGGCCTGGTCACCGCCTTGATCCGCCGCAGCTCATCCATCAGCTGCTCGTCGATCTGCAGCCGGCCTGCCGTATCCAGAATCAGCACGCGATGACGATCGTGGTTGGCTTTCTCCAGCGCCGCCCTCGCGATCTTGCCTACATCCTTTTCACTGCGATCCGCGTACACCGGCACGTCTACCTGCCGGCCCAGCGTCTCCAGCTGATCGATCGCCGCCGGCCGCTGGATGTCCAGCGCCGCCAACATGGGCGCCCGGCCCTCCCGTACCATCCGCTTCGCCACTTTGGCCGCCGTGGTCGTCTTGCCCGACCCCTGCAAGCCCGCCAGCAAAATCACGGTCGGTCCAACCGCAGCGATCCGGATGCCTTCCTGTTTGTCACCCAGCAAATGGATCAGCTCGTCATTCACGATCTTGACCATCTGCTGCCCGGGCGCCACCGACTTGAGCAGCTTCTCGCCCGTCGCCTTTGCCTCCACCCGGGTCAGAAAATCTTTCGCCAACTGGTAGTTGACGTCCGCCTCCAGCAACACCCGCCGGACCTCGCGCAGACCCTCCTGCACCATGGTTTCGGTCAGCAGACCCCGCTGCCGAAACCGGCCGAGCACCCCTTCCAACTTCTCTGAAAGCTCTTCGAACATCCCCGTCTCGTTTTCCGGATGCGCAACTCGAATCAAGCCTTTTAATGTAGCCCTCCCAATACCTTCACTCAAGTTCACACCCCAGTATCCGGACGCCACCTTCAGCATCCCTAGCTTCGGTTTTCGAGGGCGCGTGTGGGCGTGCCGGGAATCGGGCCGGGTTCGGGAACGACCTCGGGAGCGGGAGTCGGAACGGATTCGGGGGCGGGAGATCGGGGATCGGGCGCGGGTTCGGGACGACCTCGGGAGCGGAATCGGGAGCGGGAGTCACAATGGATTCCGAGATCCGGGAATCGGCAGGGGCGACATCAGTCGTACCCCGTTCCGATTCCCGCTCCCGATTCCGCTCCCGAGGTCGGTCCCCAACTCGATGAGATGCGCAACCGACTCGAACGTCTGGCTGTGGAGCTCGAGCCAGTGGTTACGCTCATGTTTCAGAACGCTTCCGTACAAAGCCGCCTCAAGGGCGTGGGCGCGGTGCCC
>JBOHRF010000516.1:0-3624 GCA_050732575.1 Longimicrobiales bacterium
TTACCGCCCACTGCCTTGGCCACCGGCATGGGCTCGCCAGTGATCATGGATTCGTCCACTCTACTGGTACCGTCGAGGACTGTGCCATCCACTGGCACTTTCTCGCCCGGCTTCACACGCAACCGGTTACCAACAGTGACTGTCTCCAATGGCACTTGTTCCTCGGTACCGTCGTCGCGCACACGCCAGGCAAGATTAGGCGCGAGCTTGAGCAATTGCTGGATGGCGTGACTGGTCTGACCCATCGCTCGCAACTGCAGGAAGTCGCCGAGTATTACTAGTGTCACGATCACCGCAGCGGCTTCGAAATACGTCCCTACCGCACCGTCGTGTTCACGGAACTCTTGCGGGAACAGGTCAGGAATAAACACTGCAGCAAGGCTAAACAGGTAGGCGAGCCCCACCCCCAGCCCGATCAACGTGTACATGTTAAGCGCATGATGGATGAGCGACAGCCAGAACTTGCGCAGGATCGGCCACCCGACCCACAGTACGACCGGTGTGCCCAGCACAAACTCGACCCAGCCGCGTTGCCGAGGCTGAAGGTCAAACAGGTTATGGATGCCGATCATCGGCGACATCGCGAGCACCACGAGCGGGATTGACAGCGCGACTCCGATCCACAGCCGCCGCTGAAGATCACGAAGTTCGGCATCGTCTGCCTCTCCTGTACCGGCGAGCAGCACCAGCGCCATGCCGCAGAGCGGGCAATCACCCGGTACGTTGCGCACAATTTCCGGGTGCATCGGGCAAGTATAGATAGGCTCCAGTGGCACCGCACCCGCGGCGACAGGCCTGTCACGGACGTGACTCGGAGATTCCTCCGTTGTGTGAGCGGGCTGATGCGCGAGTCCGGTGTGCTCCGAATTCCCAGCGGGAGACGGCGTGTCAACGTACGCGGACGGGTTTGCCTCAAATTTCTGCTTGCAACCAGCGGAGCAGAAGTAATACTTGCTCCCCTCGAACACGCTGCTGCCTGCTGCAGTTGATTCCTCGACTGGCATGCCGCATACGGGATCAGTTGCCATTGCCTTACCTTGACTCCGTTATCTCTTTACCAGCCCAGATGGCCCCGATCGCGGCGAAGGGGACAGACAAGAGCACGATGAGGGATTTCGCCAGCGAGCGAAAATTCAGATAGAGCAAGAGGAGGATCAAGCCGATGGTCACGGGAACCACCAGTTTGAGCCGCTCCTCGGCCCGGACGAGATGCTCATACTGGCCCGTCCACTGCGAGTACCCGGCCGGAAGCGTTATCCGTTGACGAACCGCCTGGCGGGCATCCTCGACATAACCGCGCAGGTCGCGTCCACTGCCTCGTGTTTCCCCATAAACTGTAGGTTGGCCCCTTTTCTTCCTGTGAACTAATCCTTGGTTGTCACTCCCTTCTCGCTCACCTGCAAGTGCCCAAGCGTAAGAGAATGCATCACTAAAAACTAGGAAAGTTCATAGACTCGTAAAAACCTCGTGGAGGCGTACAGGCCTATTCGCCTATACCGCCAGTTCCACCACAACCCGCTGGGCTTGGTAGAACTCATATAATTAAACGCTGCTTTCGCTCTGCGTCTTGGCAATGCCGCACCGGTATGACTCTCATGACTTCACGGCACCGTCATGAATATTTTCGAGGTGCCGCCTTCCGCGGCGATCTCATGGATCGCGACCTGATGGGATCGTGGACCAGGCATGCCGGGCAGGTTAGCCGGCATACCCGGAATGGAAATGCCGACAATCTTCGGTCGCTCCGCCAGGAGCTTGTGGATCGCATCAACTGGTACGTGGCCGATCACGACATAGCCATCTATGAATGAGGTATGACAGCCTTCCAGAGCCTCGGGCACGCCGGCCTTTTGGTCGATCGAGTGCAGGTCGGGTACCGGTTTGACCTCCACCTTGAAACCCTGTTTTTCAAGAAATTTCGCATAGTCCTCGCAGCAGGCGCACTGTAGATTCTTGTAGAGCGTGACCATCGTCTGCGCGGCGAAAGCCTGTGTGGACAGGAGCGCTGCCACGAGCGCTGCCAGCAGTGCGGTGCTCCGTCGAAACTTCAGCATTGTGTTGCGCATGTCGATTCTCCTTATACGATGTGGTCACTCGTCAGCTGACACGGATCACGGCCATCATGCCGCTCTCCTGGTGATTGGTCACATGACAATGTAGCACCCAGCCGCCCGGATTGTCTGCGACAAAGGCGATGTCCTCAGTTTCATCGGGCTCCACCAACGCACTGTCATGCCAGGTGCGCTCGACCGGTATGCCATTGCGCGTGAACATTCGCAAACTAAACCCGTGCAGATGCATCCGATGCCACCACGAGGTGTTGTTCTTAAGGGCGTTAATGACTAAGTTTTTTTGAACTTTTCCCGCGCCGTCGAGTCGGTGAGTTTATCGACGGACAGCCCGGTGATATACGAAATGTAGGAGGGAATCAGCGGGAACACACAGGGCGAGACGAACGACAGCACCCCAGCCGGGAATGCTGCCACGAGGGAGATATTGGTGATCGATATCGACATGGCCTAGGATTTCATCAACATCTGCACAAGCTGCTGCGCTTCGGAAGCTCCCCAGTCACGCGCGCCGAAGATCTGGTGACGGACAATCCCCTGTCGATCGACCATGAAGGTCATCGGGAGGCTCCGTGCGCCATACATCAATCCCACACGATAATCGGCATCGTGAAGGATAGGAAACGTCAGATGATACGCTTGCTGAAACGGCCTGGTCACCGCCACGCCTTGCGCGTCGGTAGACACGGCGAGAATCTCAAAATCCTTCCGCGAAAACATCCGATAGAGCTGCTCCATCGCCGGCATCTCTACCCGGCAGGGGCCGCACCAGGTCGCCCAGAAATTTAGCAGCACCACTTTGCCACGCAAGTCCGAAAGCGATACGAGATGGCCATCCAAATCTCGGAGCTGGAAGTTCGGCGCCGGCTCAGCCAGCTTAACAGCACTGCGCCCAGCGACCGGTATGATATCCGGTGCTGCCGCACTGCCTATCCCAACCAGCGCGACCATCAGACAGACTGCCGCTCCAGCAATCGCGAGCCCCATCATCCCTTCCTCGTTCCACGATCTAATTGCACTGCGCACGCCGCCTTGGGCGTGACGTTGATCCATTTGGCCAAGACTTGCAGGCTGTCGAGTCTCGTCCCGTCACGCGGCCCGCTGACAATCTCGCGGATGACGCCCAGGCCGCCGATCACGTGCGCATAAGCAATCAAAAGACCGGGATTCATCGTTTCACCGATATTTGACCAGCGTGATGAGTCCGCCTTCCATGTGCTCAGCATTGTGGCAGTGGAAAAACCACGTCCCAGGATTGTCCGCCACGAACTCGACATCGTAGCTCTCCATGTGTCGCACCGTGAGCGTGTCGCGCACCATCGGCGTGATGGGCCGTCCGTCGTATTGCAGCACGGCGAAACTGTGGCCGTGCAGGTGCATCGGATGGTCTTCCATGCTCATGTTGAACAGCCGCACACGCACACGATCACCCTGTTTCACAACTAATGGGTCGGTGTTGGGATACGACTTGCCGTTGATCGTCCAGGTGTTCGCGCCATCCCCTTCCATCATCCCGCCCATCATCATGCCACCACTCAATGTCAACTGAAATTGT
>JBOHRF010000517.1:0-3617 GCA_050732575.1 Longimicrobiales bacterium
CCTTCTGCGACCACTACCGGCGCTGGCGCCAGCGGCTGTCGCTGTCGATGCGCCAGACCCACACGCCGGGAGAGAAGCTGTTCATCGACTACGCCGGCCAGACGGTGGCCGTGACGGACGGTGCTACGGGCGAGATCAAGCAGGCCCAGATCTTCGTTGCCGTTCTGGGCGCGTCTAATGCGAACAGCGTTTTTATGCGACGTCGAGCGATGCGGTCCAGCGGACGTGGCAGTCTGAGAGTGGTCCTCGGCCAAGTCAGGCGGAATTGGACTTCACATAAAAAAGCAGGTCTCCTGTAGTGGCTGTCCCACTTCAGGAGCCATTCATGGATACCCTTCCTTCGCTTCACGCTGCACCGGCTTCGTGGCTGCGCGACAGCGTTCTCGCTCCGTACATTGGTGGCTATTGTCAGTACCTCGTCAGGCGAGGCTACGCCGATCACACCGTAAGAATGTACCTGTATTGTGTCGCACACTTCGCCCGCTGGATACGACGCCGTCGGATTGCCGCGTGCGACCTTACAGACGATGTAGTTCGGCGGTTCATCACTGAACACCTCCCGCGCTGTACCTGCCCACCGCCAGTGCGAAGGCACGGGCGCACGGTCCGTGCGGCACTGCGGCATCTGCTCATCGCACTGGATGAAGCCGGGCTGCTGCGTAAGAGCCAGGTTTTCACCGCGATTGATGATGAACTTCGCCGCTTTGATGATTACATGAACCGCGCACGCGGACTGGCGCGAGGCACGCGAATGCAACGTCTCAGCATCCTACGATCCTTCCTGCAACAGAGCCACGGTGCTGGCTCTCCTACCCAGGGCGAACTGCGCCGGTTCATCGGCAGACAGCTTCGGCGACTGTGTCCGGGCAGCGCACAGGTTGTTGCGGGCACGCTGCGCGCGTATCTCCGCTATCGAGCAACATTGGGGGACGCGGTGGCGCACTTGCTGCCGGTCATCGCATCGCCCGCGAACAGACGCTTGGCGGTATTACCGCAGACGCTGTCGCAGCAGGAGGTTTTGCAGCTGCTTGACGCCTTTCCACAAGGGTTGCCATCCAGGCATCGCGCTTACGCCATGGTCCGGTGCCTCGTCGATCTGGGCCTGCGAGCCGGCGAAGTTGTCACCATCGATCTGGACGACATCGACTGGGAAGCGGGAACCCTTCGCATCGCCAAGAATAAGTCGCGTCGAGTAGACGTGCTGCCGTTGCCCCAGACCACGGGCCAGGCCATCGCAACCTATCTACAAGTGGAGCGACCTCCGACGGCGAGCAGGCGAGTCTTTGTTCGCCATGTCGCGCCGGTTGATGCCCCGATCGGTCCGGAGGTGCTACGCAAGATTGTGCGCGAGGCATATCGGCGCGGCGGACTTCCCTATACGAGGGTGCACATATTGCGCCATACGCTGGCGAGTCGGATGCTCGCCAGCGGAAGCACCCTCAAGGAAGTCGCCGACGTGCTGCGTCATCGTGAGCTCGACACGTCAATGATTTACACCAAGGTCGACATGGTTCACCTATCGGCCGTTGCAATGCCCTGGCCGGGAGGTGTGAGATGAGCACTACCAACAACACTGTACAGCTTGCTGTCGAACGATATCTGAATCAGCGAAGACGACTTGGCTTCGAACTGAGTTTCACCGGCCAGCAACTGATGCGTTTCGCCCGGTACGCGGATGCCCGTGGGCATCGAGGGCCGCTGACACTCAAACTGCAACTCGACTGGGCGCGCGAGCATGTCAAGCGCACCGGACTTGTGACCTGGGCTCGCAGGTTGGAAGTCGTTCGACCTTTCGCGGCATACTACCGCCAGTTCCAGCCGGACACCGAGATCCCTGACTTACACACCTTCGGGCCAGGCCATCGGCGCTTAGCGCCGCACATTTACACCAGGCAGGAAGTGTGCGATTTGCTCGAGCAGGCAGGTCGCCTGCCCCCGTTGGACGGACTACGACCCGCGACCTACCGGACGCTGTTCGGCCTTATCGCCACCGTCGGCCTTCGGCTCTCAGAAGCATTGAACCTTCGTGATGGGGACGTCGATTTGCGACGTGCTTGTTTGACCGTGCATCACACCAAGTTTAACAAGTCGCGTTGCCTGCCGTTGCACAGCAGTGCAGTACAAGCGCTCAACGAATACCGGCAACTCCGTGATCGGCGTGTCGAAACCCGTGCGGACATGCCGTTCTTCGTGTCGCAATCGGGCTGCGCCCTGCCGAAGAGGACGGTTCAAGACGTCTTCGTCCAACTGCGTCGGCAATTGGCGTGGCAGGCACGCGGGGACTACCCGCATCCGCGCATTCAAGACCTGCGCCACAGTTTCGCCGTGGCTCGATTGCTACGATGGTATGAGACAGGAGAGACCGTCGATCACGCCGTGCTCTGGTTATGCACCTACCTTGGTCATGCCAGCATCTCGGACACTTACTGGTACCTCAGCGGCACGCCAGAACTGATGGCAGTGGTGGGTGCGAAGTTCGAGTGTTTTGCACTGGAGGAGGTGCGCCATGCATAGTTCAACTTCACCCACCTTCGGCGGCTTGGTGCAGGAGTTTTTCACCGACTACATGGTGCAGCAGCGAGCGCTCAGTCCTTGTACCGTCGCGTCCTATCGCGATGCCTTCTTGCTCATGTTGCGATTTGCCGAGCAACATCTGGGCAAACCGCCGTCGGACTTGCGATTGGCTGACATGGACGCGAAGTTCCTGGCCAGCTTTCTGGAGCACCTCGAACAAGACCGGCACAACACCGTCCGTAGCCGCAATATCCGGCTGGCGGCTATACGGTCTTTCCTGCGATTCGCGGCTCGTCGCGACCTCGCGAACCTGCGTGTCATTGAGCAGGCGCTGGCGGTCCCAATGAAACGCTTCGACAGGCCGATGATCGGGTTCCTCTCAAAGGAGCAGATGTTGGCCCTCATGGACATTTCTACGGCAAGCTGGCTCGGTCAACGAGACCGACTGCTCTTGACCTTGCTTTACAACACTGGCGCTCGAGTATCGGAGATCGTTGGTGTTCAGGTCGGTGACGTCATCCTTGGCCCGACATCTTTCATTCACTTGCATGGAAAGGGACGCAAGCAGCGGTCGCTGCCGCTTTGGAAGAGCGCAGTCCGAGATATTCGTGACTGGCTTGGCCGCAACCCGCAACTGACCGAGCGATCGCCGCTGCTGCCCACCCGTCAGGGCAATGCAATGAACCGAGCCACGGTCTGTCAACGGCTGAAGCTGGCGACCAAGGCAGCGTCGGAACGACATCCCGAACTCGCTAACGTCAAGGTATCACCGCACCGTATCAGGCATTCGACCGCCATGGCGATGCTGCAGTCCGGTGTATGGCCCACTGAGATTGCGTTATGGCTCGGTCACGAGAGCCCGACGACGACGCACATGTATGTCGAGGCGGACCTTAAGATGAAGGAGCGCGCGCTCGCTCGGTTGAATCCGCCAATTGTGAAACGAGCTCGGTACCAGCCACCCGCGGCGCTTCTGCAATTCCTGAAGTCGCTATGATTATGTGAATCGAATGAGCACACGCCGCGCCTCCAATGGAGCGCGGCGCCTCACTCGTCTGGGCAGGATCGACATAAAAACGCTGTTCGCATTAGACGCGTTGTAC
>JBOHRF010000518.1:0-3595 GCA_050732575.1 Longimicrobiales bacterium
CCGCCGATTACTCGACGTGGCGTTCGTACACTATTTTCCGCGATCGGGCCCGCGCCAACTTGACCCAGCAGGTCGTTCCGTCCCAAGCAAAACGCCGCCCCAAAGAAATCCAGCGCGCAGGTGCCTGCAACCAGCACCAGACTCCAGCACAGCGCCGGCCGCGGGCAGCGGCGTGCATCACTACTGGTCATACAGGTTCTTGAGCCAGAGCGTGGTGCGCGGCCAGAACTTGCTGCTGATCGATGTGTCGAGTTGCTTTTCAAAGCAGCGTATGAGTTGGTCGATTCCATCGGCTTTCTGGTCGTCCCCGCCGTAGTTCACGAGGCAGGTTTCGACAATGCTGCGAACGTAGGAGGCTGGATACTGTACGTCGTCGTGAGCTTCATTGGCAGGATCAGTCAAGTCCAGCAGCATCGCTGCCACGGCGCCTTCTATTCGTGATCCGTTTGCGTCAGGGTAATTCGAATCCGCCGTGGAGTCATTCGAATTCGTCAACAGGTCGTAACCGTTTTCGAAATCACTATACTCGACGCTGACTCCCGGGCCAGGCACGATCGCCGTAGAGTACTCTGCAAACCCCTCGGTCAGCGCACAACGTTGGGTTGTGTATACTGGCGTCCCATGGTTGTCGCAGCAGTACTGTTCGTGCGTTCGAACCACGCGCTTGCCGCGCGGCCGGGCTGTGGCTACTATGTGCTTTAGGCGAATAGTACCCCGAGGGGGAGTATGGTCGAACCACAAGCGGCGCTGACGCCGCTGGCGTTCGAGATCCTGCTGGCACTGGCCAGCGGCGAGCAGCATGGCTATGCGATCATGCGCGAGGTGGAAGAGCGCTCGGGGGGCAGCGTGCGTGCGCATGCCGGCACGTTGTACCGCGCCATAGCGCGGCTCGTGGAATCTGGCTGGATCGAGGAACTGGATGCAGGCGCGGACGCGGGAGATGACGAGCGTCGGCGCTATTACCGGCTGAGCGCGCTGGGGCGGCGGGTGGCATCGTCGGAAGCGCAACGGCTGGCGGCGCAGGTCCAGGCGGCGCGCCGTCGCAATCTGCTGGAGCGGCCCGGTCTTTCATGAAGTCAAAGACGAGTCCGAGCGTCGTGCTGTACGGCTGGCTGCTGCGGCTGTACCCGGCGTCCTACCGGAAGCGCTTTGGCGCGGATCAGCTGCGCACGTTCGCGGAAGAACGGCGCGCACTGGCGCATGCGCCGTGGGCAAGGCGCGCGCGTCATGTGGTAGCCGCGCTGCTGAACGCAGCCGCGGCGGGCGTTGCCGAGCGCGTTCATGTGTGGCGCGCGCGCAATCAGGAACGGCACACGCCGGCCGCACACATGCGGCGGCAGCACACCAGGAGGCAACGCTTCATGGACGGCATGATTCGCGATGTCCGGCAGGCGTGGCGCGCGTTCGGGAGGAACGGCGCATTCACGGCGGTAGCCGTGTTGACGATCGCGCTGGGCATTGGCGCCAACACCGCGATCTTCTCCGTAGTCCAGGCGGTATTGCTGCGGCCGCTCCCTTACAGCGAGCCCGATCGCCTGATGATGGTCTGGGCGCAGCTGACCAATCGCAATGTGATGCATTTCCCGGAATCACCACCGGATCTCAAGGACATTCGGGAGCAGTCGCGCGAGTTCGAGCAGGTGGAAGCGGTGTTGACGTTTCCGCAGACACTGGCCGGCGCAGCGCACGATCCGGAGCAGATCGACGTTGGTCTGGTGACGGTTGGCTTCCTTGATATGCTGGGCGCCCAGATTGCGCATGGACGCCATTTCGAGGCAGACGACGGGTCGGCGCCGGCGCCCAACACGGCGCCGCAGGATTTTCCACCGGCGCGCGTGATCCTGAGTGATGGCCTGTGGCGCGCGCGCTTCAGTGCCGATCCGGCCGTTGTGGGTCGTACGATTCAGCTGGGAGGCCAGGCTGCGGAAGTCGTCGGTGTACTGCGGCCGGGCTTCACGTTGTACATGCCGGGCGAAGCGGGCGTCTCCAGTCGCATCGAAGCGTGGTCGGCGCTGCGCCTCGATTTCGAGAATGCGCCGCGCAACAACGCGTTCCTTCGTCTGGTCGGCCGGTTGCGGCCGGGTGCAACGCGGCAGTCGGCGCAGAGTGAGGCCAACGTCATCGCCGAGCGCATCAGCGCCAGCTTCCCGCGCTGGAACGAGGTCGGGTATCGCCTGCACATCGTGCCGCTGCATCAGGACATCACACGCGCGGCGCGGCCGCTCATGCTGGCGCTGATGGGTGCCGTGGGGCTGGTGCTGCTGATCGCCTGCGCCAACGTGTCCAACCTGCTGCTGGTGCGCGCAGCGGGCCGCGAGCGTGAGATGGCGGTACGCGCGGCGCTGGGCGGCAAGCGCAGCCAGTTGATTCGCCAGCTGCTGCTCGAGAACCTGGTGCTCGGTGTGACGGGCGCGCTCCTGGGCATTGGACTGGCCATGGGAGGCATCCGGTTGCTGCTGGCATTGCAACCGGGCGATCTGCCGCGTATCGCGACCGCGCGCATCGATGGTTTGGTGCTGGCGTATACGGCTTTGGCCACCATCGCGGCAACCGCGCTGTTCGGCCTGCTGCCCGCGCTGCAATCATCGGGCACCGATCTGGCGCGCGCGTTGCGCGAGCGCGCCTCCGCCGGCACGCGTCATCAGAGTACAGTGCGCAGCGCTATAGTCGTCGTGGAAGTTGCGCTCTCCCTGGTCCTGCTGATTGGCGCGGGGCTCATGCTGCGCACGTTTCTCGCCCTGCGCGGAGAGCAGCCCGGCTTTCAGGCGGACAACGTGCTGACCTTCCAGGCGCCGCTCCCCTTCTCCCGCTATCCCACCACGGCGCAACGCTGGCAGTTCGGGCGCGATCTGCGTGAGCGCATTGCTGCGCTGCCCGGTGTCAGCGGGGTGTCGGCCGCCACGCCGTTGCCGCTTACGGGCGAGGTTTTCAACGGCCCGTACGGACCGGAAGAAGCGCTGGGCGAGCCGGCGCGGCTGCAGCAGGCGGACATCCGCGTGATCCTCCCCGGCTACTTCGAGGTCATGGGCACACCGGTACTGGCCGGTCGCGCGTTCACGGAAGTGGATCTGGCAGACAGCACGCAGGTGGTGATGGTCGATCGCGTGTTGGCGCAGCGCCTGTGGCCGAATCAGCCGGCCGTGGGCAAACGCGTTGCCGTGCGCTTCTGGACGGCCTCGCCCGTGCTGGCAGAGGTGATTGGTGTGGTCGAGCATCAGCGCAACGGCTCGCTGGCCGCTGACGGTCGTGAAACGCTCTACTATCCTGACCGGCTGGTGGGCGGCCTCAACGCACTGACGTATGTAGTGCGCACGAGTGGCAACCCCGAACGTCAGGTGGACCCAATCCGCGCGATCCTCAAGGCACTCGATCCACAGATGCCGATGGCCAACGTGCAACCGATGCAGCATTACGTGGATCGCGCCCTGGGTCCCGCGCGTTTTGCCTTTGCGCTGATCGGCGTGTTCGGCGTCACCGCGCTCATACTGGCCGCCGTTGGATTGTATGGCGTACTGGCCTACACGGCGCGCCAGCGCACCAATGAGATTGGCATTCGTATGGCGTTGGGCGCTGACCGGCAAACCATCCTGGGACT
>JBOHRF010000519.1:0-3557 GCA_050732575.1 Longimicrobiales bacterium
TGGGCAACGTCGTGTTCGACCTCGCCCGCTTCGGCGTTCAATTCGTGGCCTCGCCCCGCCACGCGGATGGCATCGTCATCACGGGAACGGTCAACCGGAACATGCGCAATGCACTTCAGAAGACCTATCAGGCCACACCCGCACCCAGGATTGTCATCGCCGTAGGTGCGTGTGCCATTGCAGGTGGCCCGTTTGCCGGCAGCCCCGAAGCCGGCGCGGGTGTACCCCCAGACTTCCCCGTGGATCTCTACATCCCGGGCTGCCCGCCACACCCACTCACACTTCTGGATGGTTTGTTGCGCCTGTTGGGCCGACTACCGGCCGACCGTATTCAGGGCATGGCTGCAGCTCCCTGATGCCGTTTCCCGGCGCATGATTCTTACCTGAAGATCATCGACATGTCGGGTGAAGAAGCCGCCGGCTGATGGACCAACCTCTTATGCATCGCCAGTGGGAATGATTGCCGCAGTTTCCACCATCAGGATCGTCGTGCGCTCAGGGGCGCGGGTGCGGTGAACGACACCCTTTGGAACGACGAATGCTTGTTGCGATCGTAAGTCGATCGATCGGTCTTCCAGATCGATGATAAAGTGCCCGTCAAGGACGAAGAAGAACTCATCGTCATTGTCGTGTTTGTGCCAGTGATACTCACCTTGCACGACCCCCAGGCGAACGACTGAATCATTTACTTTGCACAGCGTTTGGTTGTACCACCGATCCGTGCACGCTTTGACGAGTGAGGGAACGTCCACCAAGGTCAGGGCTGGAAATTTGACGTCCAGGTGCGTGGCGTATGAGTAGCGCTGCGGTTCGCTCACGAGAGACTCCTGCTCGTATCAATGAGTAACGGTGCGGTCTTGTGTCCTGAGTCAGAAGTTCGTTTGACGAATTGGATAAGACAACGGATTTCTGACTCAGGACACTAGACTCCCGTTAGACGGTTCCACGTTCAAAATGCGTGTCTGGCGTCTCATCGACTACGTGCCTCAACCAGGACACAAACGACTCCGACGGCTGCGGGTCGGGGTGGGACCGGTATAGCGCGGCCGCACGACGAGTCTCCTCGAGCTGTCTGATCTTCGCCAGCACGTGCGGAAACCGCTCCGCCTGGTCCCGTGAAGAGGCGAATAACAGATCGGCAGGATCCACGCGACCGAGAGCCACGGCGGTGCCGACTCGTCGACGACATCGACAAGCATTGGTCGGGTTCGCCAGTCCACATCGAGAGATCATGAACGCCGTAATAGTTGCCCGCGCTCGCGACAACCGCTTGCGAAAGGCTGCGGGGGCGATCTCCAGGACCTCAGCAGCCTCGTGGTGGTTCAACTCGACGATCTCACCGAGGATGTACGCCAGGCGATGGTTACGATCGAGACACGTGAGCATGGCCAGCGTGCAGCCAATCTTCACCTCCTCCAGTAGCAAGCTCTCGTCCGGGTCGTTCTCCACACGCAATGTGTCCTCCGACAGCCCTCGTGCCAGATCGTCTCCGAATTGCTCGAAGGTCATGGCTTGCTGCTCCACGCGTTTCTTGCGCAGCGTGAGCAATGTATTGCAAGCAATGCGATACACCCACGTGCGAAAGCTGCTGTCGCCCCGGAAGCGCCCCAGACCAGTGATCACCCGGATGAGGATCTCCTGCGTGGCGTCCTCCGCGTCCTGAGGGTGCCAGAGGTAGCGCAGCGCTACTCCGTAGATGTCCTTCTGCACGGCGCGAACCACGGACTCCAGGGCACTACGGTCTCCCGCCTTCGCCCGATCGACCTCGCGTTCAAGGCTTTGGTCCCGCTGAATAGGTGCTCGCTTATCCATGCTCGAGGATTCCCTTCAGCTTTCTGAGCTCCTCCGCTAATGTCCGCGACTGAGCCTCCAGCGCCCCTTCAAGTTCTTCCAGCGGCACTGGCGGCGGCGCAAGAACAAAGCTGAAGACGCAACGATCCCGGTCTATCTCCACGACTCGCGAGAAGGCGGTCGCCACGCTGCGATCCGGGAAGGTCATTCGCCAGTCGACCGTCCCAGCTTCGGCCGACGCTTGCACGCCGAGATCGACCGTGACCTCGCCGCCGGCTGTACGCATTACGGCCCTTCCGGCGGTCACCGAGGCGAATGCGTTTGTCCAACGCGGCAGCTGCGCCGGATCTGAAATGAACGCAAACGCATTGCTTCGCGGAACGTTCAAATCAATACCCTGTACGTCGAAGATTCTCATGTCGGCTCTCCGTTCGAGTCACACAGTCGGGAACATAGGCCCGCCAATCTGATCAGACTTCCCGAAGGCTCTCCGTGTGACCAGAGGCCGTCTTTTAATGAGGCGAAGTCGAGCACGGTGATTAAAGCATGCTCTTGGATACGCCCCGAACCAACCCTGCGACGTCATCCGACGTCCAAGTTCTAGACCTAAACGGATTAGGG
Source organism: Longimicrobiales bacterium (assembly GCA_050732575.1). Taxonomy (GTDB): domain Bacteria; phylum Gemmatimonadota; class Gemmatimonadetes; order Longimicrobiales; family RSA9; genus JBBDWZ01. The sequence goes on from JBOHRF010000519.1 coordinate 2,413, forward strand.
GTAATGGACCTGGTGCCGGGCACGCTCGAACTGTTGATCCTGAAGACGCTGAGCCGGGGGCAGGCCATGCACGGCTTTGCTCTCTTACGCTGGTTGCATGAGACCACGGGCGGTGCGCTGCTGGAGGAGGAAGGCGCGTTGTACCCGGCATTGCATCGGCTGGAACAGCGCGGCTTGATCTCGGGCGAATGGGGCGTGTCCGAGAAAGGTCGGCGTGCTCGCTATTACGGTCTCACCGAGGCGGGACGTGGTGAGCTGGTTCGAGTGGAAGCGCGCTGGACGCAGTACCTGCGGGCCTGGCAGCAGATCACTCTTGCCGTTTCGAGGGGCTGAGCCATGGGATCATTCGGACGGTTGTTTCATCGGCGTGGACTGGACGAGACGCTGAACTGGGAGATCGAGCATCATCTGAAGGAGCGCATCGACGAGCTGGTGGCGCAGGGCCTGACGCAGGCCGAAGCAGTGCGCGAGGCGCAACGTGCATTTGGTGATGTATCGCGCTTCAGAAATGAGATGCGCGAGGCAAGTGCAGCTCGACTGCGGCGCATGCGCTGGCGCGATCGACTGGACGGTTTGCGCTGGGATGTTCGATTGGCGGTGCGCGCGTTGCGGCAGCGTCCCGGGCTCACCGCTGTCGGTGTCCTGGTACTCGGTCTCGGTATCGGTGCCAACACCGCCATTTTTAGTGCTATGCGCGCGGCGCTGTTGCAGAATCCTCCGTATCCCGATCCGGAGCGACTGGTCCTGTTGGATGTGTTGCTCACGCAGCCTGACAAACCTGCGCCCGATACCCTGCCCTGGTCCTATCCCAAGTTCGATCAGATGCAACAACGGCTGCGCACCGTGTCACCGGTAGCAGGCTTCTCGACGGCAACAGCCACACTGACGGGTGCGGGCGAAGCCGCGCGCATTGGCATCGAGTACGTGTCTCCCACTTACTTCGATTTATTGGGCGTGCGCGCTGTGCTGGGACGCACGTTCGACGCAGGTCAGGTGCCTCCTGCGCCCGGCGACGTTGTGTTGTTGAGTCACGAAACCTGGGTCGGTCGTTTCGGCCAGGATCCGGGTGTCGTGGGACGCACGCTGCGATTGGATGGTGCAATGCTGCGCGTTGCGGGTGTGTTGCCCGCTGAGTTTCGCGGGCT
>JBOHRF010000520.1:0-3557 GCA_050732575.1 Longimicrobiales bacterium
CAATAGCAGCGTTCGCCGCAAGGCCATCAAAACGCTGACGTCCTCCAGCAGTCTGCTGGAACGGCTTTAAGAGCACGCGGGATGCGTCCTACGCGGCCCTGTGGAACACGGCAGGTGTGGACGCCAACGTGAATTACCAGATCCAGGTACGCGCGGGCACGCAGCTGCTCGGCTCCATCGACGCGGAGCGGGACGCTCGCAGAGCCGATCGGGCGACACGGCAAACGGCAGCAGAACAAGCGCCAACCATTGCATGATTCTCCTCTCGCCAGGGGCGTGCTGACGAGGACGTTCACACTCCTGAACGTTGCACAGAATCGATGCGGTTGCGCCGCGCGCGCGGCTTGGACGAAAAGCCTTCATGGCTTGACACGAGAGGCGACCACTTCCGGGCCGAAGCGGCGATTGCAGGGCTGAGCAGGATTGGCGCAGGCTGAGCAGAGCAGGATGCCGTCCGAGGTCGATTTGGCAACGCACCCGTTCGATAGGGCGCAGTTGCCTCCCGGCCGCGCGACACACCACTATTTGGTGTCGGAAGCAGGAGGCAACGAGTGAGTTTCATTGGCGCGCTCCTGTTGGCTGCAGTCGCCGGTGCTGTAGCGGACACGTTGTTTATTCGTACAGTTTCGATAATAGACATCCGCGTGAAAACCGCGGCGCCGTACACACTGGACAGACCCGGACACCGCGACACCCGTCTAGTCTGCCTGCATTTCACGGGCAACGCGCCGCGCTTTGCGGGGCTGCGAAGCCTCAACATTGCCTCGCCCGCCAACTGTGACGTTGCTGAGCCGAAGCGGATCAAGGTTGTGGCCGCTGTATGACGGCGCAGTTACAGGATCGTGCCCATCGCCTTAAATCGACTCGCGCGCGGGCGCGAACACATCCGCTGCGCATTACGTGAAGCACATGATTAGATAATGGTGATGCTTCTACCATGATTCGCTTCGCATCGGCTCCTCACATATTGCCAGGTACAGGTTGTCTTCATTCGCACGTACGATCTGCGCTTCGCACCAAACACGTTGACATTCGCACGACGCACTGTTCATCGTAGTCGCACCTTACGTAGGGGTTCTCCGCGCCGAGAGCCCCTTTTTCATTGCCATGACTCATAGTCGCGGGACCAGTAACTGGAGGCACGATGAAAAGACTCGGAAACGTCTGGACCGGTATCTGCCTGGCAACGCTTACCGCATGTTCGGATGGCACTCCGGCCGGGCCCGGACCGCGGTTTGCACTTCAGCCGTCGGTAATCGCTTCCCCATCCAATTCAACAAATGCGATATTCAGCCAGATCGCAAAAGAGATCCCGGGTTTCGGCGGATTCTACATCGACAACGGTGCCATTCATGTGTACCTCGTTGATCCGGCATACTCATCCGTTGCTGCCCAAGCAGTTCGTAGCGTGCTGGAACGGCGAGGCCGCTTGCAGAGGATGGCCGAACTGCCGATTCAGATCGAGCAGGGCGCGTTTTCGTGGCAAACTCTATCTCAGTGGTACCTGTCGATACGGACTCTTCTCAGCCTGCCAGGCGTATCAATGGCTGACATCGACGAACGCATCAATCGTATTGTTGTCGGATTGACCCGCATGTCAGCTGCAGACTTGATGCGCGAGCATGTCCGTTCCGCAAACATCCCGCTTGAAGCCGTGACCTTTGTTGAGGAGCAGTTGCCGGCACTTGCGAATCATGACTTGAACCACAGGGTTGATCCAATCCCGGGTGGGGTGTCCATAACAAGGAATTCAACGAACTCGCCCTGTACGTTGAGCGCGAACGCGGAGATATCACCCACGCGATACTTCCTCACAGCCTCTCACTGCTCGAACACGTGGGCTAGTTTGGAGAACACACGCTGGCTACAGCCAACCCATGGCGGCGATTACGTCGGTGACGAGGTAACTGACCCGCCGGCGTTTACAGCGGGTTGCCCCGGGGCTGCTTGCAGGTACGGCGATGCGACCCTCGCAGAGTACAATCCTATATCCAACCTAGCGTGGGATTTTGCCAAGATCGCGATTCCTGCGGGCGGAGCATGGCGGCTATTCGGACCGGCAGCCATCGGCAGTCGAGCCACCATCCGTGAAAAGATCATTGGCGGGCCGTTTGCAGGAGATTCGCTGGACAAGGTTGGGCGCAGAACTGGGTGGACGTACGGAGCGGTTGACCGGACGTGCGTCGATCACCCGGCAGTCGCCGCAACGCGCACCGTCACGATGATCTGCTCCTCGAGAGTTCAGGCCGGCGCCAACAACGGTGACAGTGGATCTCCAGTTTTCATGATCCTGTTCGATGGCACACTCGGGTATTATGGAGTCGTGTTCGCAGAAGACCAAACAACCGATGAGTTCCCAACCCGGACTTGGCACAAGTTCTTGGTTCAGTCCAATCGACAATATCGAGTTTGAGTTCGAGTTCAGCTTACGAATAGGAGTGCTCGACTAATGAGTTTCCATCCGAAAAGGCCCGTTTCACGAGGACTTCATGGCACGCGGATGCAGCGGCGCGCAGAGAGAAAACAGGGTCTTCTCCCGAACGAGTGGGTGATTATAGGGAGAAACAGGCGTTGGGAGCGAGTGCGGGGATGAGCTTGCGAGGGTAGCAGAGCGACGCATGATTGGTGGATGCCAAAGCACCGCCGCAAGCGCCGACTCTGGGACGTGTACCGGTTCCCGGGATTTCAGCCAAGCCACACCGTCAAGGGGATCTTCGGGAATCCGAACGCCCGAGTCATCGTACTCACACGCCGCTCAAAAAAACGCGGTGTGGAACCTGTGGTCAGCAGCAGCGTGGTTGGTACGATCAGAAGACGCGGCGGGTGCGCGATCTGTCCTGCGGCGATCGGACGATTTACCTCGAGTTACAGATTCGGCGCGTCGCGTGCCGGCGGTGCGGCAAGGTGAAGCAAGAGGAACTGGAATTCCTCGCGGAGAGCCCGTTCTACACCAGGCGCTTTGCCTTCTTCGTGGGTCGACGCTGCCGCGCTTCGACGATCCAGGATGTTGCGCGCGAAACGCGCTTGAACTGGAAGACGGTCAAGGCGTTGGAGCTGCAGTATATGCGGGAGCAGCTGCGCCGGGCCGGTACGCCGGGCCCGCGCGTGATCGGGCTGGATGAGATTTCGATTCGTAAGGGGCATACGTACCGGGTCGTGGTGAGCGATCTGCTTCGGCAGCGGCCGATCTGGTTCGGGGGCACGGATCGCTCGGAAGCGAGCCTGGATGCGTTCTTCCACTGGCTGGGACCGCGCAAGAGCAAACGCATTCAGCTGGCGGTGATGGACATGTGGAAGGCATTTCGGAATTCCACCACCAGGAATGCGCCGGCAGCGAAAATTCTGTACGACAAGTTCCATGTGCTTCGTCATCTGTCCGATGCCCTGGACAAGGTACGGAAGCACGAGTATGGACGCCTGAGCGGGAAGAGCCGCCGATTCATCAAGGGTCAGAAGTACAATTTGCTCTCGCACCGAGACAACCTCACCCTCGCAGGCCGGCAGGCGTTGAAGGTATTGCTGGCCGCCAACAAACGGTTGAACACGGCCTATCTGCT
>JBOHRF010000521.1:0-3555 GCA_050732575.1 Longimicrobiales bacterium
CAACTACTCGTCCTACCACAGCAAATCATACACAGCCGTCATCAGAGCCCGGTATTCTGCGCTTGCTATGGGTTGGCGCGTGGTATTGAAGGCCGCGATGATGGCGGTTGTGGTTTGTGGATTGAAATAGAAAAACGCGCGGAATGCGGCCTGACTGCCCGTGTGCCCGAGCAGCGTGCGCTCACCTTTCTTCAGCACAAAGAACGACATCCCCATCCATTGTTGCGGCAAATTGGCATCGGCTGGAGGTGGGCCCATGGGTTGCACGGGCTGCCCCAGCTCCTGCAGACTCTTGCGCGCCAGCACGACATCGTAAGAAGCGAGTGGTGCAGGGCCGTGCGGTTTGGCATTGGTCAGGAAGGCCACGTAGCGCGCCAGGTCGGCGAGCGGCGCGTTCCAGCCGCCGTTCGGCACGGTGATGCCGGGGTTGAAGTCGGGGCCGTTGTCGCTGATTCGCTCGACATTGCTGGAGTCCTTACGCACGTAATAATTGTGCGAGCGTTGGTCGGCCAGATAATACGGAGTGGTGCGGAAGTAACTCCTATCCAGACGTAACGGCGCAAAGATGTTCTTTTGCACGTATGATTCCCACGGATCGCCGCTCAGCTGCTCGATAATGCGCGCCAGGTAGACGAATGCGGGATTGGAGTAGCTGTAGCGCGTGCCCGGTCTGAAGGCCAGCTGCTCATAGGGCATCATGGCCACTAGCTGATCCCATTCCATGGGTTCGAACGGCTCCCACGGACGGCCCTGATCGTACGGCCAGGTCGACCCCTGAAAGCCTGCTGTATGCGCGAGCAGCATACGGATGGTAATACTGTCGATGGCCCCGAACGGATCGTGCACGCGGCGCAGTTCCGGCACGTAGCGGGTCACGCGATCATCCAGCGAGAGCTTGCCCCGATCGCGCAGCTGCATGATGGCAACCGCGGTCAGCGTCTTGGTGATGGAGCCCCAATGAAAGAGCGTGGCATCACTCACGCGCTGCTGCGTGGCTTGGTTGGAGAAGCCGGTATTGTATTGGCCGAGGATTTGGCCATTGCGCATCAGAAGCACACTGGCGCCCACGTTGCGATCGGCATCGACGTACGCCTGGAACGTGCGCGTGAAGCCATCCCAGTTGGCGGGCGCTTGTGCGCTCGCGAGCGCCGGTAATGCCAGCAGGTAAACCGCCCCAACCGATCTGTGAATCGACACGACCATCCTGCCTGACAGGGTAGGCGGACAAGATAGTGCGGAGTCTCACACACCGGCATCCGTTCCTCCCCTCAGCCGGGGGGAGGGGGAGGAACGGATGCCGGTGTGATGGCAGCGTTGGTCGATTGGCATTATTCTCCCGCCATGTCAACACTCGAGATCGCGAATCTGCGGGCCAGTAGTTCCGCCATCCGTTTGCAGTTTCCGGCGCTGCTGCGACGGGACGGCGGCGAGGCCGTGGCGTACTTCGATGGACCGGGCGGCACGCAGGTGCCGCGCGTGGTGGTCGATGCGGTGGCGGATTACCTGATGCATCACAATGCCAACACGCACTGGGCCTATCCGACCAGTGCAGAGACGGATGTGCTACTGGAAGAGGCGCGCGCCGCGGCCGCGGACCTCCTGGGCGGCGCACCCGACGAGATGGTATTTGGCGCCAACATGACCACGCTGACGTTCCATCTGGCGCGCGCGCTGGGACGCGCCTGGGGCCCGGGCGACGAGGTGGTGGTGACGGAGCTGGATCATCACGGCAACGTGGCGCCCTGGTGCGCGCTGGAGCGAGAGCGCGGTTTGACCATGCGCGTGGTGCGCATGGTAGCCGATACCGGTCAGCTGGACTGGCAGGACCTGGAGCGCAAGATCACGCCACGCTGTCGTTTGCTGGCAATCGGCGCTGCCTCCAACGCGCTGGGTACCATCAACGATGTAGCGCGCGCCACCCGGCTGGCGCGTGCCGTGGGCGCTCTTGTGTTCGTCGATGCCGTCCATTACGCGCCGCACGCAAGCATCGACGTAAAATCGCTGGATTGCGATTTCCTGGGCTGCTCCGCTTACAAGTTCTATGGGCCTCATGTGGGATTGCTCTGGTTGCGCCGCGATTTGCTGAACGCGCTCGACGCGCCCAAGCTCATTCCGGCGCCGGATGTAGGGCCCGAACGTTTGGAAACCGGCACGCTCAGCCATGAAGGCATGGTGGGCACGGCCGCCGCCCTCGATTTCCTGGCTTCACTCGGGCACGGCGCCGACCGACCGGCACGGTTGAAGGCGGCGTTTGCCACGCTGCACGAGCGCTCGGCCGCGCAGCTGCGCCGCTTGTGGGAAGGCCTGGCCGACATGGCGCACGTGCGGCTGTACGGGCCGCCACCCGGAGTGCCGCGCACACCCACGCTCGGCTTTACAGTAAATGGCATGCGCTCTTCCGAGGTCGCGCGACACCTGGCCAGGCGAGCTGTGTACGTCTCGCATGGTGACTTCTTTGCCCACACCGTGATCGAACGGTTGGGACTGCAGCCGGAAGGCCTGGTGCGCGCGGGCTGCGCGTGTTACACAACCGATGAGGAAGTCGAGCGACTGCTGGCGAGTGTGGCTGCGCTTGAACGGATGGCGAATTGAACGGACGCTCGCGTTCACGCTCACGGGTGTGTGGACGGTGGTCGGACGAACAGGTGTGTGACAACTTCCGCGCCCGCGCCCGTAACACAGGCCGCGCATGCTTCAGGAGGTGAGTCGTCCGTGAACGTCACCGTGATTGGCGGTGGGCCTGCAGGGCTCTACTTCTCGCTGCTGCTCAAGAAACACCATCCCGCCCACCATGTCACGGTGCTGGAGCGCAACCGGCCGGATGATACGTTCGGCTGGGGTGTGGTGTTCTCTGATGCCACGCTGGAAAACCTGGCTCAGGCCGATGCGGAGTCACACCGCGAGATCGTCGACCATTTTGCGCACTGGGACGACATCGACATTCACTTCCGCGGCCGTACGATCACCTCGGGTGGACACGGGTTCAGTGGCATTGCGCGCAAAAAGCTGCTCCGCATACTGCAAACGCGCGCGCGTGCGCTGGGCGTTGAGCTGCGCTTCGAATGTGATGCCGGCGAGCCCAGGGTGCTGGATCTGGCCGCACGCGCGGACCTGCTGGTTGCGGCCGATGGCCTGAACAGCCTGGTACGGCGCGTCTTCGCCCCGCATTTCAAACCGCAGATCGATGTGCGCAACGCCCGCTTCATCTGGCTGGGCTCGGCGCTGCCACTGGACGCCTTCACATTCATCATCCTGGAAAATGAGTACGGCGTCTTACAGGCGCACGCCTACCGCTTCGATCGCGAGCTGTCCACGTTTATTGTCGAATGTGATGAATTGTCCTGGCGCAATGCCGGCTTTGATAACATGGACGCGGACGCGACCGTGGCCGCCTGTGAGCTGCTGTTTGGCCGCGAGCTGGAGCGCTACCAGCGAAAGGGCAAGAAGGCCCTGAAGCTGCAGCACAATGCCGGGCATCAGCGCAATGCGCCCTGGCAACGCTTTGTGCTGGTGCGGAACGAGCACTGGTGGCACGAGCGCGTGGTACTGCTGGGC
>JBOHRF010000522.1:0-3551 GCA_050732575.1 Longimicrobiales bacterium
CCGGCCCGTTTGCCGTGCTGCTGATCCACGCGTACACGATGTACGTGTATTTCTATTTGTTCACGAGTGCCGGCATGGCCCGGCTGGACCCTGCACTGCAGGAAGCCGCGGCTGCGTTAGGCGCTAATCGCGCCAACACATTGCGGCGCGTGACGCTGCCCATGCTGACTCCCGCCATTGCGGGTGCCGCGTTGCTCGTGTTCATGACCTCCATGGGCTCTTTCAGTGCGCCCTATGTGTTCGGCGGCGGCTTTCGCGTGCTCACCACGCAGATCTTTGCCAGCAAGCTCAATGGCGAGCTGGGTATGGCGGCAGTCGAGACCGTGATCCTGGCGGTCGTGTCACTGCTGTTTCTGGTACTCATTGAGCGAACAGAAAGCGGCAGGGCCTACACAACAGCGGGTAAAGGCGTGGGTGGCGGCGCGGACGCCGCTCGTCAGCGCAACCAGCGCGGAACCGGATACACGCTGCTGGGCGCCCTGATTGTGCTCTTCCTGCTCCTCCCACATCTGACAGTGATCCTGGTCTCGTTCGTTCCGGAAGGCACCTGGACAACGCAGTTCCTGCCACCCTCCTATTCCACGGAAAACTACCGGGCGCTGTTGTTCGGGCCGGAAGGCACACGTCCTGTTCTGAACTCCCTGCAAATGGCAACCGTGGCAACGGCGTTGAATGTGTTGCTGGCGTACGCGGCAGCCTATGTGCTGGTGCGCACGCGGGTCCGCGGCCGCCACTTGATGAGCGCACTCGTGATTCTCCCATGGGCATTGCCAGGCACTGTACTCGCCATCGCACTGGCTTCCATGTTCAGTGTCAATGAACCGTGGCTGGGCCGCTTCATACTGGTTGGCACGATCTGGATCCTGCCGCTTGCCTATTTCATTCGAAACATCCCATTGGTCACACGCGCGGCCATGGCCAGTTTCCGGCAGCTCGATCCCGCTCTCGAGGAGGCCGCTGCCTCCTTGGGGGCCAACGCCTGGCGCCGCGCCACTCGCATCGCGCTGCCCCTGGTCATGCCCGGCGTTGCGGCCGGCGCCATGTTGGCATTCGTAACCGCGCTCGGCGAGTTCGTCGCTTCTATTCTGCTCTACACGCACCGCACGCGACCCATTGCCATCGAGATCCTGGCCCAGCTGCGCGCGTTCGATTTCGGAGCTGCCGCCGCCTATGCCGTGTTGCTGATCGTGCTGATCGCCGTTGTTTTTGGCCTGGGGTACCGCGCCGTTGGCGACGAACGAATGGTTTAGGAAACTCGGAGGACCGGAAAACAGGAAGAGAGGAAGAAGCTCTTCCGCTTCTTCCCCTCTTTCGCAGTTCCGGCAGTTCTTACTCGTTCGCTACCACAACCGCTTCACCAGCCACCTGTTCGCCATCCGCTTTTCGCACCACCCAGAGGAATCGGTCATCGCCACACAGCACTACGTCGACCATGGCTCGAGCATCCGCTTCGAAGCTGCGCCGGTCGGGCAACGATTGGTAGCATAGAGACTTGGCTGTGCCGACTGGTGGGTGGTTGTGGGCGGTTCCGATGTAGCGATCACTCGTGCAGGGCTGATAGCGAACGCTGCTCGAGTTGGCGGCTTCCATGAAGGCGAGGCGGAAGCCCTCGATATGGATCTTGTCGTCGCGTTTTTGCCCCTCGAGGCAAAGAACAAACTCGACTTCTGTCACAAACCGATACAGGAAGCGCCATCCTTCAAGCACTTCTTCCGGGACAACGACCGGACCGGCGCCGATCAGGTTTGCCGGCTCGAGGCTTTCCGGTGACGACGCCTTATTCCCGGCGCCGCCTGACTTCGGCTGGCCGCCCGACGAGGCGCAGCCGACCACCATTAGAGCGACTAACAAGGTCCGAGTTTTCACGGTACCGCTCCATTTATCCCTGCACTCACCCTGGGGCGAGATTCGTCAATTCTGGCGCCCCGCATCCGGGGCTTGTGCGTGATCTCAACCTCCTTGCAAACGGCGCACCGTCTGCACGTCCCTCGAGGCCGCTAGTAAACGATTTAATTACAAAGTCTTAGAAAGTCCGCAGCAGGCCGTTCCAGCGGCCCTTCCAAACACCCTCGCGTTTTGCTCTGTTGACATCGAAAATGCACGCATTCAACGCGCGTGAAATCAAACGTTTCTATCGTCGTCGAATACAACGTGCAGGCAACCAATTCGCCCGCCCGTCAAACGAGTCCTCCACAGGGAGCCGATATCGTGAAGGATCGCATCGAAGCCTTGCAGGCCATGCTGGCGCGCAATCCAGCCGATAGCCGGGCGCATTTCGGGTTGGCCGCCGAATTCGAGAAGTTGGGCCAGTGGCATCTGGTGAAGGAGCATCTGGAGGCGTATCTGTTGATGGCTGCGGACCAGGGCAACGCGTGGGGACGGTTGGCCAGGGCGCAGATCGCATCGGGTGACTCAAAGGCTGCAGCGCAGTCGTATCGGAGTGGCATTGAGGCGGCCCGGCGGCACGGACACCCATCCATGGCCGACGAATTCGAGCAGGCATTGTCCGACCTCACTGTTTGAGTACTCGCAGCCGGCAGCGTACCCGTAACGTGGTTGGACTTCGTAAATCCGCCCCGTCACAAAGCCCTGGGTCGGTTCGTTGCCTTGCTGGAGAGCGAGCGGGCCGACCATCCTCACGACCGGGGGTGCCGCTCGAATAAGCAGATCGATTTTCGCAGTGTCTCCAACCCCCAGTCCAATGCAAATTGCCACCACGTTCGACAACGAAGCACTGCCGCATCTCGATGCGGTCTACCGGTTCGCCTTCCGGTTGACGGGCTCGGCGGCGGACGCCGAGGACTTGGTTCAGGAGACGTTCCTGCGCGCCTACCGATCCTGGGACCGGTACGAGCCGGGAACTCAGGCCAAGAGTTGGCTGTTTACCATTTGTCGCAACGCGTTCCTGCGTCAGCGCCAGCATGATTCGCGGCGGGACGAGGTGATGCAGAAGGCAGTGCAGAGCGATGGCGGCCTGGAAACCGGCGCGGAAACCGTGCTTTTCATGCCCGCCTATCAACAGGACCCCGAGGGCACGTTCTTCTTTTCCATCATCGATGATACGATCCTGGAAATGATCGACCGCATTCCGCCCGAATTCCGGGAAGTGGTCCTGCTCAGCGATCTGGAGGGGCTTAGCTACGCGGAAATCGCTGATGTGCTCGACGTGCCCATCGGCACGGTCAAAAGCCGACTGTTTCGTGGACGACGTTTGCTACAAGAACGACTGTACACCCTGGCCACCGAATCCGGATACGTCCAACCGCGCGCGGTATGACCCACGACAGTTGTCTAGACGCTTTACTGAAGCTGCACCCCTTCCTGGATGGCGAACTCTGCCCGGATGAAGCTGAAACCGTCCGCCGCCATTTCGACCTCTGTCCTCCGTGTACGCCCGCGCTGCTGTATCTGCGCTCCTTTCGCAATGCCCTCTACCGTGCATCGGCCGATCAGGCCAAGGCTCCGCCCGAACTCAAGGTGCGCCTGCACGCAGTTTTGCGCGCCCAATAGGGCTCCGCGACGGGCGTGACGGGCGTGACGGGCGTGACGGG
>JBOHRF010000523.1:0-3520 GCA_050732575.1 Longimicrobiales bacterium
CGAACTGCTTGCCACGCGCCTGGAAGGGGAAATGCGGCCGCTGCGGTTGGGCATGGTGACCTTTGGGCTGAGCGGCGGACTGGCACTCCTGGTGGCCGTGCTCGGCCTGTATAGCCTCATGTCCTACATGGTGGCCTGGCGCACACGTGAAATCGGAGTACGTCTGGCACTGGGCGCGTCGAGCACGCAGCTCACGCGCTTCGTGGTGGGCAGCGGTACGGCGCTGGCTGCGCTGGGCGTGCTCATTGGATTGGCACTGACGCTGGCCGGCGCGCCCCGGCTCCAGCCCCACCTGTTCAATACATCGGCGTTCGATCCGCTGGTGCTTACCGTCGTGACTGCCGTGTTGTTGGCGGTCGCATTGTTTGCCGGATGGTTGCCTGCGCGGCGCGCGCTGCGCATCAGTCCGACCGAGGCGCTGCGCGCGGAGTGATGGCCGGTGCGACCACGCCTGGTCGCGGGTTCACAAACTACTGGCGCTTGCTGGCTTCCCGCTCGAGCACGGGAATCAGGGCCTGTGCCAGTGCGGTATTACCGGTCTCCGTCAAATGCACGTAACTGGCAAAGAATTCGGGATGGCGGTTGACGACTTCAATGAAATTGACCACCGGCACTTGCGCCGCCGCCGCCACCGAATCGAGGACCGCCATGAGAGCCGAGTGCACGACCATCATGGTCTCACTGCCGGAAATCCGTTCGCCCCTGGCCAGTGTTTGCTGCGCGTTACTGACTTTTTGCTGATAGCTCAAGCCCGTCGAATCACCCCAACCCGTCGTGACTGCCTGTTTGATGAAGACGATCGGTATACCCTGCCCCTGCACGGCCGACACCATCGATTGGAGGTTGGATCGATAACGCTCGCGATGCAAGCGAGCTTGCAGACCCACCTGAGCGGAATCCGAACCCGCGCGCTGAGCGCTCCAGCGAGAGGGCAGATCAGGGCCACCCAGCGCAGTGATCAGTCTCTTGAAGGCCACCCAGCTGGCAAAGTGGCTGTGCAGCCACGTGAGTGTCTTGTGGAGTGTCGATGGCGCCATCAGCGCGGCCGCATCATTGTATCCGGCGTAGAGCGTCAACACGTCGGGTTTGTACGTCAATATCTCGTGTTCGACCATGGCGCGGATGTTATCCGAGTTGGCATGCGGAATCCCGGCGTTGATCACCTCGTACCGCGGTGCGGTGTTGCCGCGCGCAGAGTCGCTCATGAGGCGTCCGAGAATCGCCGGGTAGGTACCCGTGTCGCTGTTGAAGAAGCCGAACGTCGACGATTCTCCCAGACAGATGATGCGGATCATTGAGGCCGGCTTGGTAGCCTCGAACTCGGGTCCGCGAAAACCGTGTGAGTTGATGCGAATCGGCGTCGGCTCCTGGAAGAGCCCGTACTGACGCAGTGTCCGATTGGGCGGAAACTTGAAATAACCATCGTAAGCGGCCGAATGGCCCTCGGGATCAGAATCGGCCATAAACGACTTGAACCCGTAAAACAGGAAGAACGGGCTGCGACCGTATATGAAGTAGCCGCCTACGCGGGCGCCAATCTCGGCGATGAGGAAAAGCGTGATCCAGATGGAGAGGACGAACGCGACTTTTCTACGGAACGGAATGGCGCGCACACGCTCTTCGAGTGCGGCGCGTTTGTCATTGGACGATCCAGCAGTCACCGTCGACTCTCCCGTCAGCAGTCTTTGTCTCCCAACAGATCATTTGCCAGCGAACTGGCAACTCCCGTACCGGTCGACAGCCGCACACCCGGGTATCCCACGCGCTGGTCTGGTCGTGTAGAAAGGTAGCGCGGCGGTTGTAGTGGCTCGCGCGGCCGCCTCGCGTGTGTTGCCAGCGCAACACACCTAGCGGGTTGGGAACGGTGTCAAGAACGTCCTGTTATACTGCTCTGGGCGTAGAAACAATCGTTACGCAGTGGGCACGATACGCACTGCGGGCTGGTACGCTTGCAAATGGTCTGCCCATGCAAGCGCAACAATCGGTGCGCACGCTGCAGCGCCGGAACATACCCAGCGCAGTGACTGCTTCCAGCGAGTTTTTGCTCGCCGCCAGCAGTGTCTCGGGCCGTGTACCGATCGTTTTGCGGAGCTGCTCGAACGCCTCGCGGCGCCGTTGGTCGGGCGCCAGGTAGGCCACGTTCTCATACAGGATCAACTCGAACGGGATCGGTCGCTGGGAGGGTTGAGGGCTCCGCGTGGAAAGCGGCCAGGCGTTGCACCGCTGCGGCCAGGGACTGCAGCGCCGTTTTCATCACGTTGCCGGATCGTAGACGCGTTTGAATTTCACTTCGCGCAGAGGCGAGCCTTCAATCACGGTGTGCACCACCAGTTGCATGGAATTGGCGGGCCGCGTGAACGTCTCACGCACCACGAGGCCGATTTCCAGCCTGCGTTCGCTTACGAATGCGGGACCGCGCCACTTGCCGCGCGCCTCGACCTCATGCACGCCGCGCCAGAGGATCCGGGTGCGAGCGCCGCTATTGCGCAGGTACAACGATGTGCTATCCGCAAACGTGAGCGTGGTTGCGGCAACGGAATGCGTAATGTTGACGCGTGCACTGCCTCGATTCAGGGCCAGTACCACGTCTCGCAATTCGGCCAGCGCGTCGTCCAAACTGCGCATCTGGCCAGGCCCCGGACCGATGCGAGGACGAATACCGAAACGCATCTGCCGGGCAGCCCCCGATTGGTTGGCGCGATCGCCGAGATCCGCAGTGTCACTCTGGCTGACGTTCAACACCCAGTTACCGGCCAAATCCACGGGCGCACCCACGTGGCCCCGGGTGGCGCAGGATACGAAGCCAAGTGCCAGCGCAGCGCTGCATACTGTCGATAATAAGCGACTATGGGTCATGGCACGGTCTCCCCAATACGGAACCGCTACAAGATACCGCGTGTTCCGCACGAGTGATCCCTGTTTCGGCGCCTTGCGCAAACGGCCTGGCCCGCTAATGTTCGGCCCAGGCGTTCAGGACGCCACCGGTCCGCGGAAAGGGCTGCGCCCAACCTGATTCGAGATACAGCGATCACGACCCTCTTTCGGGCCGATCGTGCGGACGCCGGCCGTAACGAAGGAGGTTGCCATGACTGCAGATTTCCGCCGTTCCCTGCCCACCCATCCTGACTTCGATCAACAGAAGACGCTGGCCAAGGAACTGTTGCGCGCCATCCGCGCAGGCGAGGCGGAAGCACAGGCGCGCCTGCGTGCGGAGCTGCCGGACAAACGGGACATCGTGCTGGCCGATGCGCAGTACGTGCTGGCCCGTGAATACGGCTTTGCCAACTGGGCCGCGCTCAAGCAGCACATCGAAGCCCAAGCCGGTACAACGCATGCACCGCTGGAGCGTATGCGCGACGCAATTCAGAAGGGCGATGCCCGGGAAATGCGCAAACTGCTCTCGCAATATTCCGAGTTGCGCGCCCTGATCAACGAACCGCTGTTCTCGTTCGATTCGCCCGCGCTGGCCCATTTTTCCGGGGGCAACAACGTGGAGATCATCGATGTGCTGCTCGAATTC
>JBOHRF010000524.1:0-3513 GCA_050732575.1 Longimicrobiales bacterium
CTGGGCGGCGGAAGTAAAGGAGTGCCTACTGAACCACCTCATCTCCGCGCGGGCCGGCGCGCGTGCGCCATGACGTGCACCATGGTCAGCTCGAAGAGCTGCGACAGGTCTGGCGCCTTCGATTGTTCGAACAGGTAGGCCGTGTATGGCCGTGACGGCGGCCAGCGGGGCCAGGCCAGCATTCGTGGCACGTCCACGAGCCTGAACAGTCCGGTGATCGCATCAGCGAGCAGGAGCAGAACGTAGCTCCGATGATGAAGCCGCCGCAACAGCCAGCCGTGAGTTGGGCGGCACGAAGAGGATAGGAATTTTCAAGCGCTGTTTCGTGACTCTTTCCACCCTCGCAGCGGATCGGGGCGAAGCCGTGGGCCAGGATGCCGCTGCTAGGTAGGCGCGGAAGTCGTCCTCCATCCAGCGTGGCACGCCAAGGCCGTGCGGGTCGCCCTCGGCCGAGTCGGCCAGGAAGGTCTCGAGGTGATGCTGCAGGAAAGGGTAGAGCGGCGTGGCGGTGGGTTCGCGGCGGCGGTAGACGGCGGCGAGGCCTTCTGTCCGCAGGGTGCCGCATGATGCGGGAAGGGGCCGCCGAGATGGTGAGACGGCGGGCGGGGTGGTGGAATTGCGGGTGAATCACGCTGCTGGGTATGTGATCCGGGGAAGCAGGGGCCCCGCGTTTCTTGTGCCCCTCGCCACCGCGCCTGCTGGCACCGATCATCCCGGCGGTCGAAGATTTGACGTTCGCGGCGGGCACCACAAAGACCCGCCTCGGCCCGCGCGCTGGAAGCGCTCGACCGGTTCGCGTTCATGGATGCTGGACGCCGGCGGGCGCACACTGCGCGATTTGTGGTGGTCGGCGTGGCTGGAAAGCGCGAGCAACTGAGCGCCCGTCAACGCGCAGCGAACATCAGCTGCGCGATCACGGGTCGGTGATCCGAGGCGTCGGTTTCGAGCACTGTGGCGGACGATGGGCACGTTCTCGATGCGGACACCGGCCGCCGGAATCAGACAACGCTCCGATCGATGTTCCCACCATGCGCTGGCCCGTCTGGCCGTTGTGTGTTCCGAAACCCTCGGAGCAACACGATGCGTATCCGCGCTCCTGCTCGTGGCAGCACCCGAAGTCGTAGCTCAGCGCACTCTGTCAATCGATTCAGAACCGTCATGCCTCGAGCGTGCGCAGGCGCCCTCCGATCTGTTGCGCTCGAGCGATCACCACGGCGTGCGGCCGGGCACGGACTTGCGCAGTGTGCACACTGTGCACATCTTTCCATCATGGCTTCTGCATACGTCTCGGGCCGGGTGCCCGCACGATATGAACGACTCGTCGCCAAGCAGGCTCGTGCCGCCCACACATCCAAGAGTGATCTCGTGGCCCGCTACGTCATTGAGAAGAGTTTGGAAACCGAGTTCCCTGGGATCTCGTTCCGGAACTCCCGTTCCGGACGCGAGGCCTACCTGACGGCGCATCGGGTTGCCGTATGGGAGGTGCTGGCCACGTACGAAGAAACCCGATCCATCGCGAAGACCGCTGACCATTTCGGTTGGCCTGGCATCCTCGTCAAGCGCGCCCTCGCCTATACCAGGGCGTTCCCCGAAGAGATTCAGCAGTCGCGTGACGGAGAAACAGAAGTGCCAGCTGCTGGCTGACGAGAACACCGCCCATGGATTCGTCACGGCCTGCCAGCGACTCGTTCAAGCGTTTCCCATTGTGCACATTGCGAGCTGGCAGGGAGGGTCATGGCTGGGGCTCGATGATGTCGCGCTTCTGCTCGCCTGCGCGGAAGCAAATTTGATCCTTGTTGCATTCGATAGAGCAACACTGCCGTGGCACGCTGCCCGAATACTCCGCGCTGGTGAGAACCACGGCGGACTCATCCTGTTCCGCCGCCCCGTCGGCAGCACCAACTACGGCCAGCAGGCGAGACTGCTCATTGACCTGTGGAGCGAAGCCCGGGACTGGGACTGGATCAACCGAGTTGTCTATGTTCCGACCTCGGTGTAGCGCGACCGTGATGCTGCCTGTTCACCCGGGGCCGAAGCAGTTCTTTGAACGGCGGATGGCCGCGCAGGGGCGCGTCATGGTCCAAATGCGGCCCTTGTCATCCAACCAAACCGCGGCACCGTATCCGGGCGTCGGATCAGAAGGGAGCGGGTACCTCCACCAAGGTCGGAACCATGGAACGTCGCGGGTCACACTGCGTATCAGCTTGCCATTTGGACCCCACCTCTGCAAACGGTATTCAGTCACAGAAAAGCTCCAGAAATCGCCATTCGTTTCTGAGGCGTTACTGCGCCAGAATGGGTGTGACGCGTCCGCTCGGAATGCACCGACCGAACCATCGGAATGCACCGACCGAACCAAATGAAGCGAGCCACGCGCTGATTGGCGGCCAGGTAGCGAACCGCCCGGCCGATGCCAGCGGCGAGCGCGCGGTTTGGAACGCGCTCGCCGTGGTTCGGAGGAAGCAGCGCAGAGCGTTCACGCTGCACAACGTCGATGACAACAACACTGTCAACACGAACATCTTCTCCAACCTGCAGCGCGCGCGTCAGTCCGCGGCGCAATGTTGGCCTTGCCCCACCACATGCTCGAGCTGCCCGAGCAGCGGCAGCAGAACTGAGTACTTTTCACCCCTTTGTTGAATGGACGAACTGGGACAAGAAGTTGGCGCACCCTGCCCGGCCGACCGACGTTTTTGACAGTCGGTTTACTATTGTGCGTCTTAGTGCATGGGCATCCGCCACACGAGGCTGAGGCCGCAATGGAGCGCGACAGGCGCATCGAGCCGAAACAATGTGGGATCCCTGGTTGGAGTCCGCCGCAACCCAACGGCGCAATCGGGCCATCCAAAGGCGCGATTGCGCGATTCGCGACAATCGCGAGCAGCAAGCACGCAACCTTTGTTGTCGGTAATGACATGCAGGGGTTGAGTCCGGAGGAGCCATTTCGGAATCCGTTCGCCGGATGGGAGCTGGGCGGTTCGGTGATCAGCGCCCCAGCCGGGCGCTACACGTTCGCTTTTCCGCGTGCCGCAACGGATAGCCTGGGTCGACTTGTGCTGGTTTGGGCCGAACCTGAGAGCAGCGCATACCCCAAGGATGTTTTTTCGTGGATGAATCTCAGGTTTGTTGGTTTATGGTCGGCTACTCGTGAAGTGAAGTCAGGCTGGTCGACCCCCAATCGCTTCTATGTCGGTCGCATCCACTTGAACAAGTTCTCGGCTGACCAACTTGTCACGACTTCCACCGGACAACTGCACCTGGTGGCTCCGACACTTGCAGCAACGGGTCCATCGTTGGTTCACGCGTTCTCTGATGGGCGAACGTGGGTGGCAAAGCACATTGAGGAAATATCCCATCGAGTTCATATAGCGGTTTGGCAGAGGCACAAGCCACTCTTTTCGTAGGGTTCATCGGGACCTCCGTGGATGCAGCTGGTAGAGACATGAACAGCGTGTTCCTGACCCGGTCCGACGATTCAGGTGCCACATGGTCAATTCCCAGCCTGATGCACCG
>JBOHRF010000525.1:0-3486 GCA_050732575.1 Longimicrobiales bacterium
TGCTGGATCGGCGTGCAAGCGCCCCAGATCTTCCGCCACCACCCGTGACCCCATGATCCTCCTACGCGCAGCCGCGAGCGGCAGTTTGCTGCTCTTGACGTTGACTGTCTCAGTGTTGGCTCAGGCAGGCCAGCTAAAAGCATTTACCGGGATCAATCTGATCGACGGCACGGAACGATTCCCGGTGGCGAACGCGACCATTCTTGTACAGAACGGACGAATCGTAGCTGCCGGTCCCGGTACGGGCGTGACCATTCCCGCAACTGCGCAGCGCATTGCACTCGATGGGAAATTCGTGATCCCGGGACTGGTCAATGCGCACGGACACGTGAATGACGCGACGCGAGACCTGCGCACGTATGCCGCCTACGGCGTTACCACCGTATTCAGCCTGGGCGGCGAGCAGCCGCCCGTCTTTGCGGCACGCGCTGCGCAGGCAACGCCTGTACTCGACCGCGCGCGTGTATTTGTCTCCGGACCCGTACTCGCGCCGCGGACGCCCGAGGAAGCCCGCACGCAGGTCGCAGAAGTAGCTGCCCAGAACGTGGACCTGGTCAAGATCCGCGTGGATGACAACCTGGGCACCACCCAGAAGATGGCGCCTGAGGTGTACCGCGCCGTGATCGACGAAGCGCACCGGCGCAATTTGCGCGTGGCCGCACACCTGTTCTACCTGGCCGATGCCAAGTCACTGCTGGCCGCCGGAGTCGATTTCATTGCCCACAGCGTACGCGATGCCGAGGTCGATGCCGAATTGATCGACGCGCTCAAGACCTCGGGTGTGTGCGTGAGCCCGACCCTCATGCGCGAAGTGTCGACCTTTGTATACGAATCCACGCCCGACTTCTTTGCCGATCCATTGTTTCAGAAACACGCAAATCCCGAATGGGTTTCTACGCTCAAGGAGCCCGCACGCCAGCAAGCCATGCGCAGCAGCGCCAGTGCGCAGCGCTACAAAACCGCGTTGGAGGTGGCCAGCCGCAACGTCAAACGCCTGGCCGACGCGGGTGTGGCCATGGCCATGGGCACCGACACGGGTCCTACGGGCCGGTTCCAGGGCTACTTCGAGCTGATGGAGTTGGAACTCATGGTGAAGGCCGGGCTCACCCCGCGCCAGGCCTTGCAGGCGGCTACGCGCAACGCTGCACGCTGCTTGAAGGTCGACCGCGAGCTGGGTACGCTAGAGCCGGGCAAATGGGCCGATTTCATCGTGTTGGATGCCAGTCCACTAACAAATATTGCCAACGTGCGCCTAATCAACTCCGTATGGATCGCCGGTAACAAGGTTGCGCGTTGAAGCAGCTTTCCCCCGCTCATGGGAGATCACCATGAAGACCGCTCCAATCGTTGTCACCATGCTGCTGCTCGTGTCCGCAGCAGCCGCGCAAAACCAGCAGCGCAACATGGGTGGCGGCAACTGTTCTGCCAACCCGTACAATTGCGCAGACACGCCCAATCCCCTGGCTCCACCCAACACGGTCTGGCTGGAAGAAATGACCTGGATGGACGTGCGCGATGCCATGAAGGCGGGCAAGACCACGGTCATCATCTCGACCGGCGGCATCGAGCCCAACGGCCCGTGGCTGGCACTGGGCAAGCACAACTACATACTGCGCACCAATTGTGAATCCATCGCGCGCAAGCTGGGCAATGCGCTCTGCGCGCCCATCATCGAGTTGGTGCCGGAAGGCCGGATCGAGCCGCAGAGCGGGCATATGGCCAGCCCCGGCACCTTGAGTCTGCGCGAAGAAACGTTCCGCGCCGTGCTGACCGACGTAGTGCACAGCCTCAAGATGCACGGCTTCAAGAACATTATCCTGATTGGCGATAGCGGCGGCAACCAGGGCGGCCAACGCTCCGTGGCGGATTCGTTGACGGGCATCTGGAAGGGCGATCCGGTGGTGGCACACATCCAGGAGTACTACGACTACGCGAGCGTATTCAAACATATGGAATCCCGCGGCATTGTGCAGGGACAGAGTGATAACCTGCATGACGATCCCGTCATTGCGCTCAACATGTTCATCAACGATCCACGGTCGATCCGCTTCGAGGAGCGGGTCAAAGCCAACAAGGCCACGATCAATGGCGTGTCGCTGGCCGATCGCACGAAGTCGACCGCGTGGGCGCGCGAGATCGTGGAGTTTCGTGCCACGCAGACTGTGGCCGCGATCCACAAGGCCATCGCCAACAAGGGGACACTGCCGGCACCGCCGCGCTAGGCGTGACGGCGAGCTGCGGGGCCGCGCTGTCGCGCTGAAGCTGGTGAGGCGGGCGCTGTGACGGGGAGCAGACTTGCTGCGCCGTCGCTAGAGCTCGCGCAGACGGTACTCACTGTTTCGCAGTGAAAGGCGCATCGAATCGCTCCGGCGCAGCAAGGCTGCTCCCCTACGCGCGCCCGCAGCCCGTTCAGAAACGGCGCAGCCGCGCCCGGTCGTGCGCAGCACGCCGCGCCCACACCGTGCGCCCGTTTCGCAACGCGCAACGCGCCCGGCGCGCGCGCCGACATCGAATCGCTCCGGCGCAAGGATCTTATGCGACTGCTCGCACGGGCGGCTGTTTCAGTCGTTGTGTGGTTGGCAGCGGCAAACGCGACCGCCCAAACGCTGCCCACGTTCGTGACCGACGCCGCGCCCAGGCTGAGCATCGGTCTGGTCGAAGGCGACCAGGTGTATTTACTCAGTGGCATCGGCGACGCGGTGCGTCTGACGGACGGCCGCCTCGTCATTGCGAATTGCGGCAGCAGCGAACTGCGCTACTACGATCTGAACGGTCGGCACCTGCTATCGGTCGGCCAGCGAGGACAGGGGCCGGGGGAGTTTCAGTCTCCGCGCCGACTCTTTGTCACCGCCGGAGACAGCGTTGGAGCCTACGATGGTTTCCCCGCCTATCGCATTTCGATATTTGACCCCACTGGCAAGCTGGCACGCGATGTTCGCGTGCCACCACGGGTCGACGTCCTGGGTCGCCTCAACGACGGCACGTTCGTGGGCCGCATCATTGGTGAGCCGCCCCGTCAGCCCGGCGTGCAGCGCCGGCCGATTACGTTTTATCGACTGAACGCCAATGGCGAGTCGCTGGACTCTTTACGCGGCTTGCTGGGGAACGAGGTGAGCGTAGGAGCCAGCGGGCCGGCGCGCACGCTGCGCATGGCCCGCGTCGGTGTAATGGCGATGTTGCCTGACCGCCTCGTGTTTGGGGATCAGAGCGAGGCTGCCTACGTGGAGTTTGGACCGGATCTCCGTCAATTGCGCAAGACCACAACCATCACGCGCCCCGAAGCAGTGACGCCCGAAATAGAACGGCAATGGGAAGCCACCAAGGACGTGGTGATGGCCGAAGGCGGAACCTTACCGGTGCTGGCCACCTCATTTGCGTCGCACATGCCCGCGTATCGCGACCTGGTGGCTGGTACGGACGCGCGGCTCTGGGTGCAGGATCCTTTCCGCCCTGGCGTATATCCACTCGTTTGGACGGCCTACCAAG
>JBOHRF010000526.1:0-3445 GCA_050732575.1 Longimicrobiales bacterium
TGCCTGCCGTTCCACCTCGTTGTGGTCTCCGGAAGCAATTGGATGGGGGTTTAGATGCGCAGGTCCAATGTAATTCAGTTTGAAATAGCGGGATAGGTCACGGTGACCTATATGCGTAGGATGTTTATTACGGTTTCCTTATGACTGAAGGTACTGGTTACAGCATTGGAGGTAGCTTCTCGGCCGACTTGCGCTCCTTCTTGGGAGCTTTCTCTAGCGCGGCGGCGGCGGCGGGTTGTCCCCGATCCCCTCACCGAAAATCACGTAGGCAAACTGCTCGATCAGGGAGCGCGGCGGGTTGCGCATCCCTGGCACCATCGCAGCCCTGTCCTTCGCCCGTTTGTGGAGCCGGTCGATCTGATCGGCCGGCAGCTCGAGCAGCTGTGCGCGCAGACGCTCGCGCCACTTGCCGACCTCGACCTGATGCGCCTCCATTCGGTCGGCGTGAGCGCGCCTGGCATCGACCGCTTGGGCAGCTCGGTGCTGGTCTGCCTTGATCTCGGTCGCGCGCCGGTGCCACATCGCAACGGCCTCGCTGAAATGCTTCTCAACCGCAAACGCATCATACGGGCGCTTGTCCTCGCCGTCGAACGGCCACACGTACCGGCAACCGCGGATCGCGGCCTCGACCGCATCCTCGGAGTTGTGGGCCAGGAGCTGCTTGATCTTCGCCGCTTGCTTCGCCCAGGCCGCGCCAGTGAAGTGGGGCGCCTCGTTCAGTCCGAGCTTGTGCAGGAGCTGAGTCAGCCGGTGCACCGGAACCGGGTCAGGCTCCGGCGCGGCGCCATTCGCGGCCGGCGCTGGCTCTTTTCTCGGCTTCCGTTTCGGCTTTTCCGATTGCTGTCCGATGTCCTCAAAAAAATCGGGCGCGCGTGCCTCTGGCCCAACGGTTTTCCCGCTGTCCGATGGTTGCTGTCCGATAATGTCCGGAATTGGTGGGCTAATCGTAGGTGGTGCAATGGGATGGGCGCTGTCCGACCATGGCGGCGTCAATTTCAGGCGGTAAGGGCGGTTGGACGGCTGGCCTTCGGGCAGGTGCACAAGCCCTAGCTGCTGGGCGATGCGCATGAATTCGATGACCTGGTACCTCGTCCAGCCGAACATCGTTTGCGCGTTGCGCAGCGACCACAGGATTTCCCCGCGCTCGAGATGCACGCGCCATCCCCTACCCTGCTCCAAGCGCGGTTCTTCCGCGGCCCGGAGCAGGAGCACGACGTAGGCCCCGCCCTGGCTCACATCACGCCAGAGCAGGTGATCTACGAACGCCGCCGGGATCTCGAATGCTGCCAATTCCGATCAGACGATCGAAGCTGGTAGTTCCTCTGGCTCTGGCTCTTTCTCGTTGACCTCGATTTCGATGACATCTTCGGGCGGCCTGTCTGCGAATTCCACGGCCGCCTGGTTGGCATCGTCCTCGTGTTGCTGCTCACCTGCCGACCAGGTGGTCGACAGCTCGCAGCCGCAGCCTGGGCACCGGCCATCGTCGCCCTTTACGGGATGCTCGCAGCTCGGGCAGAGCATCGGCTGGAACGTACCGGCCTGTGATGCCAGGCTCCGGCCCCACACCCGACGTGCAGCTTCGGCCAGGTCCTCTCCGATCAACGTCGGCGACGTCAGGTTGGCGAAATCGGTGTTGGGATCGACGTGGATCCAGAATGCGGGCGTCCCGCCGGCGCGCACGCCGCACGGCACGGTGCGCTTCTCATCGTGCAGGATCGCAGACAGGTAACCTGACTGCGCGCCGTCCTCGATGTAGTGCTGGAAGGCTGCGCTGACGATGGCCAGGACGCGATTGCTGGTCGCGTACAGATCGGCGTTCTCGTAATCCGCATGATCGAGTGCGCATTCGAGCGCCTGGATGATGATCCGCTTCTCGCGGCGCGCGCCTTCTTCTTCCGCGCCCTCCAGCGCTTCCTCAACCGTCTGCCCTTCGACAACCTCGAACGCATCGAGCTGACGCTTCTGTGTCTCGGTTTGCTCGTGATTCTCCGGGTCCAGCAGCGCAGCCAGGTACTTGCACGTCTCCAGCAGTTCATCGGCGTTGCTGGAAACGTGGTCCTTCTGGTCATCGTTGACCTGCTTTTTCAACTTCTCCACGCGGCCTTCGAGAGCGTGCCGAAGCTGCCGCTGACCCTCACCATCGATGAGGGTTTTGCCGATTACCACCTGCATCCTGCGATGCTCCTGGACTGTGAAGGTGAAAGAGTTGCCGCAGCAGCGCCGGCTTATGTGGCAGGCTTCCTCCCAGCCGGACTGCTCGCCTGCGCACGGTTCGCCGCTGCGGCCATGTTATGCCACTCGCGCGATGCTCGCTCCCGATCGTTCGTCCCACTCGACCCGCACGAGCTGGTCAACCGAATCCTGAATCCCTTCGACGTGCGTGATGAGTACGACTTGCTCGAAACGGCCCTGCAATTGGCGCAGGAGCGCGATGACGGAGTCCCGTCGCTCATCATCGAGACTGCCGAAGATCTCGTCCAGCAGGAGCAGCGAGACAGGCCGGCCGCTGCGCTGGGCGATCATTGAGCTGATGGAAAGACGCACGGCCAGGCTGGCCACATCTTCTTCGCCGCCGCTGATGACTGGCTTGGGCTCGCCGCCGTCCAGTACGCTCAGGTTGTAGCCGTCATCCAGGTCGATGCCGGTGTAGCGGCCGTGCGTAAGCTCAGACATGATCTGGCTGGCTGTGCTGGCCAGCTCGGGCCGCACGCGCGCGTTCAACGTCGTGCGCAATTCAGCGTAGGCGGTATCGAGCTCGGCGTGCGTGCGTGAGGCCGCGACCAGCCCATTCACTGTTGCGCTCGTCTCCAGCGCCTGGACCAGCTCGTCGGAGAGTTGCTGCCACTGCGACTGCATGGCGTCCAGCTCGCCAATCAGCCGATTCATCCGCCCCGACTGCACCGCGGCCATGTCCTCCCGCTCGCGCAGGCCTCTCCGCAATGCGGTCAGCTCATCGTGGCTCGGTTCACTGATTGGAGCCTGTACGTGAAGCGCTGCGCGGCGGGCCTCCAGTTCAAGGCCGCGCGCGTGAAGCTGCTCGCTCTGCTGGCGCAGCTTGGGCAGGTCGCGAGCCTTGACCTCCCACAGCTTCCGCAGGTTGGCCATGTCCCGATCTTGCGCGCGCGCTGTGTCCAGCAGCACGCGCGCCTTCGTGTACGCCGAGCGGATGCCGGCGGCCGAATCCACATTCAGCTCATCGGGTTCTGCGCGCAGTGCTTCCCAGACCCGCAGCTGTGCCGACTCCTCCACCCGGTTCGCTTGGGCCTGGGCTGTCGCGATGGCCGACTCGATGTGCTCCAGCGTCATCTCGCGCGTGCATTCGGAGCATGGCGCGCCGGGCTTCAACTTCGTGAGGCGTGTCACTTCGGCCACTGCCAGACTCAGGGACTGCCGCCACGCGGCTTCCGCCTGGTCCGCACGCCGCACGTTCGCGCGGTGCTCGGTT
>JBOHRF010000527.1:0-3445 GCA_050732575.1 Longimicrobiales bacterium
GCCTGGGGTCACGACCAGCGCACGTGGGGCAATACGGGATTCCAGCAGCTGTTGGACAATGGCGTGAAGTGGGCGGCCGGTGCTTCAACTACATGGGCCAAAGCCAGTGACCCGAATCCGGCAAAAGTAAAACTGGCCGTGCCGCTGCCTGTGTATCGGCAGGACACGGTGTGGAACGTTCTGGCCGACAAACACGTGGACAGCGCACAGATCGGCATTTCACCGGCGGAGTCATTTGCGTTGACTACGTTGCGCCCGGGTTTGCGCATCGAATTGTTTGCGGCTGAGCCGATGATCAACAACATCATCGACTTTGCGTGGGACGCGCGCGGCCGCATGTGGGCCGTGGAAACCAACGACTACCCGAACAACGTGCTGCCCGACACGGTGAAGGGGAACGACCGCGTGGTCATTCTCGAGGATACCAACGGCGATGGCCGCGCGGACAAGAAGACCATTTTTGCGGATGGGATGAATCTGGCGACCAGCCTGGTCCTGGCGAATGGGGGAGTCATCGTCGGTCAGGCGCCGCACATGCTGTTCTTCAAGGATACCAACGGTGACAACAAAGCCGATCAGCGGACGATTCTCTTCACCGGCTGGCCGCGCGATGACACGCATGGCACGATCAGCAACATGCGCTGGGGCTTCGACAACCAGATCTGGGGCTCGGTCGGTTACAACGGATTCCGTGGCACGGTAGGCGGTGTGACGTACGCGCGCGGTCAGATTGGCGCGGGCTATTTCCGGTTCCCAAGCGACGGCACCAATCTCGAGTACATGGCACGTACCAGCAACAACACGTGGGGCTTTGGCTTCACAGAAGACGGCTACATGTTCGGCTCGACGGCCAACAGCCAGCCCAGCGCGTTCATCCACATTGCGCAGCGCTACTACCGCAACTTTGGCCTCTCGCCACAGCAATTGACGCTGCCGCGCATTGCCGATCGCAACGACATCTATCCAATTCGCGATGTGTTGCAGGTCGACCAGTTCGGCCGGTACACCGCAGGCGCTGCCCACGAGATCTATACGGCACGCGCGTTCCCGGAGGAATACTGGAACAAGATGGCGTTCGTGGCGGAGCCAACCGGTCACCTGGTCGGTATGTTCGAGCTGATTCCGAACGGCAGCGGCTTTATTGCCAAGAACCGCTGGAATCTGATGGCCAGCCGTGACATGTGGTCGGCGCCGGTGCAAGTAAAAGTTGGGCCCGACGGCGCGGTGTGGGTCTCTGATTTCTACTCATTGGTGGCGCAACACAACCCGGACGTGCGCGGCATGACGTCTACGTGCTGCAGAGCGGGTCCGGGCGCGGCCTACGTGACGCCCAACCGCGACACGGTGCACGGCCGCATCTATCGCATATCACATGAGAAGTCGCCCAGGTACGTGCCGCTGCGTTTGGATAATGCAACGCCGGCGCAGCTGGTAGCCCAGCTGAAAAACGACAACATGTTCTGGCGCATGATGGCGCAACAGCGGCTGGTCGAGCGCAAACAGGCCGCTGTTGTGCCCGCGCTGATTCGCCTGCTGAACGATCAGACCGTGGATGCGCTGGGCCTGAACGTGGGCGCGTTGCACGCACTCTGGACACTCGATGGACTGGGTGCCATTACCGGCAACGCGGAAGCATTGAAGGCCGCGCGCGGCGCGCTGAGTCATCCGTCGGCATCGTTGCGGCGCGCGGCGCTGCAAGTGCTGCCCCGCAACGCGCAGCTGGCCGACGACATCTTTGCCGCAGGCATACTACCGGATCGCACCTCGCCGCATGCCGTGGAGTACACGGTTCCCACAACCGTGCTGCAGGATGCAGACGCGCAGGTACGCCTGACGGCGTTGCTGGCGTTGTCCGAGCTGCCGCCCAGTCCGCGCGCCAAGCAGTCCATCCTGGATCTGATCTTCACGCCCCAGAACGCGCGCGATCCGTGGCTGCCCGATGCCGCGGCCATTGCCGGAGCCAAGCAGGGACCAACGTTCCTGCCCGAGTTCCTGCAGCGGCGCACGCCGACTGACACATTGGTCGTAGCCGGGCTGCGCAACGCGGCCGTATTGATGACGCGCTATCACGCCACGAACGCCCAGGCAGAACCCATCGTCAATGCGATCCTGGCACTGCCGCAGGCAAACCCGGTCATTGCCCAGGCCATTCTGAATGTCATTGCGCCACCGCCGCCGCCTCAGGGCCGCGGCGGTGGTCCTGGCAATGCGCCGCGCCCCAGTGGGTGGCCTGAAGATCAGCCACCTACGCTGACCACCGACCAGAAGGCTGCCATCAGCGCGGCCATTCGCTCGGCACCGGCGGAATGGGCGCCGGCCTTTGCACGGATAGGCGAACGTTGGCGTATGCCCGAAGTCTTCGCGCGCAACGAATAAATGGATGGCATGATGTCGGGCAATCCGACACCCAAGAGCAGACTGCGGGCAGCACGGCTCGGGTTGGTTGTGCCGCTGTCGTCCGTGCTGCTGGTGTTGAACGCGTCAGCGCCCGCGCCCGTGCGCCCTGCAACTCAGGCTGCACTAACGTCGGATACCACTACAATCACCATCGGATCAACGGCAACGGCGCTCTCTTTTGACCCGGACCGCATTTCGGTCAAGCAGGGAGCGACTGTGCGCATCCGCTACGTGAATGAGAGCACGCTTGCGCACAACCTGGTGATCGTGAAAAACGATGCCGATATTGATGTGATCGGACCGGATGCCCACCATGCTGCCAACACCGGGTATGTGCCCATGCAGCACAAGGGCAGGATGATCGCGCACAGTCCGCTGGCCTCGCCTGGCAAGACCGTTGAGTTTACCTTCGTTGTCCCGCCTGCAGGCGAGTATCCGTTCGCCTGCTTTGTCGACGGCCATTACAACATGATGCTGGGGACGCTGGTCTCGCGGCCATAGACATCGGCAGGTAGTTCACGTTAACGGAGGCTGCATGTCCGACCGCATCGATCGCAAACGACTGTTCCTGGGCTGCGTGGTTTCGCTGGTAGCCACGGCATTTGGTTTTGCCGTGCGTGCGGCCATCCTGGGCGACTGGCGAGCCGAGTTCAACCTGAGCCAGGAACAGATCGGCTACCTGCTGGGTGCGGGTCTCTTTCCGTTTGCCATCTCGATCATCCTGTTCAGCCTGATCGTGGATCGCATTGGCAACGGTGTTTCGATGGCCATTGCATTCACGCTGCACGTGGTGTCGGCCATCATCACGCTGGCGGCGCCGTTGGCATTAGCGGGGCCGGGTGCGAATCCGGAGGAAGTCCAGGCCGGGCAGAAGCTCGGTTTTGCGCTGCTGTACATCGGCACTTTCATTTTTGCGTTGGGCAACGGCACGGTGGAAGCCGTGGTCAATCCGGTCACGGCCACACTCTACGATCGCGAGAAAACGCGTTACCTGAACATCCTGCACGCCGGCTGGCCGGGCGGCCTGGTGCTGGGCGGTGTGTTGGCG
>JBOHRF010000528.1:0-3442 GCA_050732575.1 Longimicrobiales bacterium
GAGTGATCGGGTGGCTTACCTGGTCGGCACCGACTTCAATGGTGGTTATGCGGCGATCTACAAAACGGTGGATGCAGGTAAGACTTGGCTGAAGCAATGGGACAAGCGCCATGCGCAGGTTTTTATCGATGGCGTGGCCTTCTGGGATGCGCAGAACGGTATTGCCTTCAGCGATCCGGTGGAGGGCGCGTTCCTGATTCTCACGACTGCGGACGGTGGGGCGCACTGGAATGAGGTACCGCGCGCAGGTCTGCCTGTGCCGTTACCGGGTGAAGCGGCGTTTGCCGCCAGCGGTACGAACATCGCTGTGCTGCCGCCCGGTCACGTTTGGATTGCAACAGGCGGCGGCAGCAAAGCGCGCGTGCTGCATTCGTCCGATCGGGGCCGCACATGGAGCGCCGCGGAAACGCCGCTGGCGGCGAATCAGACCACGGGTCTGTTCGGAGTAGCATTTCGTGATGCGCAGAATGGCATTGCTGTAGGCGGCGACTATGAGCGGGCCGGAGCTGCAATGCAAAACGTGGTGCGCACGCGTGATGGCGGCCAAACCTGGACGCTGGCGGGAGGAAGTACGCCCGCGGGCGTGCGCTACGGCGTGGTCTACCTGCCCGGCTCCAGCACTGCGATCGCGGCCGGTCCAGCCGGTTACGGTGTGTCCCGCGATGATGGTCAGAGTTGGTCCGCGTTGGACACTGTGGCCTACAACACCATGGCGGCCGTACGCGGCGCGATCTGGCTGGCCGGACTGGACGGCCGCATTGCCCATGCAACTACGGTGGACGCTCGCCCTGCAGCGCCCGCGCAAGAACGATATCCATCCAACTTCTCGCCCGAAGTTGCGACGCGTCCGCTGGTGCGCGATGCCCTGACCTGGCTGCAAACCAACTTTCCCAATCAGGTAGAGGAATGGATCCGCATCACGGAGCTGCCAGGCACCTCGCGACACGAGCAGCAGCGCGCCGCATACGTAAAGGCCGAGATGGAGAAAAATGGGCTGCAGGTCACCATTGACTCCATCGGCAATGTGATTGGCGTGCGCAAAGGCTCGGGCGGCGGCCCGAGCGTAGTTTTTGCCGCACATCTGGACACGGTGCATCCGCTCGACACCGATGTAACGGTAAAGCGCGAAGGCAACATCATGCGCGCACCCGGCATCTTCGATAACAGCGCATCGGTGGCCAACATGCTGGCTGTGATCCGCGCGCTACAGCGCGGCAACATTCGCACACAGGGCGATCTGGTCTTCATTGGCACCGCCCAGGAGGAACTGGGGCTGCGCGGCTTCGACTACTGGCTGGAAAAGAATCCCGGCCGTGCGGATGTGGTGGTGGCCATGGATGGTGGACTGGGCTCCGTCAATTACGGTGCACTCGGCATCTTCTGGACGCGCTACTTCTTCCGCGGTGCGGGCTCGCACACCAACACGTCGGCGGGTAAACCACACCCGGCGCGGGCACTGTCCGAGGCAATCCGCTCGATTTATGAGATCCGCATTCCGGAAGGGCGCGGCGGTGCCGTCTACAACGTGGGCATGCTGGACGGCGGCAAGATCTTCAATGCGATTCCGGAAGAAGTCTCCTTCACCATGGATCTGCGTTCCGTGAATCCGACTCTGCTCGATTCGCTCAATGCGGAGATCGAGTCACGCGTGGCGCGCGCGGCCGAAGCCGAGAACGTGCAATGGGCCAAGGAAGTGGTGCAGCGGAACAAGGCGGGCGGCACGGCCGACATGTTGCGCGACCGGCGCGCACATCCGCTCGTGCAAACGGCTGTGGATATTCACGAGTACCTGGGCATTCCATCCCCAGCAGTGCCGAGCGGCTCCACGGACTCCAACGCGGCCGTTGTGCGCGGCATTCCTTCCATCTCCATAGGCCGCTCGCGCGGCGGCGATCAGCACACCCTGTCCGAGTGGTCTGAAATCGACAGCGCATTACCGGCAACGCGCATGGTGCTGCTGTTGGCCATCACCATGGCGAAAATGTCACTCGGCACGTAAGCCGCTCTGCCGGTTTCCTAGTCATGTCGTAGTGCGGCGGCGGGCTCGATTTGCGCGGCCCGGCGAGCCGGCCCATAAGCCGCCGCAGCCGCGGCCAGGAGTACCGCCGCTAAGGCGCCGAGGAACGGGATCGGATCCGTGGCCCGGGCGGCCAACGTGCGCGCCACCAGGATGGAAACGGGCACACCGAACAGCACACCGGCCGCACCGCCCATGGCGGCGTAGCGCAACCCATCACGCAGCACGGCCCAACTGGCTTCATGACGTTCCGCGCCCAAGGCCAGGCGCAGCCCGATTTCGCGCGTGCGCGCCAGCAATCCGAACAACAGAAGTCCGTAGAGTCCAACTGCAGCCAGAGCCAGCTCAACGGCACCGGCTGAGAGAGCAATGCGCGCGGCCAGGCGCTGCGGGCCAGCTTCTGCGGACAGCTGATCGCGCAATGCGTCTATGCGCGGCGGCACGACGTAAGGGAAACGCTCTCGAAAACTGCGTTGGGCCGTGGCCACAATGTCTCGCTCGGCGCCGGATGCAACGCGCGCAATAAGCACACTCGAGCCGGCTCCGCGCATGAACTGCGCAACCCGGTCCTCACCCACCAGGTAAACGTAGGGACGTGGTGCCTCGCCTGCCGTGTGGTAGGCAATGTCCTCGACCACCGCCGCGATATGATAGGGCTGATCGCTCCAGAGTCGTTCGCTTCGGCCAACCAACTCACGACCATACAAGCGCGCGAATGTTTCGTTGACCACGGCCATGTTCGGCTGCACCGCAACCTGTTGCGCAGTGGGCGGCCGCTACGCTGCGAACACCGGGCATGGCCGCGAGCGCATGGGCGGCCTGACGCGCGTAGGTGACGGTGCGCGCACTATCCAGTCCGAAGCCGACGGAGCTGATACGCGTAAGCACAAGGCCGTCCACATTGAACCCGGGATCGCCTTCCGTGCGCGCGCGGACACCGCGCGCCGCGACCAGGGCAATGACGATGAGCACGGCGGAAACGGCTACTTGCCCGGCCATGACAGCGCCCCGCAAACGGGCGGGTCCGGGGCCCAACGCGTGCGCGGATGAAAGTGCAGAGCGCACATCCAGGCGCAGACTCTGCAGCGCGGGCGCTAGCCCGAAAGCCAGCGCGCAGCCCATGGATACCACGAGCGCGGCCAGCAGAATGCCGGCGTCCAGCGCGAAATCAAAACCGGTCAGGCCGGAGCGCGCGGCGACCAGGTCAAAGAGCCAGAGCGTAGTCAAACAACCGAGCGCACCACCAATGAGCGCCAGGACCGTGCTCTCCGTGAGCAGTTGCACGAGCAGTTGCCGGCGTGATGCACCCAGCGTCAAGCGCACGGCGATCTCATGCCGCCGAGCCAGCGCGCGGGCCAACATGAGACCGGCAACGTTCAGACAGGCGAGCAGAAGCACCAGCAATACCAGAGCGGTGCACATGCC
>JBOHRF010000529.1:0-3426 GCA_050732575.1 Longimicrobiales bacterium
CTTGTACCCGGTCTTGCGGCTCACCCCGTAGCGGTAACACAACTCGGACATCGTGAAGTAACCCCGCAGGGCTTCCAGAACAAACCGTGCGCGTTGCTCCATACTGTTGGTTTCACTCCATGGCATCGGGCACCCCGCTGAACGTGGTGCCCTAGTTTGCGTGGAGTGTTACCTATGTGCCCGGTCTATTCTGTTACCTATGTCCCCGGTCTGTACCGTTCGCCGCCTAACGTCCCAAGTGTAAGTTGCAGGCCCCGCCAGCGGCCAGATGCCTGGGAAGCGCTGTACGAGTTCTCACCAGCGTCTGCACGACGACGAAACCCGCCCTGACAATTTCACACTTTTGTTATGCTGCGCCCGTTCTAAGCCGTTCCCTGACGACTACAGCCGCACGTCGCGCGATGAAATGTACCAGTCCCGCGCATGGCTAGTCCGGTGCTCGGCGCATTCGAACATGGCCTGGCGATACCACAGTGAACGAGCCAGGTATGTCCGCGGCGTGGTCACGTACGGCCCGGGATACGGCCGCCGACTTCGCTGTTGCAGAGAGCCCGGCCAGTCTCAGGAGGACCACACCAGTTGACGCGAGTCGCTGACGGTAGACGAGCTCTCCAAAGTCCTTGTCATTGGTAACGAGCGGAGCGGCCTGCTCGACAGAAAGCGCGAGGACATCGGGATCCGGAATACTGGGATCCAGTTCTGCAACATACACGACGGAATGGCCGTCTTCGCGAAGCTGCTCAACGATCTGCCGTTCCACGCCCTCATCACAGACCAGGTTCAAGCAGCTTCGTCCGACGTCGGGTACACGACATCAGCGCGTAGTGCTTCGGCCGCGAATCGGAGGGCCGCGTTTACAGCTTCTCTAGTCAGACGTGGGTGGGCAGCAAGTAGATCGTCGACGGATTCACCGGCACCAAGGCGCTCCAGAATTGATTCGACGGTAATCCTGGTTCCGGCGATGACCGGCTTGCCCATCATAATTTGGGGGTCCGAATGAATCAGTGAATCCACAGTACGCTCCCCAATCAGGTACGCTGACGATAGCAGAAGAGTCGAAATCGACGCAAGCGCATCCGTGGCTCTCGATTGGCTGGTTCCGAATCGACTCTGCCTTTATCGGGCAGACGAAACCCCCGGACCAGCGTACGGGCGATCGGCGTAAAAACGTCTGAAACAATCCTGCGCAGCATAACGTCCCAAGGATAGTTGGTATGAAGCAGCTGGCCTCCGCGGCGACGTGGTGGCAGGTTCGCCCCACACAAGAAAGACGCGCTCAAAGGCGCAACGAACCGGGAGGCCAGCCATGACAACGATAGGATTGGATCTGCACAAGCGCGAGAGTCAGCTGTGCATCGGATTCGATGATGGCCGAGTCGAGGAACGACGGGTGAGCACGACGCGGGAGCGGTTTACGGCGGTGCTGGGCGGTCTGGAACGCGCACGAATTCTGGTGGAGGCGAGCACGGAGAGCGAGTGGGTGGCGCGGCACCTGGAGAGCCTGGGGCACGAAGTGATCGTGGCGGACCCGAACTTTGCCCCGATGTATGCGACGCGGAGCCGGCGCACGAAGAGTGACAAGCGGGATGCCCGCACCTTGATGGAGGCGTGCAGGCTGGGCGCCTACCGGCGCGCCCATCGGGTGAGTGCTGCACGGAGACACGTGCGCGCCGAGCTCGCCGTGCGCGACGCGCTGGTGCGGACGCGTACACGCTACCTGGGCCTGGCCAAGGCGCTGGTGCGTCGCGCTGGGTTGCGGGTCGCGAGCTCGCACGCGGAGTACGCAGCCGAGCGAATCGCCGCGCTGGAACTGGGCCCCACGCTGCAGGCAGAGCTCGATCCGCTGTTCGCGCTGCTGGCGCCGTTGAACGAGCAGATTCGCGCGGCCGATGCGCGCATCGCTGCGATCGGCGAGAGCGATCCGGCCGTGGGGTTGTTGCTGAGTGTGCCGAGCATCGGTCCGGTGACGGCGACTGCGGTGGTCGCAACCGTAGACGATGTCAGCCGCTTTGCGAACGCGCACCAGTTTGAAGCGATCCTGGGGTTGGTACCGAGTGAACACAGCTCAGGCGAGAAGCGGCGGCTGGGTTCGATTACCAAAGCCGGTAACCTGCGGGTGCGCTACCTCCTGGTCGAAGCCGCGTGGCGGATCCTGCGCTCGCCCAAACCGGAGAGCGCGGCCCTGCGCGAATGGGCACAACACATTGCCGAGCGCCGCGGCCGCCGCATCGCCGTGGTTGCACTCGCCCGGCGCCTGGCCGGTGTGCTGTACGCGGTCTGGCGTGACGAGCGGCCGTTCAACGCCGCCAAATTGCGCCCGCAGCGATCGCGCAGGATCGCGGCGTAACACGGGGACAGGACGTGCGAGCTTCGAGTTGACTGTAGGGAGAGGGCACGAGCGCGTTGCAGCTTATGGCCGCTTGACGATTGGGGTCTGCTTCACATAAAGCTGCAGGCCACGCCAGCAGCCAGATGTTTGGAATTACTATACGAGTTGCGGCCAGCTTCCTCGCGTCCGGGACATCCGCCCGTCAGTATCACACATTGGTTAGGCCGCGAGCCGTTATTCTCTGTAAATCGTAGCAAAGCAAGAGAACTCGGGAAACCACGCAATGGGCGCGGCGGCGGTGGCGGGTGTCAAAGGCTCCACCACAAAAACGCCAGCGCCGTCGCGCAGTCGGGCAACGGCACGGCCAATCGCGGCCTCGGCGGAGGCCGGCGTAGCGCCGCAGCGCCGTATAAGATCTTCCGCGGCAGTACGATAAATGGAATTCGGCGCTCCAGGATCAAAGACGGCCGGACCTAGCCGCGATCCGCGTTGGATGACACCGGCCAGGATGGTACCCGAGTACCAAGTACACTTGCACTGGAGGTAGCCCGTGCAGGGAAGGGCGAACGAAATCTCTTTGAACGTCGAATCCAGCCACTCGTCTACTTTTGACGAGGACAGTATCACGCGCCCTTTAGAAATGATCGAGAAGACGCGCGTAAACGGGGCATCAAAGCGCGGTGCAGTGAGTCGAAGCCGAACCGTGTCGGGGGAACTATCGTTGTCCACGTCTGCGACGCGTACAAACGTCGTATCGACACGACGCGCCGGATCGACTGGGTTGCGGCAGTCCAAGCGGGCTGAACCTGTGCCGGTTGCAGTGAGGACAAGAACCAAGTTGAGTAGCATAGCTGCCCTCAAGGCTCGTGAACGAGTGCGTCAATCCGTGGTGCGAAACGGAAGTGTGACTTTCTTCCGCGGCCTAGAAATTATGACTGGGTTGGCCCTCCGACCTGAACGTGGGTCAGTTCACCTCTGTTCACGGAGGATCATCAGAGCCACATGCGACCAGGACGAACGGTCGCAACCCAAGGGAGGACCAACCCATGTCACGCTCTATCCTGTATCTGGGAATGGATGTGCACAAGGAGTCTGTC
>JBOHRF010000530.1:0-3414 GCA_050732575.1 Longimicrobiales bacterium
GCCGATCACCAGGTCGTTGTCCTTCACGGTCAGATCCGACACCTGCACACTCTCGGGCAGATTCTGCTTGAACCATTTCCAGTTGGCGCCATCATCGAAGCTGATGTAGACACCGTGCTCCGTGCCCGCATACAGCAACCTGGCCCGCACAGGATCCTCGCGCACGGCATGTACGTAGTGTCCAGGCGCAATGCCGTTCACGATGCGGGTCCAGCTCTGGCCGTAATTCTCCGTCTTGTAGATATACGGCGCCCGATCGTCCAGCTGGTAACGCTTGGCTGCCACGTAGGCCGCGCCCGCGCGATGGGGCGAAACTTCGACCATGCTGATGCGGCTGAACTCGGGCAGCTCGGGCGGTGTCACGTTGGTCCAGCTCTGTCCATGATTGCGCGTCAGCTGTACGAATCCGTCATCACTGCCCGTCCAGATCGTGGTGCGATCGTGCGGCGAGGGCGCAATCGTGAAAATGGTCGCGTAGGTCTCGACCCCCGTCTGATCCTTCGTGATCGGTCCACCCGAGGGACCCATGGTCCTGGGATCGTGCCGCGTCAAATCCCCACTGATGCGCGTCCAGCTCTTGCCTTCCGTTGTGGTCATCCACACATGCTGGGAGCCGACATACATCGTCTTGGGCCCGGTGCGCGCGAACACGATGGGAAACGTCCACTGGAAACGCTCC
The DNA here is from genome assembly GCA_050732575.1 of Longimicrobiales bacterium. Taxonomy (GTDB): domain Bacteria; phylum Gemmatimonadota; class Gemmatimonadetes; order Longimicrobiales; family RSA9; genus JBBDWZ01. The sequence continues at coordinate 680 of JBOHRF010000530.1, forward strand.
CGGATGTCGCTCGAGCTGTGACCCATGGGATTCTCGGGCCACACGTTGATGACCTGGCTGCCACCCGTGGCATAGTCGAAGCGCGTCAGAAAACCACCGTAGTTACCCGCGTAAAAGAGGTTCGGGTTTTCCGGATCATTGGCGATATAGCCACTCTCACCACCACCCACGGCAACCAGTGGCGCCATCTGCGGCCAGCCGCGGCTGCGCACGCACGCCGTGCTGTTGTCCTGCTGCGCGCCACAAACCCAGTAGGGCGAGTGATGGCTGGCGATGATGTGATAGAGCTGCGCCGTCGCATAGTCCTGATCGGTCCAGGTCTCACCGCCATTCACGGAGACGTTGCCGCCGCCATCATTACCGTTGATCATGCGCCGATTGTCGTTGGGCGCTATCCACAGGTCGTGGTTGTCACCATGGGGCGGTCGCAGCTGTACGGGGAAGGTCTTGCCGCCGTCCGTGCTCTTGAAAAAGCTGACGTTCAGAGCGTAGACAACATCCTTCTCCCTGGGATCCGCATAGATGCGCGTGTAGTAAAACGCGCGTTGCCGCAGGGAGCGCTGGTCGTTGGTGCGCGTCCAGGTCTCACCACCATCATCGCTCTTGAACACACCGCCCGAATCCGCTTCAATGAGCGCATACACGCGGTTGGGATCGGCACCCGAGACCGACACCCCAATTTTGCCCCACAGGCCGCGCGGCAGACCCGCGTTACGCGTCAGCTCGCGCCAGTTCGCGCCACCATCGGTCGACTTGTAGAGACCGCCCTCCGGACCGCCGCTCTCCAGGCTCCAGGGCGTGCGTTGCACCTGCCAGAAACCGGCATACAACACATCGGGATTGGCCGGATCCATGGACAGGTCGACTGCGCCTGTGCGCTCGCTCTTGAACAAAACGCGCGTCCAGCTGGAACCACCGTTCGTGGTCTTGTAAACACCACGCTCTGCGTGCGGACCATAGGAGTGACCGAGTGCGGCCGCGTAGGCAATGTCACAATTGCGCGGATGTACGCGCACCCGGCCCACGGCCTGACTCTCCGGCAAACCAACATGTTTCCAGGTGGCACCGCCATCGGTCGTCTTGTAGACGCCGTCGCCCTGCATGATGTTGCCGCGGAACGCGACCTCGCCCATACCCACATACACGACATCGGGATTGGCTTCACACACGCCGATCGAGCCGACCGATGAGCTCCTGAAAAAACGATCGGAAACCGCGCGCCAGGTCGTGCCCGCGTCCGTAGTTTTCCAGACACCGCCGCCGGTCGCGCCGAAATAGTACTCGTTGGGCCGACTCGTGCTGCCCGCCACCGCAATCGAGCGCCCGCCCCGCACGGGACCCACATTCCGGTAGGTGAGTCCGCCAAAAAAGGCCGTATCGACACTGGCCATTTGCTGGGCTTCGAGCGGCCGCACAGTTGCGACCAATGCAGTCACGAACAGAGTCGCCACGAAAGCGGCCGTCAGCGAGCAGCGGATCAGGCAAGCCATAATCACTTCCCTTTAAACGCCCGCGCCGGGGTCGGCGCGGATGTGAGTCAATGGCTGGGAGTCGATCTTCGGAGGTTGAGATTGCAGCGGGCGCGACGGAGCGTCAAGCCGTCAGGGGCGGTGAGATGCCCTTTTATGCGCCGCAGTTCGCGGGGCGCAAGCGGACGGGCGAGGGCCTTTTCGCCAGGAGTGAAAGGCCCTCGCCGCGTGCGGCTATATCACGAATCGGGTGTCAGGAAGTCAAACAATGCGGATATGTCAAATCCGGTTGGATCTATCTCCAATAGTCGCGAGCGCGCAAAGTGACCCGTGGTGGGGAAGTAAGGCGGCGGGTCACTGAACGCACAGGGGTCGTAGGAGTAGCGCTTCACGTAGCCAAAGCCACCGGCCGTACCCACGGCGCCGCGGTTGGCCTGGATGACGCCGCCGGCCAGGTACAGGCAGCCACGTCCGGCCGCGGACGCGCCACATGCCTGCGCTGACGTGGATCCCGTGTTGTGATTCTCGGCCAGGAAGTTGTCCAGCGCCAGCACGACCGCGTGCAGGTATTCCTCGGGTGTGTCGTCATAGGTACGGTACACCGCACCGCTGGCGGACGGATACATACGGGCCGACGGATTGATCGCGTTGTCCGCAATGGTAACGTCCACGCCACTAAAGAGGCCCAGAATGTCCTTGCATTGTTGCGTTGACGGATCCGATGCGTACCTCAGGTCATCGATGATGATGATGCCCTTGGTGGCCGCCAGCGTGATCCGGCCGCGCAGTGTACCGCTGATCGCGATCTTGCCGTTGACGAAGATCACGCCCTTGAAGTTGGGATTGAGCGCGCGTGTAACCGGGAACAGATACAGCTTGTCCGTTCGAGCATTCAGCGCTGGATTGCTGGGCAGCGGTGTGCCTGGCCAGAGAACGTAGCGGCCGCCGGCCAGGTCGGGGCCGGGAATGAAGACACCGTCCCAGATGCGGTCATCGCCGCCCGGGAAACAGCGGCGCGTAGCGGCATCCATCGCAACCCGCCAGTCATGGCCGCCAAACGGGTGGTCAATGTTAGGCACGAAGTCGGCGCCGTGGAAATCTCCGCAATTACCCGAAACAGCCATGTTGTTCAGCGTGTCTCCCGTTACCCAGTGCACGTTGGGCGGGGTGCCGGCATGCCGGTAAACGCGCATGAAGCCTTCATCGTTATCGGTCGCATCGCCGTCTGCATTGAGATCGATGTTGATGAACTCAAAGCGCGTGTTG
>JBOHRF010000531.1:0-3413 GCA_050732575.1 Longimicrobiales bacterium
ACGGTCGACGCATCAACTCGTGCCTGGCGCTGGCCGCACTGTACGAGCAGCGCGAGATCACGACCATTGAGGGCCTGGCCAGCGATGGCAACCTGCATCCGCTGCAGCAGGCCTTCATCGATCATGATGCCTTCCAATGCGGTTATTGCACGGCCGGTCAGATCATGTCTGGCGTTGGATTGTTGAAGGAAGGGCGAGCGCGCACGACGGACGACATCCGCGAGTTCATGAGCGGCAATTTGTGCCGCTGCGGCGCGTATGCCAACATCGTGGCCGCCCTTGCCCAGGTGGCGCAGATCGCTGACCAGCGCACCCTGCACGAGTCCGGTCCGGCAAGCATCTGATGTACCCATTCCTCCTCGAGCGTCCGCGCGACCTGGCTGCCGCGCTTGCCCTGGTTGCTGATGCGAATGCGCCGCCTACCGATTACATCGCCGGTGGCACCGATATGATGCAGCTGCTGACCGACGACATTCGCCGGCCCGCGCGCCTGATCTCGCTGGGTGCGGGCGTGCTGGACGATCGCATTGAGATCGGGCCGGATGGCTTATTGCGGCTGGGTGCCGCTGCCCTCATGAGCGATGTGGGCGATCACCCGGGCGTTCGTGAACACTTCCCGATGATCGCGCAAGCGCTGCTGCTCTCCGCTTCGGCGCAGGTACGAAACATGGCCACGGTGGGCGGCAACTTGCTGCAACGGACGCGCTGCTCGTACTTCCGCGATGTCGGATTCCATGCTTGCAACAAACGTAATCCGGGCTCGGGCTGCGCCGCGTGGGAAGGCGAAAACCGGCTGCATGCCGTGTTGGGTGGTTCCCAGCACTGCCTGGCCACGCATGCCTCCGATCTGGCCGTGGTGCTGGTGGCGCTCGATGCCACGGTTCAGCTGCGCGCGCCCCATGGTGCACGCAGCCTCGCGCTGGAAGAGTTGTACCTTCTGCCCGGAGAAACACCGTACAGAGAAACCGTGCTCGAGCCGGGTGAGCTCATCACAGCGGTCGAAGTATCGGCTTCACCCGCTGCACGCCGCTCGCATTACCTGAAAGTACGCGACCGCTCCTCGTTTGAGTTCGCGCTGGTCTCTGCGGCCGTAGCGCTGGAAACGCAGGGAGAGCGGATTCGCCAGGCACACATCGCGCTGGGCGGTGTGGGCACGCGACCCTGGCGTTTGCGTGCCGTGGAAGCAGCGTTGGTCGGTGCCACCAACAATACCGCTACGTATCGCGCAGCGGCGGAACGTGCGCCGGAAGGCGCAGTGCCGCGGGCTGGCAACGGCTTCAAGGTCGAGTTGATGCAGCGCACCCTTGTGCGTGCTCTGCAGCGAGTGGGAGGTGGAGCGTGAATCCCGTGATCGGCCAACCCTTGAGTCGCGTGGAGGGACGCCTCAAAGTCACGGGCACCGCCACCTATGCCGCCGAATTCGCTGCCGGTGAACTTGCCTATGGCGTGCTGGTGGGCGCGACCATTGCCAAAGGGCGCATCGCCGCCATGGACACGCTGGCTGCGGAGCAGGCTGCGGGCGTGCTCGCCGTACTCACCCATCGCAACGCACCACGGCTGGCCTACCGCGCGCACAAAGCCAATGTCGATCCGGCCGATGGCGAGCGGATTCACATGCTGCAGGATGATCGCGTTCACTACCAGGGCCAGCACATTGCACTGGTAATTGCAGACACGTTCGAGCAGGCCACGTACGCCGCTTCGTTGGTGCACGTTACCTATCAGGAAGAGCCGGCCGCGACTGCGTTTGACGGTCTGCAGCACGCGGTGCCACCGGGGCCAGGCGCAGAAGCCGAAGGGACGCCCGCCCACACTCGCCGCGGTGATCCGGATGGCGCCTTGCAGCGCGCGCCCGTGCGCATCCAGGCCGAGTACATCATTGCGCGCGAGAATCACAATCCCATCGAGCTGCACGCTACCATCGCGAAATGGGAAAGTGATACGCTCATCTTGTGGGACAAGACGCAGTGGGTGGACAACACCCAGGCAGAAATCGCTGCCATCTTCGGAATGCCTGCGCACAGGATCCGCGTGATCTCACCGTTCGTGGGTGGCGGGTTTGGCTCGGCGCTGCGCACCTGGTCACACGTTACCCTGGCCGCGTTGGGTGCCCGTCACGTGGGCCGGCCGGTCAAGATCGTCCTGACGCGCCGGCAAACGTTTCATACCACCGGACATCGTCCTTATACGGTGCAGCGCGTGTCACTGGGCGCAGAGCGCGATGGGCGGTTGGCAGCTTTACATCATGAGGGTGTAGCGGAAACATCGCGTTACGAACTGTTCGTGGAGAACCTGCTCAACGCCAGCCGGTACATGTACGCGTGTCCCAACCTGGGCACCAGGTATGGTTTGGCCGAGCTGGACCTGAGCACACCCACGTACATGCGCGCGCCGGGCGAGGTCAGCGGCATGTTTGCGCTCGAGTGCGCCATGGATGAGCTGGCCGTGCAACTCGGTCTGGATCCCATCGAGCTGCGGCTGCGCAATGAGCCCGAGCGCAACGAACACTATGGGCTGCCCTTCTCCAGCCGGTCAGTTGCTGAATGTTATCGCGTGGGCGCCCAGCGCTTCGGCTGGCATCGGCGCGACCCACGACCCGCCTCCATGCGCAACGCGCAGGGACTGCTGGTCGGATACGGCTGTGCTGCGGCGACGTATCCCGTCTATGCGTATCCGGCCAGCGCCCGTGTGGTACTGCTGCCGGATGGCACTGCGCTCGTTTCCTCGGCCAGCAGCGACATGGGTCCGGGCACCTACACGAGCATGACGCAAGTGGCCGCCCATACCTTGGGACTGCCCATCGAGCGCGTGCACTTTCAGCTGGGCGACACGCGCCAGCCCTCCGCCCCCGTGCACGGAGGCGCGGCCACCATGGGCAGTGTAGGACCCGCCGTGCGCGCGGCCTGTGCCGAGGCGCGCCGCCAGGCTCTGCTGCGCGCGCGCGTCAGTAATGCTGATGCCGATCTGACGGAACTGCTGCCGCACATCGATGCTCCCATCGATGTCACGGTGGACTGCGAGCCCGGTGAAAGCACGACCCGATATGCGAAGAACGGATTCAGTGCCGTATTCGCCGAAGTCACGGTGGATCCGGAGCTCGGCCTGGTGCGCGTGCCGCGCCTGGTAGGCGTGTATGCCGCCGGTCGCATCATCAACCCCAAACTGGCCCGCAGTCAGGCCCTGGGCGGCATGGTAATGGGATTGGGCATGGCCCTGCTGGAGCAGACCGTGGTGGACCCACGCAACGGCCGCGTGGTCAACGGCACCCTGGCTGACTATCTGATACCCGTGAACGCCGACATCCAGATGCTGGATGCCGTCTTTGTGGAAGAGCACGATGCGCACGTCAACGCGCTGGGCGTGAAGGGTGTGGCCGAGCTGACTTGTGTTGGCGTTGCGCCCGCCATCGCAAA
>JBOHRF010000532.1:0-3398 GCA_050732575.1 Longimicrobiales bacterium
ACGTGTGGGCGTGGGATCAGAACCGGGCGGGCTTGTTCGCCGATTGGAATCCGGCAATAAGATGCTGAAGTCGCTGGGTGACGGCGAATCGTTCATCGCCCTGCACATCGGTGTGGTGCATGCGGCATCGGCATCGCGGAGCGTTGACGACAACAGCTGAAGAAGACTATCTCGCTCAATTGATATTCTCAGCGATGTGCTTCGCACGAGCTCAAGCTGCTGCCGCTGCCTGACGAATCCGGCAACAGCCAACACAATCAACAGGCCAGTAGCTGAGTTCAGTGCTTTCGATATCAGTTTCCTGTCGGTTGGCGCGTTGGCGGTCATTCGACCAACCGGTACAGGAATACTTGGGAGAAGGGCTTAGTCCGAAACGTCACCATCCTTTCGCCGACCAATCCGCCGATAAAGCCTGGAAACTCACCACTCGTTCGGGAAAAACTCATTCGACCAGTCATGTTGAAGTCGCTGTCGAAGAAGTCATAGAAGAGCTTGCCTGAGGTTAACCCCAGGGTCGCAAGTACCGCTCTCCTGCCGGTGCAGTGCAGTCCGAGCGTAAAGCCACGTGGAGGCAATACTGCCGCCTCCGCCGCGCGTTCGTCCAGGTCCTTCAACGCTCCTGGCCAAGTCTTGGACCAGCGACGCTCTCCATCGGCGGTGCTGAACAGCACCAGTTCGTAAATCCACGGGTTTGCGTACACGACTTCTTGTGAACGGGAGCAGATCTGACCGGACGGAAGCTCGGGCACTCCAGCGCGAAACGCAGCTCTCGGAGGTTGCACGAGCTTTCTGAGTAAACGACCTTGAAGATCGTAATGGAAGATCCTCGCGGAGGAGTCAGCCTTGCTCGACACCAAGATCGTCCCCGATGGCCCTGCGACCAGGTCTTCTGCGAGATACGTACTGATCTGTGCTGATTGTCGGAAAGTGCCGCTTGTGTCGAATACAATGATCCGGGCCAGGCTTTCATCGTAGATCGCGATCAGTGAGTCCAGGACGGCTGCGCTCATTGGGCGCATGAACTCACCGGGTCCGGAACCGACCCGCCCCATGTGTCGAATGAATTTGCCTGCGGTATCGAAAACGGACACTCGCGCATGTGCAGCATCGACGACGATGATCCGCCCTCCCGCAAGATCGGCGTCGACGACATGGCCGAACTCGTGTTCGTCTGGCCCCTCGGCGACGCCGATCACGGCAACTCTTTCAAGCCTGAAAAGCGATGTGGGAGGCTCGCCCCGAACTGTTCTGGATTGATTGGACGCAATGGCAAACTGCAGCATACTTGACGGCACGGATTCACAACCGGCTGCCAGCAGTGCCGCGTGAGCAAAAAACAAACACGCCCACGATCGGCACCTTGCCAGGCCAAACCGTCCGACCACCTTTCCGGAACCTGCGCAGGCGTTTCGCATCATGTTTCGCGCATGGGCACGGTTGCACTCAGTATTCGAAGTTAGGCTATTCCGCACCAATTGCCGGCGCAACCGGATGGCGGACACACATCGATCCCGACGGAGTAGCCTCCTCCACAGTAATATGAGGGAGTGAACGCGCATTTTTTGCACGGTCCCTCGAGAGGAGGATCACCCTGGGCAAGCAAGGCGCTCGCCGGAATAAGCAGGGCTACCAGAAACAATAGCTTTGTCAGGTTGCGCATCATGTCCTCTCGGTGGGAGCGGGTTGATGAAGGAGTACGAACGATTGCTGCGCGTAATAATCCAGCTTCCCCAACCCTCGCCCCCCCAACAACCTCCGGTGAGTTCGATGTTTAAAGGTTTCCGTCCAACACCCCCCGATACACCTGACTATCGATCATTACTTGCACGAGGTCAGGGTCGAGCAAGCCGGCCTTTGCCTCGGCTCTCATGATGTCCAGAGCCTGGTCAATGCCAACCGCCCTCTTGTATGGGCGGTCTGCTTCCGTGAGGGCGTCAAAGATGTCGGCAATGGTAATGATCCGAGTCTGGATGGGGATCTCGTTGGCCGATACTCGGCGAGGATAACCGGCACCGTTCAACTTCTCGTGATGACCATAGGCGTAGGTCGGCAGATTCTGCAGATCGTCAGTCCACGGAATCTGGGAAAGAAAGTAGAACGTCTGCTGAGCGTGAGATTCGACTTCACCACGCTCCCGCTCATCCAGGCTGCCACATGGGATCTGCAGGTAATGCAGCTCCTCGTCTGACAGATAGGGCACGGCCTGGCCATCAGCGCGTTGGAACGTGCGTCGCGCAATCGCGATCAACTCGGCAGGCGCAGGCTCTGCAAGTACGGACGGCTGATTGGCCTCGTGTACAATGCGGCGCAGCGCGCGCAACTCCTCTTTATGCGCATTGAACTCGGCTTCCAGCCCGGCCAGCGCCTGCGCTGCTGCGCCCGCCTGGATGAGATCAGCGCGCATCCGACGGTACTCGGCTTCCATTGAGCACTGAATGAACTCGAAACGCGCCTGGACCCGCTCGTTCAGGACGGGCGGAAGCTTCTTGGCCTTGAGCAGTACCTCTTCACGCACGGCAACTTTGCCGAAGTCGTGTAGCAACGCTGCGTAGCGCAGTTCACGCATTTGCTTGCGCGTGAAATGCACGTCGCGATATGGGCCTTTGTCCGACCGTTCCAGCGCGGAGGCCAGGTCGGTGGTCAAGATGGCTACCCGCGTTGAGTGTCCCGCAGTGGTTGGATCTCGCTGATCGATAGCCGTGACAGCCGCCTGCACGAAGCACTCGAACAGGCGCTCGATCTGCGCGTACAGCCGGAAATTTTCAATGGACACGGCCGCCTGTCCGGCCAGCGAACGGCCCAGCTCCACCTCCCGCTCTGTATACGGTAATACGTAACGGTCGGCGTCTTCCTGGCTGACAATACGCGCCTCCGGCGCGGACTTGCGGTTGGCGAGCACGAGCACGCCCAGGACCTGGTCCTGACGATCCATCATGGGGACGAACAGCATCGATTTCCGACGATAGCCAACACTCTCATCGAATTCGCGGTTCAAGACAAAAGGAGCATCAGCCGGCAGGTTGTACGCATCCTCGATCACTTGGAGCTCACCGGTCGACGCTGCGTAACCGATGATGCTACTCGCGTCGATGGGCCAAGTCTTCTCCTCGAACGCCGGTAGCCTCGGCAGCGAATCACAGATCAATAGCTTGAAGCGCAGCCAGGCCTGACCGTCATCGTTCTCTTCGGTGAGAAACAGAGCGCCGCCATCGCTCTCCGTCAGTCGCTTGGCCTGCTCGAGAATATTGCGCAGCAGCGTGTCCGCATCCCGTTCCAGCATGAGGGCCAGACCAATGCGGTTCAGCTCCCGCATTCCATTCCGAACATGGGCCAGTTCTTCCTGTGCACGCGCGGCGCTGAGCCGGGCCGCGGCCAGCTGGCAGGCCGCACGCACCACC
>JBOHRF010000533.1:0-3379 GCA_050732575.1 Longimicrobiales bacterium
GCGCCAGATTGTCTTGGCGCCGGGTTCGCCGTCACCCTTGCGAGCAAGGAAGCCGCCGATTTGCGCAATCAGCCGCACGACCTCGTTCACGGTCGGCCGTGTGTTAGCGGCGGTGTAAACCCGCTCATAAACGGCGGCGCAAGGTTGAGTGTAACGCTCAACAATAAAGGGGCCGCAGGCCCCTTTGGTTTGGAATCGACGTGATGCGCGCGGCGGACGTCAGATCGGGTCTTGCGGATCGTCGTCCGGCGGATGGTGATGGGTCTGACGGTCTTGCCGGGTCAAGTCCTGGATCTGGGACGCGTAGTACGAACTGACGACTTCGCGCAGATCGTCGAGCAGTTCGAACACGGCGAGTGCCTGCTCGGGGGTCCAGTCGTCAGGCACGATGAACGGCAAGCCGCGCCGGCGGCCCGAGGGGGGCAACGGGGTGTGGCTCATTCAGAGGCTCCTTTTTCCGTGATGACCTTCTTCGCTGCCCGCTGTCGGGAGCGGACCTCGGTGCGCTCGCGCGCCTCCTTCAGGCGATAGGACTCGCCCTCGATCGCGATGACCTCGGCGCGATGCACCAACCGGTCGACCAGCGAGACGACGCAGGCGGCGTTTGGGAACACCTCCGACCATTGCCCAAACGGCTTGTTGGTGGTGACGATCGTACTGCGGGTCTCATAGCGGCGGCTGATCAGCTCGAACAGCAGGTCGGCATGACGGTTCGAGTACGAGAGGTAGCCGACTTCGTCGATCACCAGCACGTCTGGCGCGGCGTAGCGGTGCAGGCGCTTGCGCAAGGCGGAGTCGCTGTCGAGCGCCGCCAGCTCGCCGAGTATTTGCCCCGCGGAGGTGAACAGTACCGTGTGGCCATGAATGAGCGCCTGGTGTGCCACGTTTTGTGCGAGCGTCGACTTGCCCACGCCGTTCGGGCCAATGAACACCACGTTGGTCGCCTCCTTGAGGAAGCCGAGCGACATCAACTCCTCGATGGCCGCGCGATCGATGCGTTCGGGCCATTTCCAGTCGAAGTCGCTCAGGGCCTTGAACCTGCCCAGCCGCGCGGCACGCACGCGCCGCTGCAGCGAGCGGTGGGCGCGCTCGTGTTCTTCCCACTGGATGAGCGGGGCGACCCAGTCGGCATCGCCCACCTCGGACCAGTGCTCCACCAGCCCGTTCAGGCGCAAGGCTTGCGCGCGTGCGCGCAGGGAGTCAGCGAGGTTCATGATCATCATTTTCCTCTGGTCAGTTGATCGTAGGTATCGAGCCGGTGCGGCTGCACCGGCGTGTCCTTGCGCCGCACATGTTCGGGCAGGTCCATCGCGACCGGCGGCGGCGTGCCGCGCGCCGCGCGCCGGCGCTCCAGCGCGGCACGCACGGCGTTCGTGTGCGGCACCCCGGCGGCAAGCGCGTCTTCGACCGCAGCCTGTAACTCGGGCGCGCCGTAGCGATCGAGCAGGCGCAGCAATGCGTTAGTGAGCGCACCGAGATTCGCGCCGCGCTCGGCCGCGCGCGTGAGCAGCAACTGGCTGGCCGGCACGGCCTTGGTCAGGCTGTTGACGCCACGATGCTGGCGGGCCTGTCGCTTGTAATCTTCGAGTTCGCGGATGTGCGCCGGTAGCTCGATCTGCGCATCGCGGTCATAGCTGCGGCGATGGCTGGCGATCACCTCAATGCCGTCGAGCACACGGACCTGCTCCAGATCGGCGCGCACCGTCAGCGTGCGGCGCACATGCGTGTGCGGGATCGAGTAGTCGTTCAAGTCGAAGCGCACGTACGGTGTCTTGCCGACCTTGACCGCGAGTTGCTCTTCCACGGGGTACGGGTTGCCCGGCAGCGGCAGCAGTAACGGTTGCTCCTGGGCGAAGGCCTCGCGTACCGTCATAGTGCGATCCTCCGGACACGGCCGGTCGGCCGCCTGGTGGCGGCACCAATGCTCAGCCTGCGCGTTCAGATCGTCCAGATCGGTAAAGTGTCGTGCGGCAAAGAAGGCTTCCCGTATATGGCGAATCGCCCGTTCCACGCGGCCTTTCTCATTGCCCCGCGCCACCGCCACTGGACGGGGCTCGAACCGGTAATGCCCGGCAAACGCGAGCAGCGTCGGGTGGAAGCGGATTGCGTCGCCCTGGCGCTCGAGCACAGCGCTCTTGAGGTTGTCGTAGAGGATGACCTTGCCGAGCCCACCCCAATGCACGAAGGCGCCAACGTGGCCGCGCAGGAAGTTCTCCATGCGGGCATCGAGGAAGAAGCGCAGATACAGGTCGCGCGAGTACGAGAGCACCATCACGAAGGCCATCAGCGGCCGCCGTGCCCGGCCAATCTCAAGGTGGCCGAAGTGTCCCCAGTCGCATTGCATCTGTTCCCCGCGCAGTGTGCGCAGGCGCAGGAAGGCCTCGGCCATCGGGCGCGGCCGGTACCGCGCGATCACGTGCCGGAAGTGGTCCGGTGCGCCTTGGTACCCGCGCTCGCGCACCATCGCGTACAGGCGGCTGGCCGTGAGCGAGGGGAAGCTCTCCAGCGTCTGCCGGATGAACGGCAGGTACGGCTCGATCATCGAGGCGCGCGGCGGCCCTCCGTGCCGCGGCAGCCCAGCCTGCGCGAGCACGCGCTGCACGGTCTCGCGATGCACGTGCAACTGCCGCGCGATGGTGCCGCAGCGCCATTTTTCAACGTGATACAGGCGCAGGATCCGCGCCTCCAGTTCCACTCCTATGGTCATCCGGGTCTCCGCGATCGAAGCGATTTACACGACGGGGACCACGGCGACGTACAAAGCCGGTACGCACGAACGGCGGCAGCGGGCGGCCACAACCGTGACAGCACGGCGTTGCCGGTGCCGCCGTCGCACGATCATCGGCTTGAACGGCAACGGCGGCGCCTGTCGTCGGGTCCGGCTGCAGTACAGCATTGACGGGGGAAGCGAGTGAACCCTGATGCGTCACATTCTTCTGTAACGCTCGCCAACGGCGTGTGCGCGCCGCATGGGCGAAGCGCCCCTGACGGCTGCGTTGATAGCGCCTGCCGGCTTCGCGCACGCTGGCGCGGCGCGCTTCCTGGGCGCAAGCCCGGCAGTACCGCTGGCCGCGGTCACAGCCGCGGCAAATGAAGACCTGAGCCCGGCAATGGGCGCATACGTACAGGCGGCCCGTGGGCAGCATCGACGCTCCTCGATCGATGCCGAAGACCATCGACAGACCGCGCCAGGCATGGAATACTTGGCGCGCACGCGTCTCTCCGGACCAACATCCGGATTCGGTGTGGGGCGCGACATCGGTTGGACTCGCGAGGTCTATGTGGCCGGTGCCGCGCCTGTTTCTTCGGCAATCCGCCTTTCTACCACGACTGTCTACACGCGCCGCGACGCAGGGCGCGTCTCCAGTCGCCCTTCGGG
>JBOHRF010000534.1:0-3379 GCA_050732575.1 Longimicrobiales bacterium
GCTCTGTTGCTTGCCGGTCTGGTGAGCGGCGTGCCCGTGCGCGTGACCGAGCCGCTGCGCTCGCGCGATCACACCGAGCGTATGCTGCGCGCGGCAGGTGTGAACGTCACGGACTCGAGCCTGCCTTCCGGACACCAGGTTAGCCTGACGCCGGCCGCACAGCTGACGCCCCTCGATCTGAGCGTACCCGGTGATTTCTCATCGGCGGCGTTTCTGCTAGCGGCCGCTTTGATCGGCGTAGTGCCGGAACTGCGGGTCAGAGATGTGGGCGTGAACCCGACGCGCACGGGACTGCTCGAAATCTTGCAGCACATGGGAGCCGAATTGGAGTTGGACAATCGACATCATCAGGCCGGCGAGCCGGTCGCCGATCTGAGCGCACGCAGCACGCGCCTGCAGGGCGTTCGCGTGCCACCCGAACTTGTGCCGCGCACCATCGATGAGCTCCCCATTCTGGCCATCCTGGCCGCGCGCGCGGACGGTGAAACCGAAATCCGCGGCGCTGCGGAGCTGCGCGTCAAGGAATCCGATCGCATCCGAACTCTGGTCGAGAACCTGCGCAGCGTGGGTGTGCAGACCGAAGAGCTGCACGACGGTTTCGTTATCCAGGGCACGGACGGTCCGTTGCGTGGTTCGGTAACTACGCGCATGGACCACCGGATCGCCATGGCGTTCGGCGTCCTGGCTGCTCAACCCGGCAATGCGATCGTACTCGATGATCCGAGCATCGTAGCGGTGAGCTACCCGGGTTTCTGGCACGCGCTGCAGGGTGCGGTCCCCTAATGATCATCGCTATCGATGGGCCGGCCGGGTCAGGCAAGAGCAGCACCGCGCGCGCAGTCGCTCAGCGACTGGGCTTCAAACACCTCGACTCGGGCGCTTTCTATCGCGCCCTGACACTGGCTGCGCTGCGTTCGGGCTGGCCCGTGGAGACCTGGCCCGACTTGAATGCACAACAACTGGAAGCGCTGGGCATTCACGCTCGCGCCGTGGGCACCGGCTTGCGCCTGCTTGCCCACGACCAGGACATCACGGGTGACCTGCGCTCTGCCGCTGTCAATGCACACGTCTCGCTCATGGCCCGCGTGCCCGCCGTGCGTGCCTGGTTGCTCGCCCGCCTGCGGGCGGCGGCCGCCACAACCAATCTCGTGGCTGACGGCCGCGACATGGGCACGGTCGTCTTTCCCGGCGCTCAGCTGAAGGTGTTCCTGACTGCCGAGCGAGCCACCCGGGCCCGCCGCCGGCTGGCCGAACAGGGTATCGAGCAGCCCGCGGCGGACGAAATTGACGAAGAAACGGAACGGCTGTTGGGGCGAGATCGCATCGATAGCGAGCGCGAAATCGCGCCCTTACGCCCTGCGCATGACGCTGTCCCGCTTGATACCACGGCCCTGTCGTTCGAAGAACAGGTGGCAACCATCGTGGGCTTGGCCCGTGAGCGAGGCGCCCGCGGTTGACCTAACCCGCTGAATCGGATAGACTTCCCTGCTGCACTCGAACCATTGCATGGGGCAATGGGGCGTACTACCTCAACCCGCTGGCCTCCCAGGTCAGAGGCACTTTTTCGGAGACCATTCATGGTGTTCCGCCGCGACCAAGACGACGATCTCGAGGGCCAGGTAGCGACCGCGCGCAAGCGGCGCAAAGCACAAAAGTCAAAAACACCGAAGCCCATCAGCCTGGATTTCTTCGAGGAAGACGAATACACGCCCGAAGAGTACGAGTCGATGATGGAGATGTACGATCAGACGCTCTCCTCTATCGAGGAAGGCGAGATCGTCAAAGCGCGCGTACTGCGCGTGACCGACGCCGCTGTGATTCTGGACGTCGGCTTCAAGAGCGAAGGCTCGATTGCGCGTGACGAATTCAAGAATCCGGATCAGCTGGAACCGGGTGATGAAGTCGAAGTTTTCCTGGAGAACCTGGAGGACGCGGAAGGCATTGTCGTTCTGTCCAAGAAGAAGGCCGACTTCCTGCGCGTCTGGGAAAGAATCAAGGAGTCCTACGAAACCAATGAGAAAGTACCGGGCACACTCACCCGCAAGATCAAGGGTGGTGTAACGGTCGATCTCATGGGCGTGGATGCGTTCCTGCCCGGCTCACAGATCGCGCTGCGCCGCGTGCCCAACATCGAAGACCTCATCGGTCAGACCTTCGAGTTCAAGATCATCAAGCTGAACAAGCGGCGCCGCAACATCGTGGTCAGCCGGCGCGTGATCCTGGAAGAAGAGCGCGAAACCAAGCGCGAGCAGTTGGTCAAGGAACTGCTGGTCGGTCAGGTACGCAAAGGCATCGTAAAGAACGTGACCGATTTCGGCGCCTTCATCGATCTGGGCGGTCTGGATGGATTGCTGCACATCACGGACATGAGCTGGGGGCGAGTCGGTCATCCGTCCGAGATCGTGGCCATTGGCGATGAGCTGGATGTGAAGGTGCTCGACATCGACTGGAACCGCGAACGCATCTCGCTCGGTCTGAAACAACTGCTGCCCTATCCATGGAAGGACATCGAGCGCAAGTACCCGGTCGGTGCGCGTGTGCGCGGCAAGGTGGTTTCCATTACCAACTACGGCGCCTTCATCGAATTGGAGAAGGGCGTTGAAGGGCTCGTGCACATCAGCGAGATGTCCTGGACGCGCAACGTCAAGCACCCGTCCAAGCTGGTGGCCATTGGCGATGAGATAGAGGCGGTCGTGCTCAAAGTCGATCGCGATGATGAGAAGATCTCACTGGGCATGAAGCAGATCGAGGAGGACCCCTGGCTGGCACTGCCCGTCAAATATCCGATCGGCACGCGGGTCAGCGGCAAGGTGCGCAATCTCACGTCGTTCGGCGCATTCGTGGAAATCGAGCCCGGCATCGATGGTCTCATCCACATCTCTGACATGAGCTGGACCAAGCGCGTTCAGCACCCTTCAGAAGTCGTGCGCAAGAGTGATGATGTCGAGGTCATGGTGCTGGGTGTCGACCCCGAGAACAAACGCATCTCGCTCGGCCTGAAACAAACCACCGACGATCCGTGGGAAGACATCACCAAGCAGTTCACACCCAACACCGAGGCCATGGGGCGCGTGGTTCGCCTGGTCGAGGATGGTGTGGTGGTCGATCTGGGCAATGACATTGAAGGCTTCGTGCCCCGCAGTCACGTGCCCATTCAGAAAGGCGACCTGGCCGATCACCTGCGCTCCGGCCAGCAAATGGATCTGCGCGTGACCGAGTCGGACGCAACCAATCGTCGCATTGTTCTCACGGTAACCCACATACACGAGCCGCCGCCCGAGGCAGAACCGGTGAAGGTGGAAGTGCCTGTTCCTGCTCCCGAGGAGCTGCCCGCCATTCTGCCAGAAGAGTAGCTCACCGTCCCAGGGCCATCGAGGCG
>JBOHRF010000535.1:0-3378 GCA_050732575.1 Longimicrobiales bacterium
GCCTGCCCAGCGCTCGGCCGCACTGAGCGCGGTGCGCAGATCGGATTGCAGATCGGACCCGAGCTTCCGATTGACGAACGCCGCGGCTGTGTACGTCGGTAGACCCAGCGCCGTCCGCATTGCGGCGGGCAGCTCACCCAGCGGAAGTGCCAATCCCATCATGATGATGCCGCTGAGCCGCGTGCCGCGCCGCTCCAGCGCCTCGGCCACCAGCGCGCAGCGTGGGGTCCACCGCGACAATTCCCAGGCCCCCGAGCGTAGTGAGTAGCTCACGACGATCCATGACTGCCCTGTCCAGTTGATGTACGCGAAAAATGCAGAACCAAAAGGGCGACGGCGAGGACCCCAGTTCCGTGCCGCGCCCACCCCTTACTCTACAGCCCCTCGTTTTCGCAGAAGAGTTACCGTCCTCCTCTTACGCGAGCCACCAAAGAGCAGCGCATATCCCAAAGGCGTGCACTCAACGATCTCATCGGGCCGCTCGTAGTCGCCCGGCAGCTTCACGCGCAGGGCGAGGTCTGCACCGCGCTCGAGCAACAGCTGTGTTACTGGCAAGCCACCATCGTCGGATTGTGTCACGGCATGGAAGATGGCGGTGTGCCCGCCGACACCCGCCTCATCGACGGCTGCGCGCGCATTGACGTCCGCCCCACGGTCGAGCAGCAGAGCGACCGCGGCGGGGTGACCGTATTCCGCGGCTACATGTAAGAGCGTTCCTCCCTGAACGGTAAGACGGCGATCGCCGCTCATGCCGCA
Organism: Longimicrobiales bacterium; assembly: GCA_050732575.1. Taxonomy (GTDB): domain Bacteria; phylum Gemmatimonadota; class Gemmatimonadetes; order Longimicrobiales; family RSA9; genus JBBDWZ01. Next base: position 757 of record JBOHRF010000535.1, read on the forward strand.
ATCGAGTTCGTCGAAACGGCGATTCACGAGTGCGGAATCAGCGTCAATCTGCTCAGTCAGACTATCGAGCCGGCCGCGGAGTACAGCCAGGACCCCGGGCGCGTCGTACCTGGTTGTACCACCGGCCTCGAGAAGGATGTCGATACACGTGCTCAGCCGTTCTGGAGATCGCGCATACGACGCGATGACGTAGTCGAGAGCCGTGCCTGGATATGGATGGCCGCCAATCGTGTACCCATGGTCTCGACAGTTTGGATTCGCGCCATGATCGACCAGCCATTGGAGAGCGGCCGGATCCAATGACTCGCAAGGGGCAAAGATGATCGGGAAATGTCCGTGCCACAGTGCATTCACATCCGCGCCGTGGGACACGAGAAGCTCCATCATCGGGATGCGATACCCATTGAGTGCCGCTCGCATCAGCGGTCCGTCGCCGCCCTGGTGCACGTCCGACCCGTGCTCGAGCATCCAGGTCGCCATGCCGAGTCTCGCGCGGCTCGGTGATTCCCACGGGACCCGGCATTCGGCCACCCACGTGAGCGGCCCATCTTTACCGTAACCAAGTGGTGCACTGTGCAGCGAGGGATTGCGCGTCATCAGGGTCTTGACGCGATCGATGTCGTTGGTGTCGATAGCCCGCTTGAGTTGCCCAATCTCTTCCAGGGAGTCGATGTGAGCCTTGAGCTTCGGCCAGCTCGCAAACCCGTAGAGACGCGCAATCTTGAACTGCGCTTCGGTGATCGACGCCGCGGCGCCAGTCTCGAGCAAGTCTTTGGCCTGGTTTTTTAGATGGCGGAGGTTCGGGCGGTCGGGAAGCGGACGTGGTGCTTCTGGGTGATCGATCGACATGGTGACCTTCTTTCATCGAAACGCCCGCCGTCCGCACATCGGGCTGAAAGAAGGTGGCAAAATCTTGATGCTGAGAGGTGGGCTTCTACCCTTTCCGCGGACCGGATGCGTCCTTCACGCCAGGGCAATCTACCGTACGGCTCCAGGATCCGCCAAGCCCGCAATCTCGCGCGCAATGTCGACTTCGCGTGCCAAAACGCCGAACGCAAAGGGCAACAGCGACGGTGACGGCGACTGCATCCAGCGCGAGGCGGAGCCCGTTGGTTCGAGCCATTCGTTCCTCGCCCTCGCCCTGCAGTCCCCGTCACCGTCGCCGTCCATGTCGCCCCATGGTATATTCAGAGCTATGAGCACACGCGCCTGCAATCGCCGATTTATGCACCCCCCGACCCGGTCCGGGACGAGGGAGGCAGGCGCGCGGCCGTAGGTCGCAGCGACGTTCTCTCTGTGCAGGCCACATGGCCAGCCCCCGGACTCGCGTTCGGGGGCTTTTTTGTGGCCATGACTCAATGAAACCGAACCTGAGATGCGCTGGAGAGAACGAACATGAAACCCCTGATTCTTGCACCCGACGCGTACCTGCGCGCCGTAACGCTGCGCGATTTGACCGACCCCGCCCAGGGACCACACGCGCTGCAGCGCGTGGTGGCCGTCATCACACACGCACTGCGAACACGCTGGCATTGCGCGGTTCAGGAACACCGCGCGCACCCGGTCGTGCCGCTGGAACACAATTATGACCGGCTGCACTACCCGGCCGATGGTGCCGCGCGCGACGCTCGCTACACGCGCTACGTGAGCGAAACGACCGTGCTGCGTACCCAAACGTCGGCCATGATCCCGAGTCTGCTGCGCCAGATCGCGCAGCAGCAGCCGCGCGATGTGCTGCTCGTTTGCCCGGGCCTGGTTTATCGGCGCGACCAGATCGATCGCCTGCACACCGGAGAGCCGCATCAGCTGGATGTCTGGCGCATTGCCGCGCATCCGCTGGGTCACGCCCAGTTGCAGGAGATGGTCACGACTGTAGTTGCTGCACTCCTGCCGGGTGCAGAACATCGCTGCAACGCGGTTGCACACCCCTACACACTGGATGGCCTGGAGATCGAAGTGCGCGAAGGCAGCCATTGGGTCGAGATTGGCGAGTGCGGCCTGGCCCTGCCTGCCATCCTGGAAGAAGCGGGCTTGCCGATCAGCAAGTATTCCGGTCTGGCCATGGGACTCGGCCTGGATCGCTTGCTGATGCTGGTCAAGCGGCTCGATGACATTCGGGCGCTGCGTTCCACGGACCCGCGTGTGGCGGCACAGATGCTCGATCTCGAGGCGTATCGTCCCGTATCGCAACAGCCACCCATCCGTAGAGACCTTTCCCTGGCTGTAGACATGACGCGCTCCGCCGAAGAATTGGGCGACTGCGTGCGTCAGGCGTTGGGCACACGTGTGCAAAGCCTGGAGTCCGTCGAGGTCATAGCGGAAACCGCCTACCAGAACGTCACGCCCGACGCACGTGCGCGCATCGGTATGCAGCACGGGCAAAAGAACGTGTTGCTGCGCATCGTCATTCGCGACCTGGTGCGCACGCTCACACGGGAAGAAGCCAACGAGCTCCGTGATGACGTGTATATGGCGTTACATGAAGGCAGCGTCTGCCAATGGGCCGGTGCGCGCGCGGAACGGAAGGGCGCGGGCGACGGCGAGGAAGGCGCGGACAATGTGGATAGCCGCTAGATTCCGCCCTCGCGTCATCCAACTGGCTCGAGAGTGAGTCGCACACCA
>JBOHRF010000536.1:0-3373 GCA_050732575.1 Longimicrobiales bacterium
GCGCAGGAGCGTGCACCGTATTTCGTGGAAGCGGTGCGGCGCCAACTGGAAGAGCAACTGGGTGATGCTCTGTATACGCAAGGCTACACGATCCACACTACGCTGGACCCACGACTGCAAGGGATAGCGGAAGCGGAAATGCGTTTGCAACTGCAGGCCATCGAGTCGGGCGAGTATGGCCACTATGTGCACACGACGTACGCGGTAGCGCAGCGGGACACGGCCATTGCGCAGCAGGCAACGCAATACTTGCAGTCAGCCATTGTGCTGATGGATGCAAGCACGGGCGATGTGCGGGCGCTGATTGGGGGCCGCGATTTTCAGGATTCGCAGTTCAACCGCGCCACGCAGGCCATGCGCCAGCCGGGCAGTGCGTTCAAGCCGTTCGTCTATGCAGCGGCGCTGGCCGCGGGATACCCGCCGACCTATCAGCTGATGGATGCGCCCATGCGACTTGCCCTGGACCGTCGTCGTTCATGGGAGCCCAAGAACTATGATGACGCGTATGCCGGTGCGCTGACTATGCGCGATGCTCTGACCTATTCAAAGAATGCGGCCACGGTTCGCCTGGCCATGGAGGTAGGGTTGGACCGCGTGGTGGAAATGGCGCATCAGGTTGGACTGCGCGGTCGCATTCCGCATGTGCCTGCAGTGGTGCTGGGAGCCGCCGAAGTGACGCCGCTCGAGCTCACTTCAGCGTATGCGACGTTTGCCACGCTTGGACAACACCCTCAGCCCCGACTGGTCACGAGAGTGGTGGATCGCGACGGGAACATTGTATGGCATCAGGAGACGCAGGTGATGCCATCGCTGGACCCGGCGGTTGCTTTCCTGCTGACGGACCTCCTGAAGAGCGTGGTCACACGCGGAACGGGGAGTGCGGTTCGCGCTGCGGGCTATCGGGGTATTGCCGCGGGCAAGACCGGAACGACCAATGATGCTGCGGACATATGGTTTGTTGGTTACACGCCGAACCTGGTGGGCACGATCTGGTTGGGTTTCGACCAACGTAAAACCGTATTGCGTGGCGCGACGGGTGGTGAGCTGGCCGCGCCGCTGTGGGGACGCATTATGAAACGAACCGGAGCGGCTGGCGCAGACTGGACGCCGCCCGCCGGTATCGAGGTGCGGCAGGTCGATCAATACGGCAATGTGATGAGCGAGTTCTGCACGACCGGAGGCACGACCTTTCCGGAATACTTCATATCCGGTACGGCGCCCCTTGGTACTTGCTACGCAGATCCCATGTACGCGCAGAGCGACACGTTGGGTGTGGTCTATGATACACTACCCACCCACGCTGATACCTTGCCCCAATACGATGATGGTTGGTGGCGCCGGCTGCGCCGCAGGTTGTTTGGACCGGATACGCTGGCCCCCGAACGACGCCGGCCGCGCGTGGATTCGATTGTGCCCGATACATTGCCACCGCCGCGTCTGTTAGGTAAGCCGGTAGTACCCGAGCGCTCGCGCCCACCGGACACGCTCATCGGACGGCGACCGCCAGGAGCCGGCAGAGGCACCGCGTCCTAAGGCGCTTGGGGCGCCCTATTGTGCGCCGCCGCCAATCCGATAGGTGTCGTTTAAGCCCCAGCAATATGCCGCAGCTACGACGCTCCGTGCGCGCGTGTGGAAATTGGCCGCCACGACCTCGGCAAAAACGTTATACCGGCCACGCTGCCACTGCCGTGGGCACATTCCGTCGGGTGCCGGGAGCGACGTGCGGGTGCGCTTCACTGCGCTCGCGGGCGCGGCTGCGCCGTCGCGATGGCTCGGCTGCAATTGAATGGCACGCCAGAATACGCCTCAGATGGGCCTGGATGCTGGCGCCTCGCGCGGAGCCGATACTTGATTGTCGCTTGGTCGACTTCCCGGCGCGCGCAGCCGCCCGACCGAGCCCGGTCCGCGCTGCCGCGCGCGTGCTCTGCAATCGGTTTCTCCGGTCGCGCGTCCCTTACAACCGAATCAACCCCATCGCCACTGTGGCATTACAGTCGCAGATCGACGCTAACGCGACATCCGCTCGAAGCGCCGCGCATTGAGACGGCGCGGCTCGGGCGTGTGCGCCCGCATACGTCACCGTGGCCCTTGCGACAATCGTAATTGCATGTGCTCGATGGCAGTGGCTGTCCCGCAACAGGGCAGTATCGCAGAAGGCAAAATGAAGGCAAGTATATGAGCTGAGTCCAACCCAACATAGGCCAGCCTCGGCTAGTGGTCTGATACAGAAATCTCTTGCATAATAAAGATGCCGAATGTATCTTGTTGTTCATGCCGCTTCCCGTTCGTAAAATCCAGCTCCGCCGCCGCGATCGCAAAAAGCTTGAGAGGTTGACCCGCTCGCGTACGGCGCCGCGGCGCGTGGTGGAGCGTGCCGAGATCGTGCTCGGTTCGAGCCGCGGCGAATCCGGAAACCTGTTGTGCGAACGGTTGGGGGTTTCGCGTCCGACCGTGACCTTCTGCCTCGATCGCTACGAAGCAGGCGGGTTGCCGGCGATCGTGTCGGATCGGCCGCGCTCGGGACGCCCGAAGCGGAACACGGCGCTTGATGCCGAAATCATTCGGCGAACCAAGCAGGAAGCGCCGCCCAGCGGAACGCACTGGACCACTCGGCTCATGGCGCAGCAGACGGGGGTGAGCCAGGCCCACGTGTGGCGGCTGTGGCAGGCGCATGGACTCGCTCCGCACCAGGTGGATTACTTCAAACTCTCCACCGATCCGTTCTTCGTCGAAAAGCTACGCGACGTGGTGGGTCTCTACCTGAATCCGCCCGAGCGCGCTGTGGTGTTTTCGCTGGACGAAAAGAGCCAGATCCAGGCGCTGAACCGAACCCAGCCGGGCTTGCCCATGAAGAAGGGTCGTGCGGGCACGATGACGCACGATTACGAACGGCATGGCACCACTACGCTCTTTGCTGCTCTGGACGTCGCTACCGGGAAGGTTCTCTACGATTGCATGCCGCGCCATCGGCACCAGGAATTCTTGCGCTTCCTCAAAACGGTCGAACAAAGCGTACCCGACGATCTGGATATTCACGTCATTCTCGACAACTACGGCACACACAAGCACGACGCCATTCAGCGCTGGCTACAGCGGCACCCCAGGGTCTTCTTCCATTTCGTGCCGACTTCGGCCTCGTGGCTCAATCTCGTGGAACTGCTCTTCAATGAGTTGCAGAATCGCCAACTGAAGCGTCTGGCGGTGACCAGCGTGGGCCAGCTGATTGCCGCCATCTCAGCGTACCTCGAGCGGCGAAACCAAGATCCCAAACCGTTCGTTTGGACGGCTACCGCGGACAAGATTCTGCGCAAAGTCCGACGCGCGCAAAAAGCCTTAAACGATGTCAAACAGACTTCGGAGTCGAAGCACTAGC
>JBOHRF010000537.1:0-3359 GCA_050732575.1 Longimicrobiales bacterium
AACGCGTTACAGGCGCTCGAAACCGGTGAACTGACTAAGGGCAATCCGATGATGGTTGCGCAGCTGGCCGGCATCCAAGCAGCAAAGCGCACCGCCGAGTTGATTCCCCTGTGTCACTCGCTACCGCTGAGCAGTGTGGACGTGCAAGTGGAAATCGATCGCGCGCTACCCGCGCTGCACGTGACAGCAACGGCTCGCGTAGTGGCGCGGACCGGCGTAGAGATGGAAGCACTCACGGCCGTGGCGGTCGCGTTGCTTGCAGCGTACGACATGCTCAAGGCCATCGATCGGGGGATGCGCATGGAAGGGATTCGGCTGTTGCACAAAAGCGGTGGCCGGTCCGGTCAATTCAGCGCAGGCGAGGGTGCCGAGGACACTGCCCATGATGACTCATAGCGAATCTGCGCTGAGCCAGCGAAGGCTCGTCAGCCGCAGTGGCGTTTGGCAATGGGAATCCGGTGCCAGCACGGTACGCGGCCGCAGCCTCTTCGGGCCGGGTCCGGCATCGGCGATCATCGGGCAGTGGGAGCGTGAAAGCAGGGGCCCGCTCGCGCGTCCATTGCACGTCGTCTGGGGCGCCGTACGCCGCCACATCATCAAGGTCGCCGCGCTCGTCATCACTTTTGCCGTGGGCGCAACGCTCGCGTCCGGGCCTGATTCCGCGGCCACCAGTCTGCAGCTGCGCGACAAACTGCGCAGGACTGAAGTTCGGCTAAAGGCGCGCCAGGGAGAGCTGGCCCTGGTGCGCATGGAAATCGGGCGCCTCAACTCGATCATCGAACATTCGCGCCGCTACAAGATTCCGGCCGATCTGGCCGCTTCCATTTACGACATCTCGTTGTCCGAAGGCATCGATCCCAAGATCGCTTTTGCTCTGGTCAGCGTGGAGAGCGACTTTCTGCGCGAGGCCGTCAGCCACAAGGGCGCCATTGGCCTCACCCAGGTCATGCCGGCTACCGCCAAGATCCTCGATCCTACGGTGAATTCATCAGATCTCTTCGATCGGGAAACCAATCTGCGGATTGGCTTCCGTTTTCTGCGTGAAATGTTGACCTACTACAAGGGCGACCTCAATCTCGCGCTTACCGCCTACAATCGCGGCCCGTCGCGCGTGGACGAAATTCGCAAAGCCGGCCGTAACCCGGCCAACGGCTATGCGCAGTCCGTGCTGAGCGGAGGACAGTAACGAACTTACCGCAAACGCAGGCGCTGCCCTGGGTAAATGCGGCTGCTCATGCGCAGAGCGTTGAGCGATAGAAGCCGGCGCATGCTCAGGCCGTAGCGACGCGCGATTACCGTGACGTTCTCACCTCTACGCACCGTGTGATATCGGCTGGATGAAGGTTGGCTCGTCGCGTCCGTCTGAAGACCTGCCACCCGATCGCGTGTCAATTTCGTACGCTCACTGTGGTACAGCGTGTTGAAGTGGGCTGCAAACCTATCCAACGTGCCGACCGGCAAACGGACCGGCCACGCTCGGTTGGGCGGCGTCACGCCCCGATGTAGCTGCGGATTCAGATCTTCAATCGAAGTGGTCGCTACCTGCGCCGCCCGCGCTACCAGCTCCAGAGTGACCTGCGCCGGCACCCACGCCGTGTCGAAAGCCAGTGGCTCCTGATAACGAATTCCATCAAATCCAAAGCTCTCCGGCGATTTTGCGATTTGCTGCGCCGCCAGCATGAGAGGCACATAGTCACGCGTTTCGCGCGGCAGATGAGGTGCAATGCGCCAGAACAGCGCATCATCGCCGCGCCTGCCCCCGACTCGCTCGCGCAGGATGCGCTCAACCCGGTTTTCGCCCGTGTTGTAGGCCGCGGCGGCCAGGTGCCAACTGCCGAAACGAGCGTGCAGTTCCTGCAGGTAGGATAACGCGGCTCGCGTCGACTCGATCGGGTCGCGCCGCTCATCCAGATAGCGGCTCACCTCCAGCCCGTATCGGCGACCCGTTTCCGCCATGAATTGCCAAATCCCGGCCGCGCCTGCACTCGAATGCGCTTTGGGAGAAAAACCACTTTCAATGAACGCCAGATAGACCAGGTCTTCTGGCATCCCGCGCAGACGCAGCTGTTCCCGGATGTGTGGGGCATAGCGGCCCGACCGCTCCAACCAGAGCCGCGTCCTATCCGCATTCCTGCCCGTCAGAAACTCAATCCAGCGGTCTACTCGCTCGTTGGCATCGGCCGGCATGGAAGACGTGCTGGTGCGCATCGCTGCGGGCGCCAGCATCACGACCTCCAGCGCTGCAGAGCCATTTGCTTCCAGATCAACCGCGGCCCGTGGCGTCATGGACGACGCCAGAAACACGATCAATCCCAATGTGAGCATCGTGTGAGTTCGCTTGCTTCGCATCACAACCTGTAACTCTCTCAGAAAGAAACTACGAAGCCGGCTCCGCCGGAGTGCGGTAAGTCATTGGAAGCACGACTTACTGCCCCAGATCCGAGGACGGCGGGGTTGGAATGGCCGCCGCGCGTTGGGCCGAACAGCGGGTTGCCTGAGAATCTGCTACAGAAAGTTACAGCACGGCGGGTGCGGTGTTCCCGAGGCGAAGGTTGCTTCAGCCTACGTTCAAGTAGTTACCCAGAGTGCGGTTGAGACCATTGAGCACGGCAATCGCGGCAGATTCGCGCGGATCACGACCACCGGGCACGGCGCCTACCAAACGTTGGGGTGTGGAATTCGAGCGGTGCATGGAAACAACCATTAAGTCGGAATCAAAAGCACGGACCTGCTTGACGCCAATGACCTTCACGCCCAGCGGCTCGCCAACCACTTTTTCAATCGCGTTCAGCGCGGCCAGAGCGGCCGTGCGCAGCTCAATGAACTCACCGTTCTCACCAATGCTCTCGCCGGTGCAAATCTGACCGTGCCACTCGAGGGCAACGCGCACGCGCACCCGATGATCCGGATCCATCATGCGTTCGGCAGAGAGGAAACGTACACGTTGGCGAGGTACGCCCGAGGCCCGCATGACCAGCTCGAGAGAAACACTGCCTTCGTGGAGAGACAGAGTCCCCAGCGCATCATGGGCAATGCGCTGAATGGGCATGACCGGGGCCTGCGGTTCACACAATAGATGAATGACACCGTGGGTCTCATCGATGACGACCGATTCGACGTCGGGAATGGCCTCTAATTTTGCGCGCAGCAGCTGGATCGCGGCGGAATCCAGACCGGAAAGCGTGGGCACAACGACGCTCGCTTTGTTGGGTATTGGGTTCAGCCGGGGAGGTCCTGAATAATAGGGAACATCTTTTCCGGCTGTCAAGCGAATTAGCTGTGGCGCAACACGTTCGCCGAAAACGCCTCGAGCCAAATTCTGATCATTCAAAGCACCGTTTTGGCGCCCCGGCCGGGCT
>JBOHRF010000538.1:0-3351 GCA_050732575.1 Longimicrobiales bacterium
GGAACGAATGAACAGACGACTACACAACGGAGGATTACGCGGGCGGAGCGGATACCCATGATCGACCCCGGCATCGGTGGTGGTTCGGACGTCACAAGATGCCGGCCCTCCACCACCGGCACCAGCCCGCCGGGTCGACCGGCCGGTGCGTGCGCTCACTTGCGCATGGGCATCGGATGCTGCTTGAGAATGCCGTTAGTCAGCGCATCCGCCATCATGAGCGCCTGCTGAAAAATCTCATCGAACTTGACTACATCGTCATCCCAACGCTTTTGCAGGCGGGCCGTCGCTTCCTGCGTGGTCAGGGCCAGATGCTGATTGAGCATGCTGAGCAGGGCGGCGCGCGTCCAGTTGGGATTTGCACTGCTCAGGAACGTGGCAATCTCCGCCGCATTGTCATGCCACCGTTTGTCCGCGGCACTGAGCTGCGCCGCGTCGCTCGCCTTGGCCGCCGCAAACAATTCTCCAGCCATGCTGATGTGCTGCTTCAAGAGATCGGTGAGCTTCTGGCCCGCCGCCGCGCCATGATAAGGCACGATCGCATTGCCGATTTCCTCCTGATTCTTCATGAGCCGGTTCAGGGCTGCGGGTGCATCCGGCAGACCAGCAATCACCGATAGGATGTAAAGCCGCGTCCAGATGACATGGTCCGCCCACAACTTCCGCATCGCCTGGCGCAGGTCCGGGTCGGCCGGTGAGCCGGCCGGCATGGGTGCCCTCTGCGCCGATGCCGGTACGGAGCCAAGCAGGACACTGGCCAGAAGCGCGATCGGAAGGCCAATTCGCTTACGCATGAGGCATCCACCTGTTTCGGGGGTTGCAAGGTGGACGCGCGTGCGGCAACTACTGCACCAGCCTTTTGTTGGCATTCCACCAGGACGGCGCGTTCCACTCGCTCTGGACCACCCTTCCGTTCACGCTTTCGATTTCGGCCGTCAACGGTCAAGAACGGCCGAAAAGCGAAAACGAAAGCGAAAGCGTTCGGGAAGGACGTTCGGCTGACCTGCTTCTGACCCCGGAAACTCATGGGGGAGTCCTGGGGGAGAGTCGCCGTCTATTCTGGTCGTAGAAATTTGGACGGAGGCGAATATGAAGCGGACCTGCACGTTGCTGGCGGCGGCTGCGGTAGTGGCGGGATGCGACAATTGGCAGCCTACGGCCGTGGGTACGCCGGCACCGACTTACGTGGTGTCGGGCAAAGTGCTGGCCGACGAGGGGGTGGCCGTTGTGATCCCGTCCATTGGGACGCCAGCGCGCCGTGCCGACGCCTTCGCCTCACACCCTCGGCTTCCGGCACGCTCTTCATCTCGATCACCTGGAGTGGTGGACCGCCGCTCGATGGTTTGATTACGACTTCCGGCGGCACCCTCCTGGCCAATTCGAAAGAAGAAAACGTCGAGCTGGCAACCGCTCAGGCGTATTTGCAAGCAGGTGCGATGTACGAAGTATGGGTGAGCTCATATTACGGCACACAGGTGTTCGATCTGCGAGCGGATTTGCGACCCGATACGAATGTCGCGCCCGGGAGGCTACCATGAAGCGCGTTCTGTTGCTGCTGGCCGCGGTTGGTATCGCAACTGCGTGTGGCGATGAAATCACGGCGCGGTAATGACCGACGACGCCGGCAACTTCCGAATTGCACCGGTCCGCGGTCGAGTCATGTTGCGCGTCTGGAAGGAAGGATACTCGACCTATGCGCGCATCCTCACCGTCAACGCAGATGAGTCAGTCGAGGTCGCACTCACCGACCTCGAGGTCGAGTTCGACATCGTTCTGGGTCGGACCATTCGTTCGTACGTGCGAGGCAATGAGGTGCGCGTGCACTCGTACATCGAGGAGAAAGTGTTCGACCTGCGCGCGGATTTGAAAACCTAAACGCACGCCCTCCGCGTCACTCGCGCCTTCAAGGCACCCGCGCAGCGCCGACTGCCTTGCCATTGTTGGTCACAGTCCCGTCACTGCGACCCGCACCACCGAGTGACGTCAACGTGACTCGCCCGGTCTAGCTTCCTGGTGACCGTTGATGTTCGGCGCACGCGCGCGCACTCCAACAATCGTTGCAGCAAGGGCGCGCGCCCGGCGCACGAAATGTGCATGCCGCGCCGCGCCTGTGACGCAGCGCGCGAGTTCAGGGTATCCGTCGACGACGCGTAGTGTGAAGTGGCGCAGCGACAACAGATGTTTCTCACGGTGGGCCGAACAAATGGGAGTGTGCGCCGGTAGATAGGCGGCGCGATTACGTCGGTCTGCATTTGGGCAGTGCCGATCATTAAGAAACCGTCATAATGGCTTTAACGATGGGGCAATACAACGTGAGCGCGATATTCGGGGGTAAGTTGGCTCGGCGGCGCGCGGCGCGCGTGCTGGCGGGGCTGTCAACCATCGTTCTCGCCGGCTGCGGCGAGACAGGGATCAACGAATTACTGGAGGCGGCCAGAGTCGAGGCGGTGTCGAGCACGGCGCCGAGCGGACCTGCGGGCGCGCAGCTGCCGACGCCGGTGGCAGTGCGGGTGTTGGGCAGTGACAATCAGCCGCTGCCGGGAGTGACGGTGACGTTCAGTGCGGCGCAGGGCGGCACGGTGAGTCCAGCGAGCGCGGTCACGAACGAAGACGGCCTTGCGAGTACGCGCTGGACGCTGGGGAACACGGCCGGTCAGAACGTGCTGACGGCGAGGGTGAGCGCCAGCGTATCGACCACGATTATTGCGACGGGCACGGCGGCGCGCGCGGCGAGCGTGGCCCTGGTGGCGGGCAACAACCAGACCGGTCCCGCGAGCGCGGCGGTACCGATTTCCCCGAGTGTGCGTGTAGTCGATGCATTCAACAACCTGGTAGCGGGTGTAACGGTGAGCTTCACCGTGCTTTCGGGAAGCGGGCAGGCGACGGGCAGTTTGGTGACTACCAATGCGCAGGGCATTGCCACGGTGGGCAGTTGGATCCTGGGTCCGGCCGCAGGCACACAGACGCTGTCTGCGCGCGTGGAAGAGAGCGGTGTGGCCAATAATCCGATCGTGTTCACGGCCACGGCCACGGCGCCCACGGGAGCGCAGATGGTGATCATCGCCGGGAACAACCAACAGGCGCCGGTTAACCAGCTGGTCCCGATTGCGCCGAGAGTAGCCGTGCGCAATGGCGCCGGCCTGGGCGTGCCGGGCGTGGTGGTCACGTTTACGGTGGCAACGGGCGGAGGCAGCGTGGTCGGTTCACAGCAAACGACCGATGCAAACGGGCTGGCCACGGCGGGCGGCTGGTTCATGGGTCCGCTGCCCGGTGAGAATACATTGACGGCCACGGCTCCTGGCCTCACGGTGACGTTCACCGCGACCGGAACCGCGGGCGTGCCGGTCTCGA
>JBOHRF010000539.1:0-3350 GCA_050732575.1 Longimicrobiales bacterium
ACTGGCGCCGCGTTACCCGATGTACGGCTGGGACCACAACGTGGGTTATGCTACCGCGGATCACAGGCTGGCCATCAACCTGGGCGGACTATCGCCACATCACCGGCGCAGTTTCATCGAGCAGCAGTTGGCGCTCGAGCTGATCTGAGCCAAGACGGATCACACCCATGCACACTGAGCACCTGCGTAACGTTCGGATCGGCTACGTATTGACCGGCTGGCTGATCGCGATTGCCAGCACATCGCTTTGCCTGTTCGCATTGATTGGATTTGGCGTGCTCGATCCAGAGACGCCGGGTAGCGGCTGGATCACACTGGCCGTGGCCGTCGGCTTTGCGTTGGGCGGCACGTTTGTCGGTTTGCTGACCGGGCTGGCGCCCATTCTGCACGGCATCCTGATCGCGCTCACATCGCTCCTGGCCTGGGCGATTCTCAATGCCGTAGTCTCCATGTTCTTTCCGGATTTCCGCTGGACTCAATTGAGTGCGCCGCTCACCGTCAACATCATCACCGTGCAGATCATGTGCGCCATCCTGGGCACGCGTTTCGGGTATCGCTTTGCGGTGGCGCGCGAGACGTAGAAGACCCGGAAGGAAACCGTAAGGAAAACCGTAAGAAGAATCGTAAGAGGGTAAGAAAGTACGACTGGAACATCCGTTAACACGTTGTCGTTTTTGTTAGTGCTAACGGTCGTTTTGAGAACGGCCGTGAGCGAAAACGTGAACGAGAACGAGAACGTGAACATAGTGCTGTAGAGGGCATGGTATCGACTCCGATGGTAGCGAGCGGCGTTCGGCCGCCCCTGGATGACGCGGCGCGGCTGGCGCGCCTGCGGCGCATGCAGCGCATTGCGACCGGCATGCTCGGGTTGGCGCTGGTGGTATTCGTGGCTACGCTGTTATTGGAGCCAAGCTACCCGTGGATAGGCTATGTACGCGCCACGGCGGAGGCCTCACTCATCGGTGGCCTGGCCGACTGGTTTGCTGTGACCGCGCTGTTCCGTCATCCGCTTGGCATTCCCATCCCGCACACGGCCATCGTACCCAACCGCAAGGACCAGGTTGGACGCAGCATGGGCGGCTTCGTGCAGCGCCATTTTCTGTCGGCCGATGTCGTTGCGGGCAAGCTGCGCTCGGCGCGTGTGTCCGTGCACCTTGCCGATTGGCTGACGCAGGGTGAAAACGCGCAACTGGTGGCGCGCCAGGCAGCCATAGCACTGGCGGCGGCGGCGCGCGCCACGCGCGAAGAGACCATCGAAGAGCTGATCGAAGAGAGCGTACACGAGAAGATTGAAAAGACGCCGGTAGCGCCGCTGCTGGCCAAGGCGCTGTCCCTGCTGACCGAGGATAACCGGCATCAGGAATTGTTCGATGAAGTGATCCGCCTGGTCTCGCGCGCGGTTACCAACAACCGTGACTTCATCCGCGAGCGTATCGACCAGGAAAGCCCGTGGTGGGTGCCCGAACAGGTCGACGACAAGATCACGGCCAAGGTAGTCAGCTCGATCGATCGCACGTTGCAGCAGATCCGCGACGATAGTGACCATCCGCTGCGCGAGCGCTTTGATGTGGCACTCAAAGACTTCATCTATCGCCTGCAAACCGCGCCCGATGTGATTGCGCGCGCGGAATCCATCAAGCGAGAATTGCTCGATCGCAAAGCCGTGCGCACCTTCTCGAGCAATTTGTGGGACGATGCACGCACGGCCCTGGTACGTCAGGCCGAAGCACAGGAAGCGCCCGCACTGGAAGCCATATCGCGCGGACTGGTCTCTTTTGGCGAAGCCGTGAAAAACGATCCGGAACTGCTAACTAAAATCGACAACTGGATCGTGGAAGTAGCGGCCCACCTGGTCGACCGATTCCGGGATGACGTGGCCGGCCTGATTTCCGATACGGTGAGCAGCTGGGACCGGGAAGCTACGTCGCGACGCATTGAGCTGGCCGTCGGCCGTGACCTGCAATTCATTCGCATTAACGGCACTCTGGTCGGGGGCCTGGCCGGCCTGACCATCTATACCTTGACCCGGCTGTTCTGAGGCAACACATTCGATATCGTCCTCTCCCGCCCGCACGCTTCCCGCTGTCACAAAACCACTAACTCGACGTCCTATTTCTTTACAGTCGGGTTCAAAGTGAGACAGCTATGCGGCTTTTATACATCCTGGGGTGGGGATACGTCGCCATCGCCGGCGTGTTGCTCTACCAGACCAGGCGTGCCGAACCCCCGGTCGCGGTAATGCCCGCGCCTCTCAGACCACCCGCTATACCGGTAGGGCCAGGTGAGGCCGCGCCCGCATCACCGTCGTGGTACGAGCGCGTGCGACCGCATTGCAACCCGGTGGAAGTGGAAGTCACACTGGCGCAGAATCCACCCGCAAGCGATGCCCAGAGTCAGTCCCTGGCCGCGGCCTGTCTGGCACTGGCCGGCAAGATCGAGCGCGCGGCACTCCTGATCGATGCGCTGCCGGCAGAGCAGCGCGGCCATGCCGCCCACATCGTGTTCAATGAAGGACACCCAGTGGCGGACATGGGCGATGATGAAGCAGCCGGTCCCATCATGCAGCTGGTGCTCCGTTACGAGCCTACTAATTACATGGCGCTCTATCACGCGGGCATTGCCCAGTATCGTACCAACCAGCCCGAGCGCGCGCGCGCAAACCTGAAACGATTCCTGGAACTCTATCACGAGAATGATGGCTGGACAGCGAGTGCCAGAGAAACGCTGCGCGCTCTGGGTGAAAAGGTGACCGCATGAGCGGCAAAGTAGAGTGTGCCCTGTGCGGCGCCACCGACCTGTTCGGTACCGGTGTCTGCGCTTCCTGTGCTGATGATGGCAAGGACAGCACGCTCCTGTTCCTGCTACCGAGCACGGAACTGCGCCAGCGCATCGAAATGGCCGCACGCGTGCGCGATTGGGCAGGCAGTGTGCGCTATGACATGGCCATGGAAGAAGTTTTGAACGGGCGCCGGCCCATGGCACAACTGCCCAGGCCACTGGCCTTGCACGCCGCCCGCGTGCTGGCCGAGCACGGCATTTCCGCGCGCGCGCTGGCGGTCGAACAATGGTATCGTGCGCTGCCCGTTGCCTTCATCGTTATGGTCCTGGCCGTGGCTTCGGTCGGCGCCCTGGCCGGTGCCCAGGCCGCGCCCATGCTTCTTTTCGCATCACCACTGGCGGCCACCCTGCTGGTCTGGGCGGCCGCACTCAAAATGCGGAGACCGATCCGCATGCAGATTGCGTCCAGGGCAATGTTGCCTGCGCACGCCCGCGCTGCCCTGGCCACTGCTCTGGCCGAAATCACACGTGGCCGCGTGCGTGATGTGCTGCTCGAAATCGCACGCGTGGGC
>JBOHRF010000540.1:0-3333 GCA_050732575.1 Longimicrobiales bacterium
GTTGCGCGCGCTCCAGCGCACCAATCTGACACAAGCAATCCGTGCCTACTCGGGTCCCAAGCTAGCCGTGGTGACGCCGCTCAATGACTTTCCGTTCAGCCTGCATCGCGTGGACGCTCAGCTCAGGCCCGTCGTGATGGAGGGTACCGGTCACTGGCTACAAATGGAGAAGCCGTCAGAGTTCAACCAGATCCTTGACGGCTTCCTGCGCGAATTAGGTCCCTGAACTCAGCCCAGTACGCCCCTGAATTTTTCCGGGTTGACCACGTATCCGGGGAACACTTTGCCGAGCTCTTTTGCCCCCAGATGCTTCTGCACCACCTCGGCGAACAAATCACGAAAATCCGTTGTGACCGCCAGATCCCGACCTTCGTATAGCTGCTCGCGAGCCAGACCCGGCCATTCGCCATAGACCTTGCCACCCGCTACGGGTCCGCCCATCACCATCATGCAGGTTGCATGGCCGTGGTCGGTGCCACCCGTTCCATTTTCTCTGACCGTGCGTCCAAACTCGGACATGGTGAGCAGAACCACGTCGTCCATCCGGTCACCCAGGTCATCATAAAGGGCACGAATACCGCGCGAGAGCTCCCGGAAACGGTTGGCCAGCTGACCCTGATCGCCTCCCTGCGCCTGGTGCGTGTCCCAGCCACCGATGTCCACGAAGGCAATCTCGACGCCTACACCGGCCTTGATGAGCTGCGCAATCTGACGCAGTGAACGGCCGAATTCGCCGGCTGGATATTCGACTCCGCTGGCCGGTCGATACTGTGTCAGGTTGGCCCGCTTGAGGATCTGCATGGCCTCAAATGCACCATCGGCAGCGTTGCCAATGATCGTGCCGGCTTCCGTGCCGTAAGTGCGCGTGAACGCATTTTCCATCGATGCATCACGGCCACCGGCTACACCAAAGGTGTCCAGATCGGGAATGGAAAGGGTGGGGTATTTGCCGCGCAGCGCGCGGGGCGTTTCTGCGCCCAACGAAATGCCGCGCAGTGCCGATACGCCACTGGCCATGGCCAGCTGGCCGCTCGTGTGATCGGCCGCATGGGCCTGCCGGTTGTCCAGCGTTCGGCCCGTGCAATCCGCGCAATCGTGCGGCGTGCCGGCCAGCACGCGATTCAGCCAGCCATCACGTGTGGATTTCACGCCCGGCGTGCCCGTCTCCATGAAGTCCTGGGCATCGAAGTGCGAGCGTGTGGGATGGGGCGATCCTACGGCGTGCACGATGGCCATCTCATTGCGCGTGTATAGATCGCGTAGCGGCTGCAATGCCGGATGCAGGCCAAAGAAACCGTTCAGGTCCAGTGCGCCGCCCGTAGTGGCACGCGCGGGCGCCTGAATCGCGATAGAGCGACGATCTGAGAAATACGATTTGTCGCCGAACGGCACGACCATGTTCAGGCCATCAACGGCGCCGCGCTGGAAGATGCAGATCAGCGTCTTCTTGCGGGCCGCGGCGCGCGTCTCGGCCAGCAACGAGCGCGTAATGAACTCCGGCGGCATTCCCAGCGCCAGCAGCGCCAGCGCCCCACTCTTCACGAACACTCTACGTTCCATGATGCCTCTCACGTTCTCGCTCACGTTCTCGTTTTCGCTCACGACGGCGCGGAACAGCCGAGAACGTGAGCGAAAGCGAAAACGTTAACGTGTTATTTCCTCTGGAACTCCGGTGAACCCAATGCGAGACCCAGTGCTCGCGCGGTGCGGTCGCGCACGGGCGCGTTGGGTGCATTGCGCCGCATGGTCCTGTCATCGGCCGGCTGTGTGGCAATCTCAACCGGCTTCTGGAGTTCGCTCAAAATTGTACTCTGCAGTTTCGCCGTCTCAACACCAGGCAGCAGTCGCTGCAACATGCCGGGTACCCAGGCCTCCGCGGCTGCGCTCTGTCCGGTCCCGACCAGGTCCGGCGAGTTGATGCGCACACCATCCAGGCGATTGCCGGCCAGGGCCAGACCAAAGTTCATGCGGTTGAGCATCGCTCCGCTATTGACCCAGTCCTCAGACGCAGCTGGAAAGCCGGTGGGCGCCGGTTCTGAGTACGGCAGATGCCCGAGTGAGCGCAGCGTCTGCACCGTGGCGCGCGTGAGACCAACGTCCGCATTCGTGAGCCGCATGGCACTGGCCACCAGCTCGAAGGGCGTCTTGATCTTGGCCCGCTGCACCTTGCTATCGTAAAACCGGGGCGACGTGAAGAGCGCGCGCGTTACCGTACGCAAATCACCACCGCTCTTCTGGAAAACACCGGCCAACTCGCTCACGAAGGCCGGATCCGGATGGTCGCTGACAAAGCGCTCGACCAGCTTGGTGGCGATGAATTTCGCGGTGGCGGGATGGGTGGCCAGCAGGTCGAGCACATCGCGCCCGTCCTCGAGGCCGCGTCCGGCGGGCAACTTCCTGCCCAGCACTGTTTTTTCACCGCGATCGTGCAACTGAGGGCGGAACACGAACGCCACGTCCTGATTGCCGCGCGGGCCGGGCCGCGTGAATTGCCAGCCGGTAAACGCACGCGCCACCTCGACCACATCCTTCTGCGTGTAGCCGCCGTCCACACCCAGGGTATGCAGTTCCATGAGCTCGCGCGCATAGTTCTCGTTCAAACCGCGTTGACGGTTGGGACCGTTCTGGGTCATGAACTGTTCCAGCTGCTCGCGCGTGATGTTGCGCCGCCGCAGGAATTCTTGCTGCTGCCGGGCTGAGAGTCTACGGAACTGCTCCACTTGAATGCGTTGTGTGCGTGCATTCGAATTCATGGAATCAGGAACCACACTGGTCGCATTGTCGAGATAGAACAACATGGCCGGATGTTTTGCCGTGGCTTCCAGCAGCTCGCGGAATTTGCCAAATACGTGCGGCCGGATGGCGCTACGCTCGTAATCGCCAATCAGGTAACGATCGATTCCCTTGCCGAAGAAAACGTTGAAGTGATTGTACCAGAAGTCGGTCATCATCTCTTCCAGTTGCCGCTCCGAATACAGAGCCCGCGTCAGCTTGGCCGATACCAGCTCGGACAACAGGTATTGCGGGCTGCGCATCTGGCGCTCGCGCCGCTCTTCCGGCGTCATGCTCTGCATTTCGGCGCGCCGCACCGAGTCCAGCACCGCTTGCCGCTGCTGTTCCGTCAGGTTCTGCATGTTGCGCTGCTGCGCCAGCTCGCGACGCTGTCTCTGATCGCGCTGGAAATCGCTCAGCAGATCCGTCATGTCGGCTTGCACGGTGGCAAAACTGTCCAGGCGCGCTGCCAGCGCGGCGTCGTTAATGCGCGCTGGTTGCAGTTGCCGGTCCAGCCAGGCGTCACGACCTTCTTTGAGCAGGCTCTGCACGTCCTGTGGG
>JBOHRF010000541.1:0-3328 GCA_050732575.1 Longimicrobiales bacterium
CCGCAGGGCCGCGCGCCCGCTTCAGCGCGCCCACGAAGTGCGCCCGCCCGAAGGGCGTACTCTAGAGAAACAGGCTGGCCGCGGCACTGAAGTGCGAGGTCTGCCAACGGCGGGAGCCGAACTCGACATCGGCGCGCAGCTCGAACTGGGTTCGGCGCCAGGGGGCCAGAAGCGAAAATCGGCCACCTACGCTGCGGCCCAGGCGCAGCGGTGCCAGCAGATTTTCGGCGGCTCGATCGCGCACGTAAAAACGGCCAGCCAGCAGCAGCGGCGCGTGAGACAGGTCCGCCCGGCCGTATAGAGCCAGTTCAGAGCCAGCGCCCGCGAGTGGATGACCGAGCAATGTGCCACGCTCGGTCCAGCCATCAGCCAACGCGCCGTGTTGATACCACGGCGGATACGTGCAGCAGCGCCTTGCGATGTGTGTGAACTCGACACCCAGTGCAAGCGCGGGGAGGGCAGGCAGCGCGCCAATTTCTACACCAGCCACCAGTCCAGGCACGCGCAGAAAAGCCCAGCCGCTGTCGTCGGCGCCCAGTTCGCCATGAACGCCCAGCGGCCAGGTGCCCAGCCGAGTCCGCCAGAGGAAATCGACGGATGCCACCTGGTTCTCGAAGTCGCTGTCCTTGCCCGCCACATCCGGTAAGCCCACCAACATCAGCAGCACTCGACCGGGCGTGACATTGATGTGGCCCTCGCCGCCAAAAATGGCCGCGCGGTTGAAGCCGATCGCCCAGCTGGAAGAAGGAGCAACCGTCAAGCGCATGGCGTGAAACCAGGGATGCAGCACAGTACCGCTACGCGGCAGCCGTGCTACCATCAGCTCCGGATACACCCGGCCGGCCAACGGCAAACGAACGCCGCGGCGTGCGGAAATACCCGCGCCATCAAAGGTGGTCGTCTCATTGAGCACCAGGCTTTCACCTGGCGCATTGCCAAATGCCAGCGTGCGCCGGCCAGCCCACGCGTCCACGGGACCAATGCGCGCACTCAGATAGCCAGCATCCAACTGCACGTCATCGGCGCGCGCGGTGCTCTGCAACCCAAACGCAAAAGGACCGAACAGTCGGGCGTGCAGTTCGCCCAGCAAAAACGCAGAGCGATCATCCGGCACCAGCACCGGGCCCGGATACTCATAGCCGTTGTTCACATCCAGCATGGTGCCGGCGCGCACCTGGTCGTATTGCGTCTGCGCACCTAGCGAAAAGCGCGAATACAACCGCCGTTCCGGACGATGCTCGCGCGCGAACAGATGTTGGAACATGTGGGCACGCGGGTCGTCACGTTCCTGCGCTGCAGCCAGCCAGTCGGCCACCTCTGCGCGGCTGGCCGGCCAGGAGAGCCCGGCCGCAGCCACATCCACCGCACCCGTTATTGCCAGGCGCTGCAGGGCCGATCGGGTCCAGTGATCAGAGGAAAGGAAAAGAGGCGCTTGCGCAGCCACCGGAGTCGCTGCCGCAAACCACGCAAGGAACAGCCACAGTGGGCGTGATGACATGGGGAGACAGACTAACCGATAAATGGACAGCGCGACCATGAAACGGATCCGTTATCTGTTTCAGTTCCAGATCGTATCGCCGGTCTGACGCAGCAGGCGATTGACCGGATCGCCGCGCAGCGGGAAGAGATGACGATCGGAAACGCGGTTCAAGGCCACGCGCAGCGCCGTGAATGCGTCCGCGCACGAGCGGTACACGCGATGCAGACCGTTGCGTTCGGCATCCCGATGGTCGGCTGCGCTGCGATAGCCGCTGGCGCCCAGCTCTTCGTAGTAACCCAGCCCGGGTGCGCCCCGACGTTGCACTCTGGCTGTGATGTAGTCGGGAAACAGGCCGCTCAGCCACAGTGCGTATTCGCCCAGGTGCGCCCGCAACAGGAACTGGCGGTGACCGGTGGCATGAGCGGCGGCGTCCATGAGATCCAGCAGATAGAAGTACTCGGGCAGCTCGTCATCTGCGATGCGATAAGCACGGTGGCCGCGGCCAAACTCGATGAGCAACGCGGCAATGTAGTCGGCCATGACGCGATCCGTGATGCTGCCTTCCAGCAACGCATGGCGAACCAGCACATAGAAAACCAGCGGCTGCGGCGCGGAGCTGAAGCCGCCATGCGCCAGCAAGGCGTTCTGGGTGCGCGGATCGTCGAGTATGGAATCAAAGCCTTCGGTGCGCAGGCGTTCCTCGGCCTGGTCGCGTTCGTGCTCCGATCCGCGCGTCAGCAGCCAGACGATGAAGCTGGCTTCAGGGCGTCCAAACGAGGCCCGTACATTGGGCAAGATCAAGGCTTCCCTCCATCAGAACCACGAGCGACGGTGACATACGGCTGGGGGGTTCTGCTTGCCTGGACATCCGGGGGACGTACCTTTCGACATTGAGCACTCCCGCGAATGATTGTCAAGAAGAATCTCGCCCCGATGCGTATCCTGCGGCGTCGAACCCTCGAGCGTCGGCTCTTCTTCTGGCTCATTGGCCTGGCTCTGATCCCGTCCCTGGTCGTACTGGCGGTCGCGGCCTCCGTTGGCCGCGGCGCTCTCGGCTGGCTCGGCACGCTCGGTCCCTGGGCCGAAGTCGCCCATTCCGGCAGTGCACTCATCGATGCCGCCGAATCGGCGGCCCGCCACGACTCGGCGCTGGCGCGCGCGCTCGAACAACATCGCATTGAACTGACCACATCACTCACTCAGGCAGGGCGCTGGAGCTTCCTCGGCGCCCGCATTGTGGCTGCCCTGCCTGTCGCCCTACTCCTGATGACGTTCCTGCTAATCGTTGTTGCACTGCTCAGCAGCCGCCGATTGGCCCGCCAGCTTTCACATCCCATACATGAGCTGGCCGATTGGACCGATCTCATTGCGCATGACCAGCCGCTCCCTCTTCCAACACCGGCCGAGTCAGGCGAGGTCCGCGAGGTGCAGGCGCTTCGCCAGTCGCTGCGTCGCGCGTCCATTGACTTGCTAGCCAGCCGGGAACGTGCACTGCAGCAGGAACGCATCCGTGCCTGGGGTGAAATGGCAAGACGCATTGCGCATGAAATGAAGAACCCTCTCACGCCACTGCGCCTGGCCGCGCACCGATTGCAGGACGCGGTGCCAACCCATCCCATTACGATTGAGCCGTTGCGCGTGATCCATGAAGAAACCGCTCGACTCGAGCAGCTGGCCCGCGAGTTCAGCATGCTGGGCCGTCCCGCTACTGGGCCGCGCACGGCCATTGACCTGGCCGAACTGATGGCCTCGCTGGCCCAGACCGATGTGCCCGCGCACGTCAACGTTGAACTGGTCGCCACACCCGCATTGCCGTTGGTACTGGCCGATTACAACGCGTTGCAGCAG
>JBOHRF010000542.1:0-3317 GCA_050732575.1 Longimicrobiales bacterium
CGATGAAAGAGAGTCGTGGGCAGGTGGCGCTCCACTGGCACGTCGATCCGGCACGACGGCGCCTGCTGGAGCGCACGCGCCTCGGCCGGCGCGTGTTGTGTACCGGCCGTCATGTCTGGAGCACCGGCCGAATGGTGCACGCTTTCCGGGGCCAGTGGAACGTGGAGGAACTGTTCCGTCGGGCCAAGAAGGGCGGGGTGGTATCCTGGGGTCCTTCGCACCAATGGGCCGACAGTTCGTTGCGGCTGCACACGTTCGCCACGGTAATCGGCTTGGCGTTGGTCAGCTTGGTTCGCCTGACGCTCGGGACCCGGAAATCGGCAAGGAGCATGCTGAAGACACTCTCCGAGGTGAAAGCCACTTTGGTGCGCGTGCGCACCAAGAAGCGTGGTCGCCGTGCGACGGTGCTGCTTGCGCCGGAGTTGAGCGCCGAGCAGCGCAAGGCAGTCCAGACTCTCGAAGTCGGGCGTTGGATGCCTACACTTCTTTCATCTATGTGATTGAGTGCGTCGGGCCTAAGCCTGAGGCATTTCGAATGAGAAAAACGACCTCCGGTTTTGCGAAAGTCGGGCTAGCTACTTTCCGGCGCAAAAAGGGAGCCGCGGAGGGGATATTGGCGCGGGTCGCAGGGGCGACGAGGTGCCGAAGCGTGCACTTGCGGGCGGGGATTGGCCGCTTGACTTTCTAGAACATAAGTGATATGTTATGTTTTGTAACGAGGAGCGACCATGATCCGGCTACGGCAGGAGCAG
Organism: Longimicrobiales bacterium; assembly: GCA_050732575.1. Lineage (GTDB taxonomy): Bacteria > Gemmatimonadota > Gemmatimonadetes > Longimicrobiales > RSA9 > JBBDWZ01. The sequence continues at coordinate 753 of JBOHRF010000542.1, forward strand.
CCCCCCCTGTGGGGAGGATTTTTCGCCGACGAGGCGCGCCAGTGGATGGAGCCGTGGATGAAGCAGGCGGACCAATTGCTGGAGGACGAGGCGCTGCTGGAGAGCGTGTACGAAGCGCAGGGGCAGCGGCACGCCGAGAGCCGGCGCCGCGGGCGGCCGCAGACGCCGGCCGAAGTCACGCTGCGGTTGGCGGTGCTCAAGCATGTGCGCAACTGGAGTTTTGAGGAGACCGAGCGCGAGGTGCGGGCCAACGTGGTGTACCGGGAATTCGTGCGGATCGGCGCGGCGAAAGTGCCGGACGCCAAGACGATGGGGCGGCTGGTGCAAGCGCTGGGTCCGGACGTGGTTCGGCAGATGCATGAGCGCGTCGTGGGGATGGCCCGACAGAAGAAGGTGGTGCCGGGGAGGAAGATGCGGGTGGACACGACGGTGGTGGAGACCAACATTCACTATCCGACCGACAGCAGCTTACTGGGGGATGGCGCGCGGGTGTTGACGCGGACGATGAAGAAGATCACGGCGATCACCGGCGAGGTGGGTACCCGCTTGCGGGACCGGATGCGCAGTGTGGGACACCGGGTGATGGAGATCGCGCGGGCCAGCCGCAGCAAGGGAGCGCAGTGGGAAGAGAAGATGAAACAGGGCTACCGGCGATTGTTGCGGAACACCCGGCAGGTGGTGAACCAGGCGCAGCGGTTTCAGCAGGAGATCGCCAGCGGCGTGAAACGGGTGGGAGGCAAACAGCGAGCAGCGTTGCAGAGGTTGCGGCAACAGTTGGAGACGATGGTGCCGCGGGTCCAGCAGGTGATCCGGCAGACGAAAGCCCGCGTGCAGGATGGCAACACACACGTGGCAAACAAGCTGGTCAGCCTGTTCGAACCGACCACCGAAGTGATCCGCAAAGGCAAGGCCAGCAAGCCGACCGAGTTCGGCAAGATGGTCAAGATTCAAGAAGCGGAAAACCAGATCATCACCGATTACCAGGTCTATGCGGAGCGGCCCAGTGACTCCGATCTGTTGGTGGCGGCGGTCGAAGCGCATCAACAGCAACTGGGGCGGGTTCCGGACTTGGTGGCCGCCGACGCGGGTTTCTACTCGGCCAAAAATGAACGGGACGTGCAAGAGATGGGAGTGCAGCGGGTCTCGGTCCCCAGTCGGAATACCAAGAGTGCGGAGCGACGGCAACTGCACAAGAAGCGCTGGTTCCGCAAAGGACAGAAATGGAGGACCGGATCGGAAGGCCGCATCAGCGTCCTGAAACGGCGCCACGGACTGACCCGCTGTCGTTATCACGGCGACGAAGGCATGCAACGCTGGGTTGGGTTCGGCGTCATCGCCGATAACCTGATCAACATCGGCCGGTTCCTGGCACAGAGGAACACGGGATAGAAGCTTGCGGAGAGCTTCGGCCATGAAAATCGGGAACCGAGGGAAAGTCAATGAACATGCAGGGGGGTGGCCCCCCTCCGGCACGACGCGCCTTGTTCGAAACACCGATTTTTGCGCCGGAAAGTAGCTAGAGCGCCAGGTGACATTGGGCCCGGCGGGGCGGGTTCGCCTGCTATTGAATCACGGTGACTTCGTCGAAGATTTTGGGTGACAGGTGCACACCGGAGAGGCGCAGCCGTTCCAGGCAGCGGGGGCGAACGCCCGACCCGTGGAATTTGCCCAGCACGCGCCCGTGATCGCCGACTCCGGTGCGCTCGAAAACAAAGATGTCCTGAACCAGGATGTCCGTTTGTTCGAGCCCCAGCACTTCAGCGATGCTGACTACCTTTCGGGTGCCATCGCTGAGGCGGGCCGTCTGCACCACCAGTTGGATGACCGAGGCCATCTGCTGGCGGATAAAGCGGCTGGGGAGATCGAGCTTGGCCATCATGACCATGGTTTCCAGGCGGCTGAAGGCGTCGAGCGGGCTGTTGGCGTGCACGGTGGTCATCGAGCCTTCGACGCCGGTGCCCATCGCCTGCAGCATGTCCAGCGCCTCGCCGCCGCGCGCCTCTCCCAGCAGGATGCGGTCCGGACGCATGCGGAGCGCCGTGATCAGCAACTGCCGGCAGGGGATGGCGCCTTTTCCCTCGATGTTCGGCGGCCGGGTCTCCATCCGCACCACGTCCTCCAACTGGATCTGCAGCTCGGCCGTGTCCTCGATGGTGATGACGCGCTCGTGCTCGGGAATGAACCGGGACATGGCGTTCAGAAACGTGGTCTTGCCTGAGCCGGTGCCCCCGGAAATCACGATGTTGAGGCGCGCCTCGACGCAGGCGCTCAGAAATTCCAGCATCTGCGGGGTGAGCGTCTGGTTGCGCAGCAGCTCCTCGTTGCTGAGCACCTTGCGCCCGAAACGCCGGATCGAGAGCGACGGCCCGTCAATGGCCAGCGGCGGGATGATGGCGTTCACGCGCGAGCCGTCCGCCAGCCGGGCGTCGACCATCGGGCTCGAGTCGTCGATCCGGCGGCCCACGGCGGCCACGATCCGGTCGATGACCTGCATCAGGTGCTTGTCGTCCTTGAACCGGATCCCGGTCCGCTCGATACGGCCGTTCCGCTCGACGAACACATACC
>JBOHRF010000543.1:0-3303 GCA_050732575.1 Longimicrobiales bacterium
CGGCATGATGAAGATGTACGAGACGCAATCCGGGCGAGACACGCCGGCGGATTCGCTCGAGTTGTTCCGCAATCCCAGGCCGCCCGTGGTCGCGGCTGCTCCGGATTCCGCGGCGGGACGCGCCGCAGGTGCAGGTCGTGGCGCGGGTGAAGGGGGTGGACGCGGTCGTGGCCGCGGCGCAGGCGGCGGGCGAGGTGGTGCGGCGGGCGACAGTGCAACCGCGGGCCGCGCGGGTGCACCTCCTGCTACACCGCCTGCGGCTGCCAACCCGGGACGTGCGGGCGGCGTGCCGACCGGTCGCGGTGGCGGCCAGGACCGCGAGTGGTACCGCGGCATGGCCGTGCCGCCCAATGCGGTTCAGCACTTCACGCGGCGCAACAACACCAACTATATGCAGACGGGCGTGCTTTCCTCGCTGCAACTCACTTCGATGTTCCCCAGCCTGGTGCTGGAGAACTTTTACGTGAAGACCAGGAACTCGATCGAAGCGGGCCGCACGCGCGCGCCTTACGGCTACGTGTTCCCCGTGCAGCGCGAGATGACGCGTGTGGTCAACCTGATCAACGTCATGCGCGCGCAGGGTATCGAGATCGGCACGCTGGCCGCCAGCATCACGATCGGTGCCGATACGCTGCCGGCCGGATCGTATGTGATCAAGCTGGATCAGCCGTACGGCCGGTTGGCCAAGAACCTGCTCGAGCGGCAGGACTATCCGGATGCTGCGTTGCGCACGTATGACGACAGTGGCTGGAGCATGGGCTATGCGTTCGATGTGGATGTGCGCGAGATCAAGGACAAGGCGATCCTGGACGCGCGCACGACCGCGGTCGACAAGGCGGTTTGGCGCGGTAATGTCACGGGCACGGGCACGGCGGGGCTGGCCGTGGCGCATCTCGGCTCCACGAACATGATCACGTTCCGCTACCGCTTGAAGAGTCTGCCCATGAAAGTGGCGGAGCAGTCGTTCACCGCTGAAGGCGTCACCTTCCCGGCCGGTTCGTTCATCATCAATGCGCCCGCTGCTGCGCTCCAGGAAGCGCGCACGGTTGCCGATTCTCTGGGACTGACCGCCGCCGCGCTGAACGCAGTGCCGACCGTGCCCACGCACGACGGTGACCTCCCGCGGGTGGCCATTTATACACAGTGGAGCGGCACACAGGAGTTAGGCTGGTATCGTCACGCCTTCGACAAGTTCGGCATCCCGTTCGATCTGATTTACAAGGAGCGCGTGGCGCGCGGCAATTTGAAGGGCGAATACGATGTCATCGTGATGGCTGCGCAATCCATCACGCGCTCCAATGTGTTGCAGGCGCCGGCGCAGCGCGCACAGCCGTACAAGAAGACCGACAAGCTCCAGTTCCTGGGCATGTACGGTGAAACCGATGACATGACGGGCGGCTTCGGTCAGGCTGGTGTTACGGCCTTCGAGCAGTTCCTGGAGCGCGGCGGCACGTTGATCGCCACACTGGGCGCGGTGCGCTTCCCCATCGAGTTCGGGTTTGCGCGCACGGTGGATACGGAAACGCCCGCCGGTGTCAACGCACAGAAGCCGCTGATCAAAGCCGAGATCACGCGTCCCAATCACCCCGTGTTCTACGGCTATGACAAGAAGCAATTCCCCATCAAGTTCGGTCAGGGCGCGCAGGTCTTCCGGGTCGGCATCGCCGACCAGGATCGCGTGCTGGCTCAGTACGTGGGCGGCGATTCTGCTGTGTTGAGCGGACTCATGGTGGGCGCCGACAACATCCGCGGGCGCGCGTTTGCCGTGGATGTGCCGCGCGCACACAACGGCAAAGGCCGCGTGCTGATGTTCGCCAACAATCCCATCTATCGCTGGCAGAACCATGGCGAGTTCAACATGGTGTTCAACTCGATCCTGAACTGGAACGATGTGCCCGGTACAGCGGCCACCGTTACGCTGGCTTCCGCGCCGCGCGAACGGCCCGCCATGGTGCCGTGTCCATGGACCTCGCCGACGCAGCAACCGGCGGCGACCACGGTCAGCAACACGGCCGGCAACACATCAGCAACGCCCGCCGGAGGACAACCCGCGAATCAGCAGCGCAACACGATTCCGGACTGTTTCCCGCCCGGCTGGGCCACACCGGCACAGCTCTCGCCCTACAATCCGCCAGCGCTGCCCACGGATCGGCCCAAGCCTATCGTGGAAGATTACCTGAAGTACGTGGTCACGGTGCCGCCGCCCGAGATCGTGGCGCGTTTCAACCTGGACACCACGTACTACAAGAAATTCGCGGATGCCAATGGCTATCCCATCCTGGCCTCGGCCAAAGTACCAGATGCAGCGTTGGCCATTGTGCGCGACCAGGTCAACTACATGCTGGCGCACCGTCCGGATGTGCGTGACACCATGATCGCGCGCGGTGCACGCCTGGGCATCATGGCCGAGACGGAATACACCATGGACATCCCGGAACAGGGCAACTGGACCGTGCCCAAGTTCCTCGATCCGCGCCTCACGCCCGGTGAACGAGCCTCGTATTACGAGCCAGGCGGCCTGGGCTTCCGTTCACCCGAGGGCTACTGGAACGGCCGCGCGCGCGGCATGGGCGGCACGTTCACCACGTGTGCGGAAGAAAACGTGCTGGGCTACTACAACACTCGTTACTGGGGCACCAACATCTGCGTGCACGAATTCTCCCACGGCATCATGGGCGCCGGCATCGGCAATGCGGACCCGCAGTGGTTCCAGGACATCGTGGATTCGTACAAGGCCGCCAAAGCCGCGTGTGGGCCCGACGGTCAACCGGGCCGGCTCACGGCGCGCGGCTACGCCGGCAATACGTTCAATGAGTACTGGGCCACCGGCGTGGAGTGGTACATCGGCAACGGCGGTCGTGACCGCGGCGCATTGAAGGCCGCCGATCCTACCCTGTATGAGTTGGTCACGCGACTCATCCCGGAGAACAAGCTGGTGCCACAGCGCGCCAACGTGGCCAATCGTACGCGCGATGAGATGGCGCGTCACGTTCAGTTGAACAACCCGGAATGGTGGCAGCGCGAACAGGAACGAGAAGCCGCGCGTCTGGCCGCCCGCGGCGGTGGCGCCGGTCGCGGTGGTGCTGCCAACAACGCCGGTCGTGGCGGCGCAGGAAATAACGCCGGCCGCGCTGGAAATGCTGGCGCAAGCGGCGGTCAGGCTGGCGCGGCACCGTGTCAGGTTGCTGCCACCAACTGAGCCTGGGCACCAAACGGAAAACAGCTTCAATCGCAGAGGACCACAGAGAACTGCGATGAGCGCCACCGAGAACGAATCAGGCGCCCCCGGACCTTCTTCAGGGT
>JBOHRF010000544.1:0-3299 GCA_050732575.1 Longimicrobiales bacterium
CGTAGGAAGCGCGGGCGAGTCGATCCGCGCCGTCGAAGGGAAGATCGCGCAGGATCACGCCGTACACGATGCTGAACATCAGTGTGGTCAAACCGATGCCCAGCGTGAGCGCCAGGATCGCACTCAGCGTCGAACCGGGCGTCTTGCCCAACGCACGCACACCGACGCGCACATCAACTGCGCAGACCCGATAAGGATGCAGCGGATCGTTGTCGCGCAGCTCCTCGCGCCAGCGATCCCGGTTGCCGAAGTTGGCGCGCGCGGCCCGGTGCGCCTGCTCCGGCGTCATGCCGCCCTCGATGTGGCGCTGCGCTGCATCTCGAGATGGAACTCCACATCTTCGTCGAGATCGGCCTGGACGGCACGCCGCTGGTCTGGGTGATTCACACGGAAACCAGATCGGCCACGGTCTACCACACGGCCGGCTCGGCGCGGCTGCTGCGCGAATCGGACGTGGTCAATGGCGACGATGTTTTGCCGGGCCTGTCGATTCCGCTGCGCGAGGTGTTCGAGGACTGAGCCCTTAGGTGGTGGCGGCTTGCCGGGGTGAGCCACCACATTGTCCATCCCGTCCAATAGGCAAAAAAAAAGCGTCCGGAGGTCCCGTGAACCGACGACGGTTGACGTTCCTGGGTGCGTTCGTGGCCGTGCTTTTGGGCGCTTGCGCGCCAGCGCCCAATACGCGCTCGGCTGTGCTGCCCTGCGCGCTGGTGGCAGCCGCGGATTCGGCGCCGGTCGCCCAATCAAACGATCAGCGTGCGCACGCCGGCGTGATGTTCGCCGACACGCTCGACCTGCAGCTCGACATCCGAAGCGCGGTGCTGCAACCCGAAGGGGAGCAGGGTCCGCGACTGAACGTGGTCACCTTCGGCGAGGCGGGCCGCGCCCCATCGGTGCCCGGGCCGCTGGTTCGGGTGGCTGCAGGTACCACGGTGCTGGCGCGCGTCTGCAACACCCTCACCGACACGGTAAGGCTGGTGGGACTGGCGGAGCGAGGCGACACGCTGGTGGCTGCTCCGGGGCAGATCCTGGAATCCGTCTTCACGGCGGTCGAGCCCGGCACTCGTGTTTACCGCGGCATCACTCGCGAGGACACGGTGGTGCGATCGTTCGGTCCTTCAGCAACCCTGGCCGGAGCGATCGTCAGTGATGGCAAGGATCGGTGGGGCGATCGCGTACTCGTGATCACCGACTGGCAACCCGCGGACAGCGAGCGCTTCGCGCTGCAGCTCAATGGACGATCGTGGCCGCACACGGAACGACTTCGCTACAGCGTGGGTGATACGGCGCGCTGGATCGTGGTGAATGCAAGTCCGGAAGACCACCCCATGCATCTCCACGGATTCCATTTCCTGGTGACGGCGCGCGGCCGCGCGGATCGCGATTCGGTGTATGCGCCGGAACGGCGGCGGCTGGCTGTGACCGAACTGCTGCGGCCGGGCGAGAGTATGGCAATGGAATGGATCCCCGAGCGTGGCGGCCGCTGGCTCTTCCATTGCCACTTCGCATCGCATATGGGAGAGGTGCAGCGGTTCCACATGATGGGCGTCGAGCCGCCTGCGCAGCCCGAGATGCATTCCGAGCAGCATGCGCAGCGCGCCATGGCAGGGCTGGTCATGGGCATCGAAGTCACAGGCGATCCGGCGCACGGTCTGGCCGCGCCTGCGCCCGTGCAGCGGCAACGCCTGCTGGTCCAGGACCGGCCCAATGTGTATCCCGATGGCGATCCGGGTTTCGGCTACGTGCTGCAACGCGGTGCCGAGCCGGCACTCGATTCCATCATCGTGCCCGGTCCGCCCATCGTTCTGACCCGCGGTCAGCCGGCGGAAATCAACGTGGTCAACCGGCTCGCCACGCACACGGCCGTACACTGGCACGGCCTCGAGATCGAAAGCTACTTCGATGGCGTGCCCGGTTGGACCGGCCACGGGCAGCGCACCACACCACTCATCGCACCGGGTGACTCGTTTCTGGTTCGCATCGCCCCGCCGCGCGCGGGTACATACATCTATCACTCGCACGCGGATGAGCTGCGCCAACTGGGATCGGGACTCTTCGGTCCTGTGCTCGTGCTGGAACCCGGCGAACGACTGAATCCGCGCACCGATCATGTGCTCCTCTTCTCGATGGCAGGCACGAACCTCGACATCGCACCGATTGTTGCAAACAACGGCGCCAACCCTGCGCTGGAACTGGAAGCCGGTCTGACCCATCGCATCCGCATCATCAACATCACGGCCGATGATATGGTCGAAATGGAAATTCAGGACAGCAAGGGTCGCATCCCGTGGCGCCTGCTGGCACTCGATGGCGCGGACGTGCGCCCTGCGCTTGGCACGGAGCGTCCTGCCTTCCTGATCACTGGTGCTGGTCAAACCGCGGATGTCGCCATCACTCCGCCGCCCGGTGACCTGCGCCTGATCGTGCGCTCGTTCAACAACTTCGAAGCGAAAATCCGGGTGCGGCCGGCGCGCCATTGACGCGTCGCGCGCCACCGCGCGCTGCGCTTACTAGCTGACCGGACGCACGCGCGCCAGCTTCGCCTTGGCCAGACGTTCCTCCGCGTCGGGCATACGCTGGCAAAACGCAGCCCTGTAAAACCGCTCGAGAACGTGTCGCCGCCGACCGGCCAAGCGAGAATGACTACGACATTCCGCGGGCAGCGGACGTCTTGACGTCATGACGTCATAGCGCTATCGTGGCCCATGCCCTCTGCAAAACGTGCTACCGTCTATTTCGATCCTGCCCTGCATAAGGCGCTGCGCATCAAGGCCGCAGCGACCGATCGGTCCCTCTCGGACCTGGTGAATGATGCGGTTCGTGCGAGCATGGCCGAGGACGCAGAAGATCTGGCCAGCTTCGAGCGCCGGGCGAGGGAGCCCAATCTGGCGTTCGAGGACGTCCTGAAAGACCTGAAGCGTCGTGGCCAGTTATAGGGTCTTCATCAAGCCGTCGGCAGTCAAAGAGCTCGTGCAGATCCCGCTGAAGGACCGCAAGCGACTTGCGCGGCGCATCGAGGCGTTGGCGGAAGACCCCAGGCCCCCGGGTTGCGAGAAGCTGTCAGGCCAGGAGCGGTACCGAATCCGGCAGGGCCAGTATCGGGTCATTTACGGGATCGAGGATGACCATCTGATCGTGCTCGTGGTTCGTGTCGCCCACCGGCGCGATGTGTATCGGTAGAGGCGAGTCTTTCTCCAGCAGAGAGTGCGGCGGGCGCGCCGGTGACTTATTCGAATCCATAAAATTGTCCCAATCGCAGGGCGCAGCGAACGACTACAAGTCCGCTGAAATCCATGGGG
>JBOHRF010000545.1:0-3286 GCA_050732575.1 Longimicrobiales bacterium
TCGCAACACTTCGTGAGGACGCATTGCTCGTGAAACCATGACACCTCAGGACAAAGAGAGGTGCGAACAACGCGTGAGATAGAACGGAGAGTGAGGCGAGGCTTTCGCTCTTCGCTCACGGACGAATTTCGATCTGGTGCGTCATGAGCCGGGCCCTCGTATTCCTGTGGCTGGCTCACTGCGATAACCTGCGTACTGGAACTGCCCATATCGCGTGCGCGGACCGATAATCAGCCGAATTCGCCCGTGACACGTTCTATTTTCCCGGCTGCCGAGGAAGGTGACGCTCGCCTCCGAGTGAGAACGAAAGGCACGTAGTTGCGTGTTACGAGGAGTCACTGGGTCAGCGAAACCGTCGCCGGCGTTTTCACGCACCACAATGCGCCTGACCGCGGTGTGCGCAGCGTTCCGGCTACGCGGTCACATACCTCGCCCCCCAACCTTCGGGTATCATCACCGTTACGGGGACAAGTGCCGCGGCCCGAAACGGATCCGCGAACCTCACCATTCAACTACCCGGTTTGGAAGAGCTGTTAAACGGGGGTAGCATCGATACAATTGGTGTAACCGCTGAGCGCCCATTGGGCGACGCCGCAGATGAAGGGCGGCGGTCAGAGAACTTGCAGACAGTCTCGCAATTCGCGCTCAGTTTTTCGTGAGCCACCCTGACTCTCTCGCACCTGGCCAAGTATTTCCAGCCATACTCGAGGTCAACGACTCAAGCGTATTGCTGGGCGGCACACTAGCTGCCCGTGGCAGAAGCCCCGTTTTTCAGCGTGTGAACACGGACATCGGCTGAGCCGACAGCACTTGGTCTGTAAGAAGAGAAACGCTGACCGTATCGGGTGACCAAGGCGAGCCGCGTGCGAGCGAGCCCACCAAGGGCAATAATCGTCGTGACGAGTCGCAAAAACGTGCCTGCATTCTGCCGCGGCTTCCCGTGACCGAGGTGATTGCGGATGACCAGCGCCAGATTGAAGGCGGCCGCCTGGAGCAGGAGCCGTTTGAGGATGTTGGCGCGACCACGCAGATGCAGGCGTCTCATGCCGCCGGTTTCGTACATGTGCGCGTTACTTCGTTCGCTCAGTTCCGCCCGCTTGCGATGAAGCTGTTTGCTGCGGTCACCGCGCAGGCGCCCTCGATTCGCATACACGGCCTGTTGCTGGCCCTTCTTCCCCTGCCAGTTGCGCCGGCCTCGATCGGGTTCGGCGATGTACGTACGCACTTGCTCTTCCTGGTGCAGCTGTTCCAGCATTTCGCCACTGTGGTACCCTTTGTCGGCTACCAACTCGCTCACCCCTGGCAGTCCCACGGCCTTCAGCCCTTTCTGGGCCTCGGCCAGTGTAGAGGGCAGGGTGCTCGTATCCCCTCTATCTGCGGGTTGCAGCGTCAGCCCCACGAGGGCGCCACTTTCCAGGTCCACCGCATGCTCTGCCTTGTGGGCCAGATGCGTCCGACCATCCTTCATCTTCGTAATGCGCGCGTCCGCATCGTGCGGATTCACCCACTCCTGATTCGAGCCCTTCTTCTTACGCTTGCGATCAAACCGCGCCAGCTGCTCCCGCGTCGGCTCCTCCAGGCCCTCCGCACGCGCCAGGTCCTTCACATAGTCCTCATAGCTCTGCCCGGTATCGCGCCGCACGATCGAGCGCAGCGCCGCATTCGCCTCCAGCGTCGTCGCATCCACCGAAACCGTCTTGCCGCGCAGCAGTCCTTCTTCCACCAGGATCTTCAAGATCCACCGGAACACCGCTCGGTGCGTCGACACCCAATACAAACGCCGCGTCCGCGAAATCGTGGAATGATCGGGCGTCTTCTCGTCCAGCCCATAGCCGATGAACCTGCGCAACGACAGGGAATCCGCCACCCGCCACGCGATCCCTCGCTCCGAATCGATGCCCTCGAAGTATCCGATCAGCATGAGCCGAACGTATACACTCGGCGCCAGGCTTGGTCGGCCGTACGGCCCGCGGTAGTACCGCCGGCACAACTTCTCCACCCGTTCATCGGTCCTGTGCACGCGCAGCAACTCATCCAGACGCTCATAGAACACGTGCCCAGGTGTCTCTGCAATCTCTTGCGCAGCAATCCAGAGATCGGCTTGCCGCTCTTTCTGCTTACGAGTTCCCATTGCCATGCCATCATTTTACCTTCACGCCTGCGAATTCGCCATCGCTGCACGAGGCCACTTCTACCACGGGCTGCTAGCCGACGATGTCGCTGTAACCAAACGCATCATCGGCGCGCAGAACGGGCCGGTGGTTCTCGTGGGCCATTCCTACGGCGGAGTAGTGATCACCGCGGCCGGCAACGATCCCAAGGTCGCGGGACTCGTCTATATCGCCGCCTTTGCCCCAGACAAGGGCGAGTCCGTGTCCACGCTTATCAAGGATCCACCGCCCGGCGCACCCGTACCACCGATACTGCCGCCCCAGGACGGTTATCTGTTTCTCGACAAAGCCAGGTTCCCTGCTTCATTTGCGGCTGACGTGGACAAGGAAAGGGCCGCGTTCATGGCTGATTCCCAGGTGCCGTGGGGCGTGGAAGCGCTCAGCGGGACGATCACGGAACCGGCGTGGAGGACCAAGCCGAGCTGGTACCTGGTGGCCACCGACGACAAGATGATCCCACCGGCAGCCCAGCGTCTGATGTCCAAACGCGCCGGCTCGACAGTTCTCGAGGTAGCAGGGAGTCACGCGATCTACGTGTCGCAGCCAAATGCGGTGGCTGCGCTGATCGAGGAAGCCGCAAAGCGGTTAAAGCAACGGCGAGCTGAGCTCGGAGAACACCGCCGGCTCGCCGCCCAACCACCGGTGCGCCGGACGCGCCGCAAGCGGCGCCCCGCTGAGCGGAAACGTCAGGCCGACGACCTTCAACTCATGAAGGCAAAACTTCCTCCAGTCGTTCGCGTGTTCGCTGCCGTCGTCGGAATGGCAAGTACTCGTCGCGCTGCACGTGCCACGATTTTTCTGTTATCAGTGCTCTCAGCCAGTATCGGATGGACTTCCTGGTGATGTTGCCTTTGTGCTTCGGCCTGCGACGGAATCTTCGCCGCTATTTGGATCAAGAGCGTGACGATCAAGTGGGCGCAATGATTGACGATCGGAACTGGCGGCAAGAGTGGACGAATCGTCATGAGGCAGGCCGCTACTTCATTCGGTTTTTCGTTGAGAAGTTCGACGCAGCAATGGTACGACCTGGTTTCCGTCGCCGCCCGATGGAAGACACGCTCTTCGGTGAAGGTGACCGGTGTGGGCGTCTACCTCTATTCGCTAGTACTATACAC
>JBOHRF010000546.1:0-3269 GCA_050732575.1 Longimicrobiales bacterium
GATGTAGGGCTTCCAATCATCCATCCGGTAGCGCTGTACCGCCAGGAACGCGCGGCCGTTGGCGTGCCGCGACGCTTCGATCCGATTCACCGTGCCGAAGCGCGGCATGCCCGGTGGTGTTACATCGCACCAGCTGCCGCCGCCATCACGCGTGACGTGCACGCGGCCATCATCGGTGCCGGCCCAGATGGTGTTGGCATCCTGCGCTGAGACAACCAGCGCAAACACGGTGTTGAAGATCTCGACGCCCGTGATGTCGTTGTTGATGGGCCCGCCGCTGCGTTCCAGATGCGCGGGAGTTGCTGTAGTCAGGTCGCCGCTGATCTCCTCCCAGGTCATGCCGCCATCGCGCGTGCGCAGCACCTTCTGCGCGGCGTGGTACACGGTGTTTGGATCGTGGGGCGAGACCACGATGGGCGCCACCCACTGGAAACGGTATTTCAGGTCCTTGGCTGCCTGACCCAATTGCAGTTGTGGATACGCGATGACATTGCGCCGCTCATCGGTGCGCAGGTTCATGCGGTTGATGGCACCGCCATAACAACCGCCCCAGACGATGTGCGGCTGGTCCGGATGGAACGCGATGGGCCCGGTCTCACAGCCAGCCGGATACTGCCAATCCTGTTTCGGATAAATCGCGTTGGACGATGACCAGATGGGCAGGCTGATGCCCGTGTTGTCCTGCTGCGCGCCGTACACGCGATACGGGAACTGGTTGTCCACCGCAACTCCGTACAGCTCGGCCGTCGGCTGATTGTAATACGTGCTGAACGTCTTGCCTCCGGTCAGGGAGACCTGCGCGCCGCCGTCGTCCGCCACGGCGATGATCTTCGGATTGTCCGGGTTGATCCAGACATCGTGCATGTCGCCGTGCGGCACCGGGATGTCGTCGAAGGTCTTGCCGCCATCGACCGAGCGGAAGAAGCTCGTGTTCAGACCGTACACCGTGTTCTCGTCTTTCGGATCGGCCTCGATGTGCGTGTAATACCACGCGCGTTGGCGCAGCTTGTTCTCGCTGTTGGTGCGCGTCCACGTGTTGCCGCCGTCATCGCTCCGATACACACCACCTGCTGGCTCCGCCTCGATCATGGCCCACACGCGATCGGGATTTGCGGGTGACACGGTCACAGCTACTCTGCCCACGATGCCCGTAGGTAGTCCGCCCTCGAGCTTCTTCCAGGTGTCGCCCCCATCCGTGCTGCGGTACACGCCACCTTCCGCACCGCCACTGATCAGCGTCCAGGGCTTGCGCTCCGCACGCCATGCTCCCGCGAACAGAATGCGCGTGTTGTGCGGATTCATGGCCACATCGACGACACCGGTGCTGTCATTCAGAAAGAGCACGTTCTCCCAGGACTTGCCACCATCTTTCGTTCGATAAAGACCACGCTCGCGGTTCTTGCCGAACGGGTGTCCGAGCGCTGCCACATACGCGATGTCCGGACTCTGCGGATGCACAACGATGGCGCCGATCGCGCCGCTCTCCGGCAGTCCGATGAAGGTCCAGGTCTTCCCCGCGTCAGTGGACCGCCACGCGCCTCTGCCCGTCGAAACGTTGCCGCGAATGCAGGCCGAGCCGGTGCCGACGTAGATCACGTTGGCATCCGATGGCGCGACCGCGACTGCACCGATCGAACCGCCGAAATAGCCATCCGTGATGTTGCGCCAGTTCATGCCCGCATCGTCGCTCTTCCACACACCACCGCCGGTCGTGCCCACCAGGAACGTGTGCGGCTGTCCTGCAATGCCGGTGACCGCGGTCGCGCGTCCGCCGCGGTAGGGCCCGATCATGCGCCAGCGCAGCCCGTTGTAGAGCAGCGTGTCGAAGGGCAGCGCGGCGGTTGTGCGCTGAGCCATGGCTGGCACGGGCGCAACGAGGATGAGGCCGAGAAATAGCGCGGTGGCGACGCGTCGCATCTGATACTCCGGGTTGCTGGGCGGTTGTGGCAGGATACGCGCGCCGTGCTGGCTTGGCCAGATGAAGAAAGCGGCCCGGTGATCCAGGCCCCTCCTGGAGTGCAACTAGCGCCCGCCGCCAAGTGAATCGAATTTAGCGAACGCGCCGTGGATCGGCGGTTGACGCCATCGTGGTTGCCACGGCCGAGCCAGGCGATGACACGCCAGTTATTCAGCACACGCGTGTGTGCTTGTGAATCGAAAAACAGGCCGTGGTCGGTGGTTACTAAACCAGTGTGGTCTTGAATACCTGGAGCGCCTTTTTCATCTCATCCATGGTCCCGACGGATACACGGACGTGTGTGGGCAAGGCCGGGAACTGCCGGCCTACTGCCACCAGCTGCTTCACGCATTCCAGCTTGAACTCTCGGGCATCGCGGCGAATGTCGACCATCATGAAGTTGGCTTCGCTCTGCGCCACCTTGTAGCCCGCATTCTCGAAGAACTGACGTGTGTAGGCGCGCGCGGTGCGATTGAGTTTTTGCTCGTTGGCAATGTGCTGCGCATCGCCGACCGCGTGTATGGCAGCGACCAGGGCCAGCTGGTTGACGTTCGATCCCAGGCACCAGGACGCGATGCGAGCCAGTGTGGCCGGCTGACCGATGGCGTAACCGACACGCAGTCCAGCCATGCCGAGTACCTTGGAGAGTGTGCGCGCAACGACCACGCGCGGATTGGTCAGCGCATGGGGAATCGCCGTACCGTATGAGGGCTCATCGACATACTCGTGATAGGCCTCGTCGATCAGAATCGTGGTTTCTGGTGACAGCTGATTCACGCGCTGGACGAAGGCGGTCACATCGGCTTTGCTGTGCACCGTGGCCGTGGGATTGTTTGGATTGCAGAAAAAGACGAGCCCGGCGCCGCGCGCGGCCTGCGTCATGGCGTCGAGGTCCAGCTTCAAGGCCGCGTCCACGCGGGGTGCCGCCACGGGAATATTCCTGAACCGCGCCCAGTTGCCCGGCGCCTCGAAGGTGGGCTCAGGCGCGACCAGCGCGCGGTCGGTTGCCGTGAACGCGTTCACCGCGGCGCGCAGCAACTCGCCCGAGCCGCAGCCCAGGATCACATTCTCGGGTTGGATCCCGTGCACCTTCGCGATGGCGGCCAACAGGTCATCCTCGAACTTGACCGGGTAGCGATTCGAGGTGCGCAAGTGCTGGCGAATGAGCGCGTACACGCGCTCCCCCGGACCATTCGGGTTTTCGTTGCTGTCCAGGCGGATCATTCCGGGGCGCTCGGCCAGCAACCGATCCGCGCGACGAGTGGAAACGCCCTGTGCGACCAGCGCCTCGTGTCCGCGCCAGGTAAAGATG
>JBOHRF010000547.1:0-3254 GCA_050732575.1 Longimicrobiales bacterium
CCACCAGGAGGAGGAAAGTGCTGAGGGGGGAAGGTGAGGGGCAGGGCGCGTCTGATCAGGCAGTTGGTCCCAGGTGGCACTTTGCACGAACGCGCGATACGGTGCGAGTGGAAACCAGATGTCGACCTGCGCTAGTTGCACGCCGGGCCACATTGAAATAGCTGCCCGTCACACTCATGCCACGCACGCGCTGACCACCACCTGACTGCGCCAGGGTCAGTTCGTGCACCGAGTAGTTGAAGCCGGCCAGCCCGGCCAGACTTCGTGCCGCCCGATAGTCAGCCAGCTCGGTATACGAGCGAATGGGATTCGTGATTTCCCGGCCCAGCTGCGGGCCCATTGAAGGACACGGCCGAGCCGACCGCGCTTTCACAATTCAACGTCGACCCGGGATCGCAGGGTTATGACGATGCGCGCTCCGTGACGTTTTTCCGAGATCTGCTCGAGCGTTTGCGTGCGGCACCCGGAGTGCGCTCGGCCAGCCTGGTCTGGTTGCCGCTCTTTGGCAGCGGTCGCTCCGATGTGACGATCGCACAGGAGTCCGGCGATCTGGAGAAGAGCGGCCTCGACGCGTTCGCCAACATGGTCTCGGATGGTTATTTCGCGACCACCGGCGTTGGTCTGGTGGCCGGTCGAGATTTCACGGCGGCCGAACAATTCCGTCCCAACGAAGGCAACGGTCAGGTCATCGTGAGCCAGAGCCTGACGCGCCGCATGTTCGGTGCGCAGAACCCGATCGGCCAGCGCATCAAGCTGAAGTGGCGGGAAGGGCGCACGTTCGAGGTGATCGGCGTGTCCGGTGATGCGCTGATTGCCGGTGACCTCACCCAGCCCACGCCCTTGGTGCTTTACGAGCCCCTCGGCCAGGAGTACTCGCCACGTAACTTGACCATCCATGTACGCGCGGCGGGAAGCGGCATGAATACCCTGGAGCTTGCTCGTCAACTGGTTGCCCGCGCTGATCCAACTACATTCGGCCTGGCCACACTTGTGCTGCTGATGGTTGCCGTTGCAGCGAGCGTGATCCCCGCGCGCCGCGCAACCAGGATCGATCCGATGAATGCGCTCACGCACAATTAGGAAAAGGCAACCGTACCTCCCCGTAATCCTTCCCTCCTTTTTGTCGAGCACAACGTTCGGGAGCGGGAGCGTATAACGGGAGCAGGCGCGGCCGGGCGCGGGTGCCGGCCTACCGATGATCGGTGCGCACATGTTGCGTGCCATCGATCACTTGATCGGGCGGGTCGTGGTTACGGATTCCGTTCGTTGGAAAGTGCAGGGCGAAATCCAGCCATGGCCCAGAGCGGCACAGGCGGGTAGAGCCGGCCGCGGGTCATGACAAACGCAACATTGCGCGTATCGGAAATCGAGCGCAGCGGATCACCGCGCACGAGCACGATGTCGGCGCGCTTGCTGGTTTCGATCGATCCTGCTTCGCGCTCCAGGCCAAGCGCGCGGGCGGGCACGATGGTGGCCGCTTGCAATGCTTGCAGCGGTGTGAGCCCGGCCAATACAGCCAACTCCAGCTCGCGATGGATGCTGTGGCCGGGCACGACCAGGTCGGTGCCCAGCACGATGGGAATGCCTGCTTTGTGCAGCGCGGCCATGATCTGCAGCGAACGCTGAAAACCGGGCTGTGCGCGAGTGGCCGCATCTTCGCTCAGTCCAACGTTGTCCAGCGAAAAGCGCAGCTCGCGCGGCGCCGATGCAGCACCCGGCTCGACTGTGCTGAAGGCGCGGCCTTTCACATGACGCTGTTGTTCGGCGCGCGCCAGGGACGGATCCAGCACCGTGCGCCGTTCGATGAAGATGCGGATAGCCTCCTGCGCCTGGGCAGAATTCAGGTCGATAGCCTGCGCGGCCGCGCCGGGCTGCGGACTCGGCCTGAGCACAGACGTTATAGAACCCAGGTGATTGATCTGGTCTGCACCCGCGCGCACGAACTCGAGTGCATTCATGCCCGTGGGCACGTGGCCGGTCACGGTCATCTGCAGTCGGTGGGCTTCTTCCGCAATCACGGGCACGAATGCAGGCGGCAGCGACTGATAAATCTTGATCTGCTGGTAACCGGCCTCGTGATAACGGCGCACCAGTGCGCGGGCCTGGTCCGCCGTGCGCGCAATCATGGACCCGAGCGGATGCTGGCCACCGTCGATGTATCCGGCCAATACCATGCGCGGACCGAGTACCGGGCCGCGCTCGATCGCATCGCGCAGCGCGGTGGCCAGCTCCAGCTCATTGGCAGCATCGCGCACGGTGGTAACGCCGGCCGCCAGTCCGGCGGGCGCCCACTCGACCTGCTGGTAGTGACCGTGCATGTCGAACAAGCCGGGGATGGCCGTGAATTCGCTGGCATCGTATTCCCGGAAGCCGGCCGGTATCTGCACCTGGGCGCGCGCTCCCACGGCGCGAATCAAACCGTTCTCGATGAGCACGACCGCGTCCTGGATGGGCGCTCGTTCGGTGCCGTCGATCAGCACACCCACGCGCATGGCCAGGCGCCCTTCGGCCACCGGCTGCACGGTGCGGGCGCGCGCGCTCAAATCGGCCATGGCATCACTCACGCTGCGCCGCACGAACAGGGGCAGCGTGTGCTCATAGCCCTCGCGAATGCCTTCAAAGCGATCCAGTTCGGCATCCGCGCCAACCACCGCGATCAGGTTCTGCCGGGTGTCCAGCCAGACCGATTGCAGGCCCCAGATCACACCGTGCACACTGAGCCGCTCGAGCACGATCGGGCGCCCTTGCATTTGCACAGTGTCCCGCCCGCGCGTGGTCACGCGCAAGGCACCGGTCGGCAATAAGGAGAGCGAGTCGGGCCGACCCAGCGAATGCCAGCGGCGCAGCAGGGCCTGCTCGATGGCGAGCGGGGGATAATGCGTGGTCAGTCCGGCCCGGTTGATGGCCGCCACGGTGCGCGTGACGCCACGTTCACGTACCGCGGATGTGCCGCCCGCAACGGTGACTTCCAGATTGATGTCGGACCTGGTCGAGAGCGCGCCCCGAATGACGAGGTGCAGCGGTGCCCGATCGCGCGTGGTGCGCAGCGTAGCGCTCAGCCTGACCGGCGTGCCAATGAAATTCCACTCGGCCGTGGTCGAAGTGATCAGCGTATCGCCCGCCCGCCGCACCTCGTACATCTCCCGACCGACGCGGTTCTGCAGCTTGTACAGATGGAAGGTACCGCGCTCCGTCTGCTGTGCGGCAGCGGGCAACGGCCGGTGCGTGTGATCCGAGCCGGATACCAGAAGCAG
>JBOHRF010000548.1:0-3251 GCA_050732575.1 Longimicrobiales bacterium
CCTCAGCAAGATGGCATGAATGCGCCGCCAGCGCGCGATCAGGTCACGATCGCCGTTGGGCACGGGCCGCGCGCGCCAGAGGGCGAGGCGCAGCCGGTAGAGGTCGCGCACGAGCGCCGGCGGCACGTACAGTAACCAGCGGCGCAGGCCGGCATCCGGTGCGTCCGGAGGCGGTAAGAGCGACTGCCGCGCTATCAAGGCCACGACCTGTTCGGTGTCCGCATTCGAGGCTTTCAGCCGGCGCATGATCTCTTCCGCTTTGCGCGCGCCCATGACCTCATGTCCCGTGAAACGCCAGCCACCGCGCAAGTCGCGCTGGCGCGCCAATGGCATTCCAACCTTATGCAACAACGCGGTCATGCGCAGCAGGGGCCGTCGGGTGGGCAAGGCGTCCAGCGCGGCCAACGTTTCGGCCCACGCGTCGAGCGGATGACCTTCCTGCGGATGGAGTCCATGCAAGGGTGACAGCTCCGGCAGCAGCACGGCCAGGCTGCCCGACTCGGCGTAGAGGCGCAGCGCCACAGAAGCCCTGGGGGTCTTGCTGAATATTTTCCAGAGCTCCTCGCGCACGCGCTCGGCCGAAAGACGGACCAGTTGCGAGGTGGCTGCCTGCAGCGAGCTCCAGGTCCGGTCATCGATTTGCAGGCCGAAATGGCCGGCAAAACGGAGCGCGCGCAACACGCGCAAGTAGTCTTCGGCAAAACGCTCACTCGGTTCACCTACGGTGCGCAGCAACCGGTCACGCAGATCAGCCAATCCGCGATACGGATCGCGTACTTCCCCGGAGAGTGCATGCCAGGCAATGGCGTTGAGCGTAAAGTCACGGCGCGCCAGATCTTCATCGAGCGTCTCGGCAAATGCGACTACGGCGTGTCGGCCCGTAGTCTCGACGTCACGACGGAACGTCGTCACTTCGTACAGCACATTGTCATTGGCCAGCACGCCCACCGTGCCGTGTTCGATGCCGATCGGTACCGTACGTCGAAACAGGTGGCGAACCTGTTCGGGCCGCGCCTGCGTGGCCAGATCCCAGTCGCCCGGGAGGTGGGGCCCGGGTGCATCGGCGCCCAGCAGAGCATCACGGACGGCCCCACCAACGGCCCAGGTGGAAAAGCCGGCCTGCTCGAGTCGCTCGGTGATTTCGCGGACCGCATGTGGCGCTTCCAGCGTCAGCCGCAAAGAACGGAACCTCCGTTCACGTTCACGATTTCACCCGTGATATGACGCCCCAGATCGGAGCACAGAAAGACGACCGGCCCGGCAATGTCGTCGGCACTGGCCACGCGTCCGAGTGGAATGCCGGCTTCGATGCGCGCACGGCCTTCGCCGGCATAGGGTGGGGCCGCCATTTCCGTATCGACCCAACCGGGCGCCACGCAATTGACCGTGATCTGACGCGGAGCCAACTCAACGCACAACCCTTTCACCATCGAAATCAACGCGCCTTTGGTAGCGGCATAATCGGCGTGCCCGGCTTCGCCGCGCTGGCCGGCCGTAGAGCTGATGAGCACGATTCGGCCGCCCGGTGTAATAACGCGGGCTGCGGCACGCGTGGTGAAGAAGATGGCATCCAGATTGACGGCCAGCGTGCGCCGCCATTGTTGGGATGACAACTCGCCGATGCCCACGTAGTCAGGCGTCCACACACCGGCGTTGCCCACGTAGATGTCCAGTCCGCCGAACTCGCTTTGGGCGCGGTCCACCAGACGTTGCGCCGTTCCCTCTTCTGCCAGATCACCGGCTTCGGCCCAGGCGCTCACGCCCAACGCGCGCAGCTCGGAGAGCACGGCTTGCGCGGCATCAGCGCGCGCCTGATAGGATAGTCCCACGTGCGCGCCCGCGCGCGCCAGCTGAAGCGCAATGGCGCGCCCGATACCACGCGATCCACCGGTCACGATGGCACGTCGGTCCGTCAGATCGATGCTCAGCATGTCAAGCGCTCATGTATTTGCCGCCCAGGGTTCGGGCGTGTTCGCGCTCCGCTGCCACGATCTCCGTGATCAATGCCGCCGTCAAGGTATCCAGCTCCAGCCGTACCAGTGTTTCGTAGCGTTCGATTTCGGCCTGCTCGCGCGCGCGTGCCAGGGGCTGCCACTCAGGGTACGCAACCGCTGGCGCCCGCACGTCATTCAGGTTGGCAATGGATTGATCCGCCTCGAGCAGGCGCGCAGTCAGACGTGAAAGATGATGCTGCTCGTCGGCGAGCAGGCCGTTGAGGTCTTCTGCGGCCTGGTCATCGCCAGCCTGCTCAGCACAGGCCGCCAATGCCCGATAAAAGAGTGCCTGCTCTTTCTCGGCGCGACGGGCCTGCTGCAGCGCGGCTGCCAACAATGCGTTCACGGCGCTTTGCTGGACGCGATCAACTGCTCTTCCACCAGATCGCAGATGATGTGGCCAATGGCCAGATGGATTTCCTGCGCGTGTACGGCATTGTCGGTGGGCACGATGACCGGCACATCAACGATGTCGGCCAGCGGGCCGCCGCCCGCAGCCAACAGCGCCACGGTCTGCACCCCACACTCGCGCGCCGCGGCAGCGGCGTACAACAGATTCTGCGATTTTTCCAGGGTCGAGTGCAGAAACAGGATGTCGCCGCGCCGTCCCAACGCCTGCACCTGACGGGCAAATATGTAGGCAAAACCCAAATCATTGGCGGCCGCTGTGAGCAATGATGTATCGGTAGTGAGCGCGATGGCGGCCATGGGCTGTCGGTTACGGCGCAGGCGTACCACGTATTGCGTGGCCAGGTGTTGGGCGTCGGCCGCGGACGCGCCGTTGCCACAAAACATGAGCTTGTGTTGCTCGGTCAGCGCGTGCTGCACGCGCTCAACCACATCGACAATCTGTGGACTCAGGCGTTCAGCAACCGTGCCGGCCAGAGCCGCCAGTCCATGGAAATGCTCCGCCACCCGGTCAACCGGGCTCACGTCAACGCTTCGCGCGCGAGTTCTTCAAAGCGGTTGACATCCAGGTCGCCTGTCAATTGCTCCAGGCGGTCCACGCCCTGCTCGGCGGCCGCCTCACAGGCGTACGTGAGCAGCGCGTCGGCGGCCAACAGCTCGTTGGCGGCGCTGCGCTGTACACCGCTGCGCGCAGCATCCCGCATACATTGAAACGCCGCCGCGACCAGAACGTCGGGCACAGTGGTGGCCGGAGCGGTCAGCCGCTCGATGGCGCGGCGCACGCGACGCTCCAACTCGAAGGGTGGCGGCGTTTCCCGCCGGCTCAGCCAGGCCAATGTGCTGCGGCGG
>JBOHRF010000549.1:0-3248 GCA_050732575.1 Longimicrobiales bacterium
ATGTTGTTCAGCGTGTCACCCGTTACCCAGTGCACGTTGGGCGGGGTGCCGGCATGCCGGTAAACGCGCATGAAGCCTTCATCGTTATCGGTCGCATCGCCGTCTGCATTGAGATCGATGTTGATGAACTCAAAGCGCGTGTTGGCCTGGCCGGGGGTGCCCGTCACGCTGTCCGTGATGAAGGCCATGTTACCGGCCAAAGCATAACCGCGCAGCTTGGCCAGGTCGGCCGTGGCCGGGAACGGTATGCGCAACGCGTTTTCCGTGTAACCAGCCCGGAAATCACCATTGCCTACACCTGAGACGATGCGGGCGGTCGTCACATGGCCGTGAAATGTCGCGCCGGTCGAGTGCACGGTGATTGTGTCGTTCGAGTGGACGGGCCCGAACAACTGGTCGCCCACACCGAAGACCACGTTGCCTTCGTCGTTGGTGAAGTAGCCGTATTTGGCAAAGCTCTCCTGGATGATCTCCAGGCGCCGGATCACGCGGTCGCCGTTGCCGGCTTCGGCAATCGAGACCACCGATCCGAATACGCCGTACTGACCGGTCGTGAAGCCAATAGGGCCCACGTAGGTCCAGCGGCGCACGCCACGAATGGTGTCACCGGCAGCGTTGGTGACGGAAACACCATTCTCCAGCGTGGTGAACAGGCTGTCCGGATACAGCGTACGGTCGCCGTTCACGCGCGCGCGGCCTTCTTCAACGCCGGCATCAGCCACGGCTGACAACGTACCCTGTCGTTCCTTGTAGCTGGACATCACCCAGGAACTCGAGCTGATCATTGCGGCCGCTGCGGCCATGCTGCCCATGAGCAGCACCAGCAGCAGCACCATGGCCAGCGCCATACCTTCTCTACGCGCATGCATGCGCCATCTCCTTGCCTTCATCAGAACACTATGGGGGTCATTACCGGGAACGGTGCCGCCCTGAACACCGACGACAAGGTCGGAGTGCAATCCTGCGCCGCGATGTAGTAGTAGTACGTCTTTGCCGGGTCGATGTCGTAATCAACATGCTGATACGAGAACAACGGGTTCCCGGACGGGATGCTCAGGTACGGTGAACTCAACGGCTGGTTGAGAGTATCGCGATAGATCACGTAGCGAATCACGTCGCGCTCGCCGCCCAGTTCGTCGGCGGCGGTATTCCAGTCGAGCTGGATCCCGTGCACACCGTCAACAACAACGGGGAGTGCCGTGAAGGCCGGGCTGCCCATGATGGGCTCGTCACCGCAGGTTTGTTTGATCTTGATGCCGGCATTGGCAAACCACAGCGTGCGGGCCGCCGGATAAATGCGTTCCTTGGCGCCCGGCTGGTTATCGGTCACGCGGAAATTGACGCGGATCGAGCGCAGCCGGTCGATGTTGGCAAAGGAGCCCGTGTCATTCACGGCGCCGTGCAGCGGTCGCGTATGACGCAGCGGCAAGGATGCCGCCGTCACAGGCTGCACGAAGGGCAGTCCGCTCACCGGCGTAATACGCTCCATGTACTGGAAGAACGGCAAGCCAGATAGCTTGAGCACGCCGCTGGCAATCATCTCCGCCGGCTGATCGTTGATCTTGCGCGCCAGCATGTAGTCGTCCGCGCGCGGCGTGGTAGCATCCGTAACGAAGTAGAAGATGATGGTTTCCGCCGGGCTGTCCGACGCGCCCATCTTGTAGGTCGTGTCCGGATACAAGAATGCCGGACTGCTCATCGGGATGGTAAACCGACGCGGCTTGGTGACCGACGATGCAATCAGGTTGTTGGCCGTGGTATCCACGTACACGGCCAGCGGATCGTTGGCCACGTTACTCAGATAATCCGCGTTGAAGGCCACCACATTGCTGTCGGCGTAGACCAGGAATGGCTGCTCGTTGGACACATTCGTGCCCAAGGGCGCCATGTCTTTTTCGAGTACGCTCATCGCGTAGCGCAGGTTCTGCATGGCATCGGCACCACTGGCACCCGTGTTGAACGCGCGCATCTGCTCGTTCATCAGGTTCAACGTGGCCGTAATCAGAATGCCCAGTAGCGTAAGCGCGATCAGCGTCTCGAGCAGGGTCGTACCGCGCCGGTTTTTCAGGATCTTCTTCATGGTGCACCTATGACCAGAGTTCGGAAGACCGTGGAGGCGAGGGCAGTCCCCTGGACTCGCACGGTGACCCGGCGGAAGTCGATGATGCCGGTTGCGGTCGTGTCGACTTCCCGTATCACCGTGGTAATCCGCTGGTATCCAGGAAAGCCGGCCAGCGTGGCCTCGGTGCGGGCAAACGTGTCGATCTGTGGGTAGTTCGGCTCGAGCCGAATGCGATCAATGCGATCCTCGGCCAGCTGCACGGCCGTCAATTGCAAGTTGCTGGTGGCCATGCGCCGCAACATGTTGGCGGCCAACAACTGGATGCCGAGCACGCTGACAGCCAGCAGCATGAGTGAAATCATGACTTCAATGAGTGTGAAACCATCCCGCTTCATCAGAACCTCCTGCGCCACGTGCCGCCCGCGTACTGGTACTGAAATACGCGACCGGTAGAACGATTGACTGTGTATGCGCGCCCATCGCTGGCCCAGCGTACCGCGCTGGTTGCGCGGCTGGACGTGAGATAGAAACCGCCCGTCTCACCCGCACTGCCGCTGCGGTGGAAGGTCACGGCCGGCCATCCTGTCTGGCGTTTGACGAACGTCACCGTGCCACTGCCCATGGGCAGAGGGTTGGCCGTGCCTCGCCCATAAAGCACACCTTCTTCGAGCGCCACGAACTCGACAGGCTCGCCGGTCTGTATGTTGCCATCATTGTTCCGGTCTTCGTGGATGCGCAGACGCCGGCCCGCGGTGTCAAACGCTACGACCACGCCGTGCTGGCGCACGACGGCCGTGCGCTGCGCCTTGAGCATGGTCATGCCGATCTGCCGAAAGCCGCTGTCCATGCGGATGCGCGTGAGGTCGATACGCGGCATCCCGATGCTGGCAACCAGACCGACCACGACCAGCACGACGGTCAGCTCGATCAGGGTCAACCCGGGACGAGCCCGAATCCGAATGTGATCCATCATCCGACTCCATCTCTTGTGTATCAAAGGTCAGCCAATCAGCGCACGCTTTACTGCCGCGCAGCGCACCGATACCGGTGCGTGGGGAGAGAGTCGACCGTTGGAAAAGAGTCGCGGACTGCGCAACTTTTTACCGGGTCACATTCCGACAACACTCTACAACACAATAACTTAGGAACTCGGTGTAGGTGGATTGAGCAAGCTCGATACCACTCA
>JBOHRF010000550.1:0-3242 GCA_050732575.1 Longimicrobiales bacterium
TGATCCCCTCCTCTTCAATGGAGCGCGGCCGTCCGGGACGCGGCTCGTCGTGCAGGCACATCAGCCCCTCCGTGCGAAGTCGTTCACGGATCTGGAGCCGCTCTCCTGCGCAAGCACCTCGGCATTGCGCGGGCCTCTCCCGCCTGCCGCTGGTGAATTCGATGAAGTCGATGATCCTGACCCGGTTCTTATTCAGATACCGGGTCGCGGCCGTGCACGTGTCCGTTGCCGGGCAGCATCCCGGTAATGAGAACGCGTCGAAACAATGCAGCACCCCGGGGATCCTGGCCGGCAGCGTTCGGTGAGGCAGCATGGGGCGTCGCCCCTGATTCAGGCCTTTCTTTGTCCGGAGCTACGCACCTGAACGGCTTCGTAAACCTTCTTGCTTCCGGCTATGCCGGGCTGGGACTAGGGGTCGTTAGGGCGCGATCACGATTCGGCCGTGGCGCCGGCCAAATGCGACTCCACGTTTGCGGCGCGCGTGGCGGCATTCGATTCCGCCGCAGCGCAGCAGCCGTGGATGAAGTTTTTTCCTCGCCTACGACCCGATGCCCACGATCCGGCAGGTCAGGGCATCTGTGCTGATCTTGCAGGGCGCCACGGATCAGCAAGTCACGGCCGATCAGGCCGAGGTCCTGGGTGCGGCCCTGCGGCAAGCTGGGAATCGCGACGTCACGGTGCGAGTTTTCCCGGATCGAAACCACCTTTTCCTGCCCGATCCAGTCAACCCGGCTGGATACGTGCGTGCGCCGAGCGGCAGGATCGGACCCGAAGTGATGGGAGAGATTGCCGAGTGGCTGGTCGCCAGGATGAGATAGGGACCGCGCAGTTGGCAGCACCGCCGCGCCGCGTGCGGCGGTTGCTACTCCCTGCTCTGCCGATTCTTGCCCTCGTCTCATTGGCCGCCGTTTCCCGGCGCAGCCGGGACGATGTACAGGCCAACTCCCAAACCCCATGCCGTGCGTCTGCAGCCGCGCAAATGCAGGCCAGCCGCGACCTGTACTGCATCGAGCTGACACCGGTGCCGGGCCTCGATCAGGTCGCGGCCAGCTTCGAGCTGAATCGCATACCCTCACCGTTCGGCGCAAACGTCACGCGTGCTGGCGCGATCGTGTACGCGCCTGTCTTGCGCGTGCAGGGCCTGCCGGACCCGGACGCGTTTGCCGCAGGCTCGCGCGTCTGGGTGGCCTGGTTGGCCACACCACTGCTGCATCCCACGCGCAAGCTGGGCATCGTGCAGAACGGCGAGAGCACATTGCCCAACATCGACTGGTCGAAGTTCCTTGTATTGGTTACGGCGGAAAGATCGGCCGATGTGACTGAGCCCGGCGGCCGCGTGGCGCTGCGCGGCTTTTCGCCCAGCTCGCGACTGCAGCCGCCGGATATGATCGAGTTCCTCTACGGCGCGCTGCCCGCAGCGGAAAAAGCGGCCCGTGACACATCACACGCGGCACATGTTGCCCACGCCAATGACACCACGAAAGCGCCTTCGAGCGGAGCGGACCGCTGGTTTCATCCGACCATGCCGCGCGGCCTGGCCATGATGCCGGCCGAGATGAATCTCGCACCGCCGAGTGCGACGCCGTTTATGCCACAAGTCAATGCAGCGGCATCAGTGCCGGCAGCAAAGCCACGTGAAGTCGTGCGCGTTCAGGATGGTGACACGCTCGTACTGACGGCGGGGCTGGTGCGGCAGACCATCGATGGACACTCCTTCATTGGCTACGGCTACAACGGGCAGGTGCCCGGACCCATCATCTGGGCGCAGCAAGGCGCAACCATCGTCGTGCGTTATCGCAACCGCATCGAATGGCCGACCACCGTCCACTGGCATGGCATTCGGCTGGCCAATCGATACGATGGCGCGTCCGGACTCACGCAGGCGCCCGTACCGCCGCTGGGCGATTTCGATTACGTGGTGCATCTGCGCGATGCCGGTCTCTACTGGTACCATCCGCACCGGCGCGAGGACATCCTCAAAGATTTGGGTCTGTACGGCAATGTGATGGTGCGCGCGTCGCGCGAGGAATACGGCCCGGCTCATCGCGAGGAAGTCCTGATGCTGGATGACATCGAGATGGCGGCCGAAGGGGTCATGCCATTTGGCGCCGAACGCGCCACCCACGCGCTCATGGGCCGATTCGGCAATGTCTTGCTGGTCAACGGCCGGCGCGACTGGTCGATGCGCGCTTCCACGGGCGAGGTGATTCGTTTCTTCCTGACCAATGTGACCAATGCGCGCACGTTCAACGTTTCGTTTGGCGCTGCGCGCATCAAAGTGTTGGGATCGGATGTGGGCAACTTCGAGCGTCAAGAATGGGTCGAGAGCATCGTGATTGCGCCCGCCGAGCGATACATCGTGGACGTGCGCTTTGCCCATGCAGGACCGGTTGCGCTGGAGAACCGGGTCGTGGCCCTGGACCATACGTTCGGCCGATTCTTCCCGCAGGTAGACACACTCGGCCTGGTGCAGGTCGGCGAAACGCAGGCCACACCCGACCTTGCCGCCGCGTTCGATTCGCTGCGCCAGCACGCGCGCGTCGTGGCCGACATCGATCGCTATCGCGCGCATTTCAACCGCCCACCCGACCGGCAGCTGGTCATTCGCATGGAGGCTGAGAATCTGCCCTTCGTGGTAGACCGTTTCCTGCGCTTCGACTCCGTGTACTTTCAGCCGGTCGAGTGGAGCGGTACCATGCCCATGATGAACTGGAATACCACCGCGGCCGATGTGCGCTGGATTCTGGAGGAGCCGGGCACGGGCCGGCGCAACATGGACATCCGCTGGGACTTTCGGGTCGGTGATGTCGTCAAGATCCGCATTGCCAATTTGCGGGAAACGCTGCACGGCATGCAGCACCCGATCCATTTCCACGGCCAGCGTTTCCTGGTGCTCGGGCAGAACGGCGTGCGCAACAGGAACCTGGCCTGGAAGGACACGTTTCTGCTGCCGGCTGGCGGGACGGCTGATATTCTGTTGGAGATTTCGAATCCGGGATCGTGGATGGCGCATTGTCATGTGTCCGAGCATTTGGAGTCGGGGATGATGATGACGTTTACGGCCAGGTGAGGTTTTAACGGATCAAGGATCGAGGAAATAGGATTAGGGGGAGGGCGAGGGTGGTAGGGATTGCTGCAGCGCGGCGTACGTGCTTGACATTGGCATGGTGATGTGCGCGCTGGGCTCTGGCAGGGGGCTGCGTACAGTCCCTGATCCTAATCCTCACCTTAATCCTGATCCT
>JBOHRF010000551.1:0-3230 GCA_050732575.1 Longimicrobiales bacterium
GCTGGGGCCGGCGCCGGCGATGCCTACGCGGATGCGCGGATCCAGATGCGTGTTGGGATTGCCGGCTGACAACACGGGCGTCGTAACCTCGAACGGAATCTTGCCGGAGGTTGTGCCTCCTGTCGGCAGGAATTCGACGTAACAGGTTTTGGTGATCCCATCGCCCACAGGGAAGGCGAGCGCGGGGACGATGTACGCGCTCGAGACTGTGCCGGGCAGTTGCGAGCGCACATAGGCGGGCGTGCTCGTGATCGCGATCTCAGCGTCCGGCGAGCCTGCGGGGTTCGGGGATGTGACTGCCGTGGGTGCGGTCCAGGCGCGGAACGTGCCGCCGCGGTTTGCAGGATCACTGATATCGACGCGGATCGCGACCATGCCGGGCACCATGCCGTGATGGTCGAAGTCCACGGCGAGGTGTGGCGTGTCCACGGATGCAACAGGCCGGGTCCACCGCACATCGATGCGGCGACCGATCGATCCGTTGGGCCCGGCGCCAGAGATGGGGCCGGGCGGCCAGCCGATGGGCCACACGTACACATAAGCGGTCTGGCCTTCCGCGAGCTGATCGCTGCTGCTGAACGTGACCGCCGATTCCGCGTCCGCAAAAAGGAAATTCTGCTGTACCACGCCCGAATCGGTCGGCAACGGATTCAGCGGCACGTTCTTCGAGTACTTATATGCGAAGCCTTTCGCCGCGCCGACATCGGCCCGTGTAACGCTGAGCCGGACGTCACCGTTGGCGAAACCGCGCAACGAAACCAGCACATCAGGCACGCTCGACGTCGATACCACCCCGAACGTCGAACTGGTCGGCCGCACGTAGCGCGTGCTGGCCGCGACGCTGTCCTGCACCCACGCGCTGTGTACGCCGATGGTGTTGACCGCGCGCACGCGCACATCGTACTGCAGGCGGTCCGTGACCGGTGCAATCATGGCTTCCGTGGCCAGCCGGTCGTGCGGTATCCAGGCGGTCCACGCGGACGCTGTGGATTCCTTGTATTGGATCTCGTATCCGGAGAGGAACGGATCCGGTGATGCCGTCCAGGTCGCGCGGATGCGAGGCAAGAACTGCCCCTCTTGCGTGGCCAGCGCGGTGAACGAAGACGACTGCAACTCCAGATCGGAGGGCGGCTCACAGAAGAACGGGTTGGGCAGGTCGGTGCCCGGGACGGTCGCCTCTGTGTTCTGCGTGTCGAGCGTGTACGCGTTTGCATCGTACTCTCGTAGCACCAGGCGCACAGTGGCGTCAGGAAGAATCCCGAGCGCGGCGACCCAGAAGTGCTTGCTACTGAAGCCGGGCGTGGAATGGGTGACCGGAACGACGTCGCCCGGTTGCAGGAACAGTGCGGATTCCTTCGCCGTCACGGCAATGGTCACGTCCTCGCGCGCCTCGCGCAGCGCGACCATGCCAATCTGCTGGGCGATGTAGTAGTCGGTGGTGAACGGCAATTCCACGCGCGTGTGTGCGGCGATTCCGTTATCAGCGCTCAAAAAGCCGTTCGACTGGCCGGCGTCAGGCCAGGTGATCTCACGGACCTGATACTCCCTCGCGGGATCAACGTAGGCCGCGGTGACACTGTTCGGCGCATCAGCACCGGCACGCACGAATTCCCAGTCGCCGACGATGTTGTCTTCTGTGAGCTGAAAGGAGGTCGCGACCGTGGGACGGCGCACTATCAGCCGGAACTTCCCGGCCTGGTGAACCAGTTCGCCGCGGCAGGCCGACAGTAGCTCGGCCAGGTTATCGCGCCGGGGGCGGCCTGTCTCGGCTGCCCCATTGCATGTAAAACGTGGGCCGTTGTACGCGGTCGTGTTGATGACCTCGTCACAATAGTTCGCGGCATCGATTATGGTCGTGTCATCAATCTCCGCTTCCGTCATTGCACAGCCGTACTTGGTGCTGGTCAGGTAGTCACGGATCACGAGAGCTGGGTTGGCTGACCACACCGTAGACGAGGATCGAGGATCGAACAATTTCTGACCCTTGACCTCGAAGGTGATTTGCGGCAGGCCTGTGGGGAATACATCTCCATCGTAAGTGAGACGCAGCACAGCGTAGGCGATTCCGGCGCCCTTGGATGAAGACGGCCATTGCGCAGGGAACCGCGCGGTCAACTCCGCATCGACGGACTGTGCGTTGGTGCCCAGGTGGATCGCGTACTGGACGTGTTCATCGAACGTGCCTGAAAGTCCGGTTGTCGAGAGCGCGCCTGAAGTGTCAGGATCGCTGATGGCCAGGCGGTCGTCGAAGTAGACCTTCGTGACATCCTCAATGCCCGAGCCGGCTTGTGTTCCCACGCAGATTGTAATGACTACGTAGACAACCTTTTCGTCGGTGGGATGGCGCCTGATTTCCACAATCTGGCCGCCGACGCGATACAGTCCATATATGACGGATCCATCGGCCTGTTCGGAGATCGGGTTGGCCATACGAGCAGTCTGGCGGTCCGGGAGATCACCACGGAGAGCGCCCACGACGCCGCCCTGCACAAGACCGAGGCCACCGGACATCAGCAAGCCGCTAATCAGCGCGCCGCCCGGTACGAAGATCGAGCCTACGATCAGTGCAGTACCGGCCACGATCTTGATGACATTGTCCTTACCCATGCCCGTGCCTCAGCAGCGTGCCCTCGCCTGGCACGGGCATGAAATGCACACCCGTCACGGGATCGGCGACGAGCAGCAGGCGCGCGACTACCACTCCCGCCGAAGGCAGCCCGTGTTCATCCGCACGGTCCTGAATCAGCACATCGCCCTGCTGCACGAAGGCCAGCGGTATCTCTGCCCAACCCGCACGGAGCAGCAGGCCGCCAACACCACCGTGATGTGCATACGCGTGCAAGGCTGACTCCATCGAGTCGTAGCGTATGGACTCGAAAGAGTCCGAGCCGGACATGATTCGGCAGGCCTCGCGCACAAGTGAGCCACAGTCGGTCCGGCCCCACTCGAACGGAGACCCAACCAGATCGGTAGCCCATCCGAAGAGCAGCGTGTCCCAGTTCGGCACAAGCGTCATCGCGACTTCGCCTTGCCGCGATCGCCGATCGTGATCGGTCCCCATTGGATGAACCGGCCGATGATGCCAGCGGTGTTGCGCATGAACGTGTCGCCGACGGGAAGCCCGGCCCGCTTGAGCATGTCGTTGTGCGAGATCGCGTTCGTGCGGACAGCTTCCGGATTGCGCAGGTGGTCGAGGCGCGACTGGACGCGCGTCTTGATGGTTACGCTTC
>JBOHRF010000552.1:0-3211 GCA_050732575.1 Longimicrobiales bacterium
GCTCAACCACGAAACAAAGATTCAGCGAACGCGTCACCCCGATACGCCCGTCACGCCCGTCACGCCCGATACGCCCGATACGCCCGATACTCCGAAGCGTGTTAGCGGGTCGTGGTAACTCGGGTGGCGCCCGAGCCATCGGGCCGGATGCGATAGATGTCGTTGCCAGCGCGATCGCGCGTGGAGCGGAAGTATACGTACGCGCCATCGTGCGACCAGGCGAGCGGCGTATCACGCGCGGGGTTGCGCGTGAGGTTGCGCGCGTTGGAGCCATCCGCATTCATGAGGTAGACCTCGTCATCGCCATCGCGCGTGCTCCAGAAGGCAATGGTAGAGCCATCGGGCGACCAGCTGGGCAATCCGGAGTGACCCTGCGCTGTAGTGGTGAGCTGGACCTGCCCCGTTCCATCGGCGTTCATGACATGGATCTCGCCGTGGCCGTTGCGCCGCGCTGCGAGCAGGATTTTCCGGCCATCGGGCGACCAGGCAGGTGCGCCTGCGCCAGCGGTGTCGCGAGTGAGTGCACGCTGGGCCGAACCATCGGCGTTCATCAGGTAGATCTGTGGGCGCCCAGCGCGCTCGGAACGGAAGACCAGGGTTCGCCCGTCTGGTGACCAGTTGGGCTCGGAGTTGTGCGCGCTGCCGCGCGTGAGCTGCGTGACATCCGATCCATCGGGCCGCATGGTGTAGATCTCCTGGTGCCCGTCGCGCACGGAAACGAAGGCCAGGCGCGATCCATCCGGTGACCAGCCTGCCTGGTAGTCGACGGCTGGATGGTTGGTCAGCTGGTGACTGGCACTGCCATCCGCATTCATCACGTACACTTCCCAGTTGCCAGATTGGCCTTTGACGACTAGCAGTTGCCTGCCGTCGGGTGAAGGTTGTGCGCCAAACACCACCGTGTCGGGCGGCGGTGTGGGCGCGGGCGGTGTCGTGCAGCTGGCGCGCCGCATGGGAAAATCGATGCCATGGGTGGTGTTGTTGGGGCCGGGGCCTTCAATGCGGGCCACTATGGAGTCTGCACCCGCGCGGCGGTAACGAATGACCTGCGGGAAATCGTGCGCGCGGTTCTCGAAAACGAGTTCCTGGTTGGACGCGGCGGTAGCTCTGAAGTCAGTCGCGCTCTGTCCCGAAGGAAGCGCGGTATAAATCAGAGTATCCCCGCGCGCGCTGATGCGCAGATGCTCGAACTCGCGGGCCACACCGCCTGTCAGGGTCCGGCTTGCCCCCAGCATGAGGGTCCCAGCTGGCGGCATCCACATCTCGGTGGTCAGCCGCGTGCCGGCGCGCAGCTCCCAGCAGCCGGCCAGCCAGGCTACACGCTCCAGTGGATCCGCTTGTTGTGCGCTTGCACTGGCAGAAAGACTCGCCAGGGCCAGGGCTATTCGTCGCAGCTGCACGCATCACCTCGCTTGAGCGGAGCTCCCAACCTTGCAGTCGCTCCTTGACTCTGTCTTGAACAATTGCGACATAATCATCGAATTGAACAGACCGGGAGATGCCGATCCATGATGTGGCCAACAATATGGGGGGCGGCCGTGCTGCTCTTTTTGGGCACGGCTGGACTCAACGCACAGGTTCGCACGGCCGATCCGGCCAAACGCGGACTCCAGCTGATTGAATTCCCGCGCTTCATCAAGCTGGCCGACAACGTGTACGGCTATGAGGAGATCCGCTCGCCCGGCTTCACAACGGTCAGCCTCATCGTGGTGGGCACGAATGGCGTCCTGATCGCCGACGGCCAGGGCAGCGCGGTGGCCACGCAAACCTTGCTCGACCGTATCCGCACACTCACCGATCTGCCCGTGCGCTGGTACGTGGTGGGCTCCGACCATGGCGATCACACAGCGGGCAATTCAGTACTCCCGAAAGATGTGACCTACATCGTGCATCCAACCTCTCGCCTGCAATTGGAGCGCGATGCCGCGGCGGCCAGTGCCGCACACGAAACTGCGGCCGCCGCGGCCAGCACGCGAGGCACACCTCCACCTGCGCAGCGCGTCGTGATCGTGCCGCCCGCGGCCATGACTTCGGACCGCGAGGTGGTGGACGTGGGCGGAATCACAGTAGAGGTATTATTTCTGGGTCGCGCTCACACGGGTGGTGACCTTTCGGTTTATCTGCCCAACCAGAAGATCCTGTTCATGTCTGAGGCGTATCTGAATCGCGTGTTTCCGGCCATGCGCTCGGCCTACCCATCCGAATGGGTACGCACGGTCGAGCGTGCACTGACCCTGGATGTGCAGCATTACGTGCCGGGTCATGGATTTGTCGAGGAGCCGAACATCTCACGAGAAGAGCTTGTGAACTTCAAGGATGCGTTGCTGGCCGTTATCGCCGAGGCCAAACGTCTGCACACGCTCGGTCTCTCGCCTGACGATGCCCTCAAACAGGCCAATTGGGGGATGTACCAGGAATGGTTCCTGGCGCAGCAGCAAGCGCCCATTGCGCTGCGCAGAGTGTTCGATGAAATCGATGGCAAACTCTCGCCGCTTCAGCGCGACCCATGAAACAACCTTCCGGGCTCGACACTCTGCGTCAACAAGCCTCTGCTAGCGCATTGTCATCTTCGGCGCGCGAATCTCCCCTGACGCTTGTCATTGGCGGTTCGCGGGGTACCGGGCTTCTGATCGCGCAGCGGCTGAACGCTCAGGGGCATCGCGTGCGCGTGCTCGCACGCCAGCCGGCAGCAGCCACTCGGCTGTTGGGACCAGGCATCGAAGTTGTAGCCGGCGATATTACCAGGCCGGCAACACTGACTTCCGCACTACCTGGCGTGCGCAACATCATCTTCACAGCGGGAGTGCGCAGCACCCGGCCGGCCGGCCAGGCACTGGTCAAGGCAACCGATTACCAGGGCGTGCTGAACACGCTGGATGCAGCGCAGGCCGTCGGTTTTTCTGGCCGCTTCGTGTATATGACCTCGATCGGCGTTTTGACGCCATCCTGGCCGGCCAGCCTCCTCAATCTCATCAAGGGCAACACCCTGGTCTGGCGCCGGCGCGTAGAAGAAGAGCTGCGCACGCGAAATCTGGACTATACAATCGTGCGCGCGGGTTTCTTGATGAACGGACCCGGGGGCCAGCGGGCGGTTACGGTGAGCCAGAACGCACTCCCACTGGCCTTCCGCAACCGTATCGCTCGGGCCGATGTGGCCGAGCTGTTCGTGCACGCGCTGCTGCACCCGCGCGCGTCCCGCACAACATTGGAG
>JBOHRF010000553.1:0-3197 GCA_050732575.1 Longimicrobiales bacterium
CCGCCTCCTCTCCCGGCAGCGGCGCCAGCACATCGAAAACTACGTGTGCGTAGCGCCGGAAATTCTCGATCTCTCGTACCAGCCGCCGCCGGCCGGCCGCGCTCAGTCGATAGTAGCGCGCCCGCCGGCCTTCCTCGGTCAGACGCCATTCCGCCTTCACGGCGCCGCTCTCCTCCAATCGACGCAGCGCCTTGTACAGCGCAGCGTCCTGCAGATCCAGTGTGCCCTGCGAGCGCGCGTGGATCCAGCGCGTAATGCCGTACCCATGCATGGGCGTCCAGGCCAAGGTCCGCAGGATGAGCAGGTCCACCGTACCGAGCAGCAGATTCAGGCGATGATCCATGCTCCTGACCTCACCGGGTGTGGGTTGGGTTTACTGTTAGGACAACCGCGGTCGGAAAAGGGTTGCGCGAGACGTATCTACCTGGTGGGCGGGTAGAGCATGCCGATCAAGGATCGAGCGATCGTGGTCGCCGGATCGCGTCCATCCACGGCCGGAGCCAGGTTGGTCCACACGACCAGCGTCACGTTGTTCACGGGATCGTGGCCCATGAAGGAATTGTAGCCGGGCATCTCACCCGTGTGCCCATACAGGTTGCCGAATTTGGCGATGCCCCAGCCATACGACGCACTGTTCGGATCTTTCGGGTCGATCGGCTGCACGCTCGCCAGACGGCGGCGCTGCATGTCGACCTGCAGCAGCTTGCCGCTGACCAACGCCTGCACCCAGGCAACCAGTTCGTTTGCGGTGGAGATGCCCATGCCTGCCGCCCAGGTCCACGACGTGTTGGCATCGGTCCAGTCATCGGGTGCGAGTGTGCCCGCGCGCGCGGCCGCCTGCATGGAGTCCGGCAATGCGGGATGGTCCATGGTCATCACATTGTTGCCGTACATGTAGCCATGCGTGTAGGGCTCGGGCAACGCCGTCGCCGTGATGGCGGGGAACAGAGTGAGCTTCAGGCCCACGGGAATGAACAGCCGGTCGCGCATGATGTCAGCAAGTGGTTTACCTTCCAGCTTCTCCGCGATGAGACCAAGCAGAACCGTGTTGGTATTCGAGTAGCCGAACTTGGCACCCGGCGCAAAAGACGGCGCATGTTTGAAGCTGAGCGCCAGCAGCTGCTCCGGTGTCCACACCTTTGCGGGCTGGCGGTCCATCGCGTTGTTCAGCTCCAGCGATTCCGAGTAGTTGTACAGCCCGCTGTGCATCGTGAGCAGCTGCTCGATGGTGATGCGTGCGCTGTTCGGCACATCCGGCCGGAACTTCGAAACCGGATCAGCCAGCGCCAGCTTGCCTTCCTGTATCAGCTGCAGAATCACGGTGGTGGTCCAGGTCTTGGTGTTCGAGCC
This sequence comes from Longimicrobiales bacterium, assembly GCA_050732575.1. Classification (GTDB taxonomy): domain Bacteria; phylum Gemmatimonadota; class Gemmatimonadetes; order Longimicrobiales; family RSA9; genus JBBDWZ01. Next base: position 1,351 of record JBOHRF010000553.1, read on the forward strand.
CACGCGCACGTGTTGCTCGAAGCTGGTCGGTTGCTTGCCACGATAGCTGGTGACGCCGGATGCGGCCCTGAACTCGCCGTTGGGTGTGCGTACGATGACCACCGCGCCCGGAACCAGCATCTCCTTCGCCAGCCGTTCCACGGTGTCCCGCATCGCGTCCGGATCGATCGGCCGCAGGGCCGCATGCCGGCCGTCCGCGGCAACGCAGGCCGCGACCAGCCCGGCGCTAAAGCAAGAGAGCAGCGCTACGCAGGTTCGCGACTTCGTGATCGACATGGTCAGGTACTCCATTAGCACTATGCATCACTGCGTGGCGCAGCAGCGCAGCATGCGCACGTGGTGTACCGTCGTGAAACCCTCCAGCAGGGAACTCGGCCAGATCAGCAAATCCGCAGGCGGTGGGCGGTGCAACCATCCACTGCGCGTGCCCATCGAACGGTCATGATACGCAACCTCGTTCTTGCCCTCGCGTTCGCCGGCACGACCGCCGGCCGGTTACCCGCACAGGCCAGGGAGGCCAGCTGGCTGCAACGACTCGATGGTGTCGTGAACGCGGATGAAACTGCCGGCTGGATCGAGCACAAGATGGAGGGTGGTGGCCAGGTGTATCTGCGCCGGTCAGGCAACGTGCTCGAAATCGCCATCCGGACCAGCCCGCTCATGGTTGCGAGTCTCTGTCTGGCCACGGCCAACCGGGTGACCGTGTTGCACGCGTCAGCCGCACTGGGCAGCGTGACCTACACACGTTCCGGCTCGAGTTTCCACACCGAACAGGCTTTCGAGTGGCGCATGCGCGAGGGTGACATGAGCCCGGCCACTCACCAGCGCAGGCTCGAATACTTCACAACAAACGGCTGGGTGGCCAACACCACTCGGATGGGCACTCCCGGCCACGTCGAGTTGCGTCTGGCCCTCGACCGTTACCCTCCTGAAGACCTGTACATCGCACTCGGCGTCATGAATCAACTCGGACAGGTGACCGGTTGGCCGCAATCGGCGGGCGCATGTGCGCATGCGCAATTGGTTGCCGGGACCGCGCCGCGCGCGCTCGACTTCTCAACCGAGCGTTGGATCAGCCTGCCCAGATAACCAGCCAGAGTCGCAATCAACGCGCCGCGGGCGGACAAATCGGCCAGTTCCTTTGTTGCCCATTCGGCGCAGGCGGCAAGATGGCCTTGTCACGCGGCACACGCGTAGGATCTTCCGACGCGCGATAGGCGAGCATGGCCGCCAGTGTCGCGTTGTTCTTCAGATCGTCGATGACAACCTTGTCGTACGTGTCGCGGTTGGTGTGCCAGGTGTACTGGCGATACTCCGTGTAGTTCGCTTGCAGGCGGAACGCGGGCACACCGCGGCAGATGAACGCGGTGTGATCGCTGCCCGCGTTCTCCTGATTGCCCGGCACATCCAGCTTCAGGTTCGTTGAGATCTCGGTGGGCACGTAGGACAGCCAGCTCGCCAGGTTGGCGCCCGCATGCAGGTAGCCCTGCCCCTCGATCAGCTCGGCGCGCCAGGTGCCGTTGTCCTGGTTGAACACGACCTGGATGTTCTCGACGATGTCGGGATGCATCTCGCGGAAACCGGACGATCCGCGCAGCCCCTGCTCCTCGCCGCCCCAGTGGCCCACCAGGATCGTGCGCCGCGGATTGGGATAGGCCTGCTTCAGAATGCGCATTGCTTCCATCATCATGACCGTGCCCGTGCCGTTGTCGGTCGCGCCATTGGCACCGTGCCACGAGTCGAGGTGCGCGGAGAGCAGCACGTACTCGTTGGGCAGCTGACTGCCGCGCAGCTCGGCGATCACATTGAACATGGGCTGATCGGGCCGCGCTTCCGCATCCGCGGTC
>JBOHRF010000554.1:0-3195 GCA_050732575.1 Longimicrobiales bacterium
CACTGGAGTCGATCCCGAGGACGGCGTGTTGACCGGGAACGCGCTGCGGTGGTCGGCCACCGACCTTGGCACGTTCGGGACGGGTGAGTCCGTAACGATCAGCAGCCTGCCACTCGGGCCGCGCAGAATCAATCTCGTTGCCATCGACAGTGACACCGTAACCACCAGCACCTTCATTGACATCACCATCGTGCCCGTGACGACCGGCAGAATCACTGGCACTGTGAGCGTTTACGGCCACGGCTATCAGGGCGCGCGTCTCACACTTTCCACCACACCCGTCCGCTCCGCAACTACGGACGGACATGGCGTCTACGCGTTCGACGATGTGCCGGCCGGCATCTACGTCCTCACGCTCGAGCCGCCACAGTACACGTCGTTCCCGTTTACCACGCGATCGGTCAACGTTACTGGCGGCTCCACGACCACCGTCGATTTTGCCGGGAATATCGGGCTGCCCGCGCCGCAATCTGCGCCGCGCTGAGAAAGCGGCTATCGTGCTCGTACGCGATTCGGGACCGCGGCGGTAGTAGCGCGGCCGCGAGCCCTGGTCGCAACAACGGATACATCGGCTGACCCGCCACACGGGTCGGAGCGCTGCAAACTCTACAGGCGCGCGTTAGATTTCAATGCCGATGCAGGATTTGCCGCGCTTGTGAAGGAGACGCCGCGAGTTGCGCGATCGACAGGGCGGTAGTGTTCCAGGTTGAGGCAGATAGTGGATGATGCGGACGCGTCACTGCGGCCCGATCGTGCCAGGGGAGTTGCGGACGCGTCACGCGTCACGCCTCGTGCGGTCCGCCCGTGCGATTGCTGGCGGTCGGTACGGGTAACGCGCTACGATATGGTATGCTCCAGGGACCGCCCGCGAACTGGCATCATGCCCCTCACGCCCCCTCACGCTTTCGTTTTCGCTTTCGCTTTCGCATCCGTTTACTCCTGCTGCCCATCCCGTTGGTCGTGGTGAGTCCCGCCCTCCAAGCCCAAACCGTGACCGTGCAGGGCCGAGTCATCGAGCGCGGCGCAACCACGCGCGTCGCGGGCGCCAACGTCGAGCTGACCGGTGTAGGCTCCACGCTGACCGATCGCAACGGCCTCTTCGTTTTTCGGAATGTACCGGCCGGCCCTTATACGCTTTCTCTGCGCGCGCTCGGCTACCAGCCTCGCCAGCTCACACTGGAGCTCGGGCGTGACACGCTGATCACAATCGAGCTGGAGGTAACGCCCGTACGTCTGGACAGCCTGGTAGTCGAGCAGAAGACGTACACGCTACGCGGTCATGTGGACGACCAGAAAACGGGCAAGCCCATCATCGATGCCGATGTGTGGGCTGGCTCGCGCCGTTCCGCGACCCATCTGGCGGGCAGCTTCCGGCTACGAGGCATAGCGGCCTCCGATGCCACTGCGCTACTGGTTGAAGCCATCGGATATGAACCCGTGCGCGGTGAGATCAGCGCGCAGCGCGACACGACGGTTAATTTTCGGCTGGTGGCGGATCCCGTTGCCTTGCGCATACTGGCCGTGCAGATCGACCGCGTGGTGAAGCGGTCTTCGGCCGTGCCGGTCCAGCGTAACCTGTTCAATCGCGAATGGCTGGCCAGCTCGGTTTCTGCCAGTGTGTCCGACTTTCTGCGGCAGCGAGGCTGGGTGCCAGGATCCGCTTGCCGCCCATCGTGCTGGTCATGGGCATGCCCGTGGGGCCGGCCTGCCAGTAGACATTGCGCGTTACCCAACAGCAAAGGTTGAGATGACACACGATTCCGATCGCCGTGATTTCTTGAAAACGGCCGCGCTGGCTGGCGTGGGCCTGGGCCTGGCGGCGTGTCAAACCAGCCGCGCCGCAGCCAACACGCGTGCGCTGACCACAGCCGCGCCTGGATCTGCGCTGTTCACCGCGCCTCCACTCCAGCGAGTGCGCATTGGGTTTGTGGGCGTGGGTCATCAGGGCTCCAGCCATGTGCGCAATTTCCTGGGCATCGAGGGCGTAGACGTCGCAGCGATCTGCGACATCGACAACAACAATCGCGCGCGCTCCATCAAGGCCGTTACCGATGCCGGCCGACCCCAGCCCAAAGCGTATGGCGAGCGCGGTCCGCGCGACTTCGAGCGCATGATCGGTGAAGAGCAGCTGGACCTGGTGTTCACGGCCACACCGTGGGAATGGCATGCACCTGTGATGCTCGCGGCCATGCGCGCGGGCAAACATGCAGCCACGGAAGTGCCCATGGCGGTCAGCCTGGATGAATGCTGGGAGCTGGTCGAGACGGCCGAGCAGACCCGCCGTCACTGCATCATGATGGAGAACTGCAACTACGACCGGCCCGAGATGATGATCTTCAACATGCTGCGCCAGGGTCTGTTTGGTGAGCTGCTGCACGCGGAGTGCGGATATCTGCACGACCTGCGCCGGCTCAAGCTCACGGACTACTACGTTGGCCGCTGGCGCGTGCAGCATTCCATCAAACGCAACGGTGACCTGTATCCAACGCACGGCATTGGACCGGTGGCGCAGTGGCTGGACATCAATCGCGGCAACGCGTTCGACTACGTGGTGTCCATGGCCAGCAAGTCACGCGGTCTTAACTTGTGGGCGGCCGAGCACATCGGCCCGAACAGTCCGGAAACCAAACAGACGTACGCGCTGGGTGATGTGGTGACTACGCTGGTGCGCACCAAAGCCGGCCAGACCATCGTCATCACGCACGATACCGACTCGCCGCGGCCCTACAGCCGCAACATCCTGCTGCAGGGCACCCAGGGCCTGGTGCGCAAATACCCGGAGCAGCGCATCTACCTGGAGGGCAAGAGCCCCAACGATCGCTGGGAAGATCTGCAGCCCTATCGCCAGCAATACGATCATCCGCTCTGGAAAGGCCTGGATGAGCGCGCCGCCGGCGCCGGTCATGGCGGCATGGACTACATCGAAGATTACCGGCTCATCCAGTGCCTGCAGCAGGGCGCGCCCATGGATTCCGATGTGTACGATGGCGCCGCGTGTACGGCCGTGATCATGCTCAGTGAACAATCCATTGCGCGGCGCAGCCGATCGCTGGATTTCCCGGACTTCACGCGCGGCGCGTGGAAGTCTCGACCGCCGCTCGGCATTGTCGATGTCAACGGCCGCACGGTGAGTGCCAGTGGAGCGCTGCCCTGACATGACTGGAAATCCGCGCTCTGCCGCCAAACGGCATAATT
>JBOHRF010000555.1:0-3187 GCA_050732575.1 Longimicrobiales bacterium
GTGCGTAGCTGGCCGAGATCTCCGTGCGTATGGGCACCAGATCAGATGCGGTCGGCTCATCGTGATCCACCACCAGGTCGGCGGAAATGACCGCGCGCGCGCGCTCGCGCGTGAACGCGTAACTCTTGGTCGAGCCTTCGTGATCGTTGAAGGTCACGCACGGTGATATCACGTCGATGAAGGCAAAGCCATTGTGAGCCAGACCGGCCTGAATCAACGGCACCAGCTGATCCTTGTCGCCGCTGAAGCTGCGCGCCACCAAGGTTGCACCCAGGTTCAACGCCAGCAGCACCGGATCGATGGGCGGATTGCGGTTGGGTTCACCCTTCTTTGGCTTGCTGCCCAGATCTGCCGATGCGGAGAACTGGCCTTTGGTCAGGCCGTACACGCCGTTGTTCTCCAGGATATAGAGCACATTGAGATTGCGCCGGATGGCATGGCAGAACTGGCCCAGCCCGATGGACAGGGAGTCGCCATCACCCGAAACGCCAATGAAGATCAGATCGCGATTTGCTGCCGATGCGCCCGTGCCAATGGATGGCATGCGGCCGTGCACCGCATTGAAGCCGTGCGCCTCGCGCAGGAAATACGTTGGCGTCTTCGATGAGCAGCCTATGCCGGACAGCTTGGCCACCTTGTGCGGCGGGATGCTCAGCTCCCAGAACGCACGGATAATGGCGGCCGTGATGGAGTCGTGGCCGCAGCCCGCGCAAAGCGTGGACATGGCGCCTTCGTAATCGCGGCGCGTCAGCCCGATCGCGTTCACCGGCAGGCCAGGGTGGCGGACTTTGGGTTTGGGAAAGGATGTCGTCACTCGGACCGTCTTTCACTTGTTAGCTTTTGACCCATACTGACATGCTACTACGCGCATTCGTGCCACGGGTCAGGTTCAGAACCGCACTTTCTTGTTATTTTGGAGCACTACCTGACAACTGAAAGGCGGTCCGCACGCCATCCACCACATGATGCGCACTCAACGGCAAGCCGCCGAAGTATCGCACGGACATCAGTTTGTTTTTGGGTGCCCGGGTCTCGAGGGTGAGCAAACTCAGCAGCTGCCCATCCCGATTCTGATCGACCACGCAGTTTACTTCGTGCTGCATCAGGAAATCATCGACCTCGGGTCCGAACGGGAACGCGCGAATGCGCATGTAGTCCACGGCCATTCCCTCGGCAGCCAGTTGGTCCACCGCTTCGCGCACGGCGCCATCGGAGCTGCCAATAGCAACAATGCCAACGTCGGCGCCCGTCGAGTGAATGATGGCAGGGGGCACGGCCGTGCGCGCGTTCTCGATTTTGCGTGCCACGCGCTCCATCACATCGGCGTACTCATCGGAATCTTCGGTATACGCGCCAAAGCGGTTGTGACCTGAGCCTCGGGTGAAGAATGCGCCTTTGGGGTGAACGCCCGGTAGCGTACGCGCCGTGACCCCGTCCTCATCGACATCGATATAGCGATAGAAGGTGTTCATACTTTCCAGCTGCTCGGCATTCAACACCTTACCCCGGTCCGGCCGATAGCCGTCATCCCATTGCAGCTTCTTGACCCGCCAATCGTTCATGCCAACGTCCAGATCGGTCACGAAGAACACGGGTGTCTGGAACCGATCGGCCAGGTCGAAGGCAACCACAGCCAGCTCGAAACAATCGGCGGGATCCGACGGATACAGGGCAATGTGCTTGGTATCGCCGTGTGACGCGTAGGCACACAACAACAGGTCGCCTTGCTGCGTGCGCGTGGGCATGCCGGTCGAGGGACCCACGCGCTGCACGTCGATGAAGACGCTGGGCACCTCGGCGTAGTAGGCAAAGCCAATGAATTCGTTCATGAGCGAGATGCCGGGACCGCTGGTGGGTGTGAAGGCGCGCGCGCCGGCCCAACTGGCACCGAGCACCACACCCGCGGCGGCCAACTCGTCTTCCGCCTGAACGACCAGGAACTTGTTCTTGCCCGACTCCTGGTCTCGCCGGTACATCGAGCAGAAGCGACGGAATGCATCCATCAGTGAGGTGGACGGCGTGATGGGATACCACGCGCCTACGGTTGCGCCCGCGTACACGCAGCCCAGTGCAGCAGCCGTGTTGCCATCGATCAGGATGTAGTCATCGGGTGGCGCCATCCGCTCCAGGCGGATGGGCAGCGGACACGCGAAGTGCTCGCGCGCGTAGTCGTAGCCCAGCTTCACGGCGGCAAAGTTCGATTGCATCAATGCCTTTTTTGCGCCGTACTGTTCTTTCATCAGCTGGTCGATGATGTCCAGATCCACTTCGAGCAATGCCGCCAGTGCGCCCACGTAGGCGATGTTCTTCATCAACATGCGCTCGCGTGGGCCCTGGAACTTGTCATTGCACATCTGCGCCAGCGGAATGCCCAGGAAATGCACGTCCTCCCGCGACAGTGTGGCATCGAGCGGCCAGCTCGAATCGTAAACCAGGTAGCCACCCGATTCGAGCTCGGCCACATCCTTCTTGTAGGTCTGCGAGTTCATGGCCACCAGCAGCTGGAACCTGCCCGTGCGCGCCACGTGACCGCTGCTGTTGACCCGGATCTCATACCAGGTGGGCAGACCCTGGATGTTGGACGGAAAGATGTTCTTGCCGCTAACCGGAATGCCCATGCGGAAGATCGCCTGCATCAGTAGGCCATTGGCCGATGCACTGCCCGTCCCGTTCACACTCGCGATCTTCAGTGCGAAATCGTTAACAGCGGACGCGGGCGTGGGCGCGGAACGCACGGGCGACGGCGAGGGCGACGGTGAGGCACTGCCGGGCGCAGCTTGACCGTTCGTGAAGCGCGGCGTCATGAGCGCGCTCCTGCCAGTTGCACCAGCTGCGGCTGCTGCCCGGCATACGAGAGCATCAGCTCGAACTTGCGCATGTCCCACGCCGCCGTCGGGCAACGCTCCGCACAAAGTCCGCAATGCAGACAGATGTCCTCGTCCTTCACCATGATTCGGCCGGTCTGTTTGAGCGGCCCGCTCAGAAACAACGGCTGCTCCTCATTCACGCGCGGCGCAGAGAGTCGTTCGGTAAGGGGTCCAAGCCGTGCCGCGCCCACGTTCGCGCCCATCCGTTCCTCGCCCTCGCCGTCGCCCCCTCCGTTCCCGGCGTAGGTGATGGTCAGGCAATCGACCGGGCAGATATCGATACACGCATCACACTCGATGCAGAGCGCATCGGTGAAATG
>JBOHRF010000556.1:0-3158 GCA_050732575.1 Longimicrobiales bacterium
GCGCCCCGCTCGGCTTCGCGTCTGGCGGCCGGACAACGCGGCTGCATAGATCATGGGATTACGGCGCCAGTTCTGCAGCGTTTCCTGCTCCAGCAGCCAACCATCGATGATGCCGTCCATGATGCGTTGGTCCACGCGCTCATCGGGAGAGAGACGGGCCGGGTCGAAGGCGCGCAGCGCCGCGCGGTCACGTTTCAACGCGGCGATCTCCGCTGCCACGGCGGCCGGCGACATGTCCTCCAGGCGGCCGTCTTGTGTATGGGTGCCATTGCCGGCGGCAATGGATGGATGCCGGCGCGCAAAGTCGTCCAGGTAGCGATCGACGAACTGGCCGAACGCGGCCGACTGGGACGAGCGAATCGTGCCCAGGGTCAGAAGGCAAAGAGCAGCCAGCGTGAGTATTCGACGGGCAGTCAGCACGCCACAAAAGTGCGGCTGCCGGGGGCGGCTCGCAAATCGCCTTGCGCCGCGCGCTCCGTCCGGTCCAACTTCCGGTATCCCAGCTTCAGGAGATGTCATGCGCATCGGTTATGTTCTTATTGCATTGAGCGCAGTGTTGGTATTGAAGCAGGACGTGAACGGCCAGGGCCGCGGCCGGGGCACCGCCATTGGGGCCGGCGAGTCATGCCCGGCCGGCACCACCGAGGTGCGTCCGCGGAGCTGCATGGCGCCGGAGATGCCCGCGCCCAGCATCGTGGACTATCGGCCGCGCTCGACCCTGGTTGTGCCGGCCAACATGGTGAGGAAGGCGAAATTCCCCGCCATCGACTATCACGGACACCCGGGCGGGCTGGTGACCTCGAGCGAAGGCCTGGCCACGCTGGCGGCCGCCCTCGACAGTCTGAACATTCGAATCATGGTGGTCGCGGAAAACGTGTCGGGTGAGCGTCTGCAACGCACGCTTGCCGCCGTACGCGCCTCGCCGCAGATGAAGGACCGCGTCCGCGTACTCACTGGCATCAGCTTCCAGAACGTTGGACCCGGATGGGCCGAGCGCACGGTCGCCCAGTTGGAAGCTGACATAGCCGCGGGTGCGGTCGGCATTGGCGAGATCGGCAAAGGCTTCGGTCTTTCGACCCGGAAGCCCGATGGCTCCCGCCTCAAGCTCGATGATCCGGAGCTGGATCCGGTCTGGCAGGCCGCCGCGCGCCTGAACATTCCCGTGTTCATTCACACCGCCGATCCACAGGAGTTCTTCCAACCGCTCGACCACAGCAACGAGCGCTGGCTCGAGATGTCGCTCTTCAGCGGCCGCCGTTATCCACCGGACCGCTACCCAACGTTCGAGCAGCTGAACACGGAGCGCGACAACCTGGTCCGCAAGCATCCTAGGACCAGGTTCGTCATTGCGCACATGGGCTGGCATGCCAACGATCTCGGCCGGCTGGGCAAGATGATGACCGAGATGCCGAACCTGCACACGGAAGTGGGCGCCGTGTTGTACGACATCGGGCGGCAGCCACGCATGGCGCGCGATTTCTTCATCAAGTTCCAGGATCGCATACTCTTCGGTAAGGACGCGTTTCAGACCGAGGAGTATCCGTATTACTGGCGCGTGTTCGAGACCAGTGACGATTACTTCGATTACTATCGCGACTACCACGCGTTCTGGAAGTTGTACGGCATTGCTCTGCCCGATAGCGTGCTCAAGAAGGTGTACTATCAGAACGCGCTCAGGATCACGCCCGGGTTGCCGCGCACCGGGTTTCCGCGCTAGCGAGTACGGGCGTGTCGGGCGTGTCGGGCGTGTCGGGCGTGTCGGGCGTGTCGGGCGTGTCGGGCGTATCGGGCGTATCGGGTTGAGGCGAAACGTTTTCGTCCGATGACGCCGATTCTGCAGGTGCAGGATCTTTGTGTGCGCTTCGTCACCGCGGCGGGCGAGTCGCGCGCGGTGGACGGTGTGACCTTCGATATTGGTGCGGGTGAGTTGGTAGCGCTGGTGGGTGAATCCGGCAGTGGCAAGTCGGCCACCGCACTTTCGCTCATGCGCTTGCTGCCCGCGCACGCGCGCATCGATCGGGGCGCAGTGTGGTTCGAAGGCCGCAACCTGCTCACGCTATCGGAGCGCGCGCTACGCGATCTGCGCGGGCGGCGTTTGTCGCTGATCTTCCAGGAACCCGCGGCCGCACTCAATCCCGTTCGTTCCGTGGGCGAGCAGATGATCGAGGCGGTGCGCGTGCATGGTGAGCGCTCGGCACGTGCGGCGCTCGCGCGTGCGGTTGGTATGCTGGCGCGCACGGGCATCCAGGATCCCGACCGCACCGCACGCTGTTTTCCGCATCAACTCTCGGGCGGCATGCGCCAGCGTGTGCTTATCGCCATGGCGTTACTGCTCGAGCCGGCCCTGGTCATTGCAGACGAGCCCACCACTGCGCTCGATATGACCATCCAGGCGCAGATCCTCCAGCTGCTGCGCTCGCTGCAAGAAGAGACCGGTACCGCCGTGTTGCTCATCACGCACGACCTGAGCATCGTGAGCGAGATCTGCACGCGCGTGCTGGTCATGTATGCGGGTCAGATCGTTGAGGAGGCCGCCGTAACCCGTCTCTATGATGCGCCCGTTCATCCGTACACGCAGGGCCTGCTCGCATCAACGCCGCGCATGGCGGACCTTCCTGGTCGGCTTCCCGCCATTCCGGGCGTAGTGCCCTCCGCGCTGGCCTGGCCGGCCGGCTGTCGCTTTCACGACCGCTGTCAGCACGCGTGGACGCGCTGCACTACTGAGCAGCCCGAGCTGCTGCTGGCCGGCGCGACCGGGCACGCACGCTGTCACCTGGTCAGCGAGGCCGAACGACGCGCGCTGGCCCCGGCTTCTCCATGAGCGAACCACTAGTTGAGGTACGCGATCTCGTAAAAGTATTCCACGAGCGGCATGGCTGGCGCCAACCCAAGTCAGTCGGCAAGCGAGCCGTGGATGGCGTGTCGTTTACCATTGCGCGCGGAGAGACGTTGGGCCTGGTGGGTGAATCCGGTTGCGGCAAGACGACCACGGGCCGATGTGTATTGCGATTAGTTGAGCCCAGCGGTGGCACCGTACGGTTCGCCCATCAGGATGTGCGCGCTGCGGACAGCGCAACACTGCGCGGCCTTCGGCGACAGGCGCAGATGGTGTTTCAGGATCCGGGTGAGTCACTCACACCCTGGCTCACCGTGGGTGC
>JBOHRF010000557.1:0-3154 GCA_050732575.1 Longimicrobiales bacterium
CCAACTTCACGGTCAGTGCGCCCAAAGACGGTGAAGAAATGCTGGCCCTGCTGCGCCTGGGCGTGGAACAGCCGCGCGGTCCGTTCTCCCTGCGCTATCCGCGTGATGCCGTGCCGGCACCGGTGCGCCCGCTGGCCGAGATTCCGCCCATCGAGTTTGGAACCTGGGAGGTGCTGCGCCAGGGAAGCGATCTGGTGATGCTGGCCGTCGGTACCATGGTGTATCCCGCACTGGAAGCCGCGCAGCAACTGGAAACGGATGGCATTCACGCCAGTGTGGTCAACTGCCGGTTTCTCAAACCGGTCGATGCTGCTACGCTGCGCTGGGCGCTCGATGCTCACGACATCGTGTTGACCATTGAAGAAGGCACCATGGTAAACGGATTCGGTGCCTCGCTAGGGCCACACATCGAGGCGGTCCGTCGCAACCGGCCGCAGCTGCGTATGGAGCTGCTCGGTGTGCCGGACGTGATCATCGATCACGCCGATCGCAGTCAGCAGCTGGCCCAGGTTGGCTTGGATGCAACAGGCATTGCTGCGCGCGTGAAAGCGCTTGCTCCCCTGCCCAGTCGGACACGCGTGCGCGAAAGCGCATAGATGCCAGACAAGACGCGTACGTTCCGGCGTATTGGACTGGTTGGCCAATCGCGCTATGCAGGGCTCGATCAGGCGGTCCAGGCGTTGGCACGATTTGCCGATGCGCGCGATCTGGAGCTTCGTGCCGAACCGTCGCTGGCCAAATTCCTTCCCCATGCCGTAGGTTTTGAACCTCAGGAAATCGATCTGCTGGTCTCCATGGGCGGCGATGGCACGCTGCTGCGTGGTGCACGCATGGTGGCGGACGCACACGTACCGGTGCTCGGCATCAACTTCGGCTACCTCGGATTCCTGACCTCGATCGCGCCCGAGGACCTGGAGAGCGCGCTCGATGCTGTGATGCGCGGCGACTACTGGCTGGATGTGCGCTTCACGTTGGAAGCGCTGGTGCAGGATGGCGATGGACGCACGACCGAGGCGTACACGGCACTCAACGATGCCGTGTTGCACAAGGGCGGTTTTGCGCGTGTGATCCGGCTGGCGCTCTCCATCGGGCCGGAGCACGAGGAGATTGGTAGTTATGCTGCCGATGGCATCATTCTGGCCACGCCCACCGGCTCCACGGCCTATTCACTCTCGGCGGGCGGACCGATTGTTGTGCCGACCGTGGACTGTATCATTGCCACGCCCATTTGCCCGCACACATTGGTGGTGCGCCCGCTCATCGTGCCGGCCGCATCTGAGCTGCACGTGGACGTACTGACCCCTACCGCTGAGCTCATCCTCACCATCGATGGTCAGGATGGCGCCCACTTGCAGCCGGGCGATCGACTGGTCATCCGGCGCGGTGCTGCCACGGTGCCACTGGTGCGGCTGCGCGGCCAGACTTTCTTCCAGACCCTGCGCCGAAAACTGCACTGGGCGTTGCCGCCGGCCGACGCCAAAACCTGAACGTCTCAGCGCGCTATTGTTTGGGCGCACGCACCCAATCTATACTCGCACATGCTCCTGGAATTGCGCATTCAGAACCTGGCCGTCATCGAACGGCTTTCGGTTCGACTGAACGCCGGGCTCAACGTGCTGAGCGGTGAGACCGGGGCGGGCAAATCCATCATCGTGGGTGCGTTGTCCCTGTTGCTGGGCGAACGCGCATCCTCGGATAGCGTGCGCGCGGGCGCAGACAAGGCGGTAGTGGAAGGGGTGTTCGATGTGGCCGCGCACGCGCAGATCGTGCAGCTTCTGCAGCAACAGGGCATCGACGCAGAGGACGGGTTGTTGATTCTGCGACGCGAAGTTGCCGCGGAAGGTCGCAGCCGCGTTTGGGTAAACGGCGCGGCCAGCACGGTCACACTCCTGGCCGAGATCGGTCGCGGCCTGGTCGACCTGCATGGTCAACACGAGCACCAGACACTGGTGCGCGCGGATGAACAACGCAGCCTGCTTGATGCCTTCGGTGGCAGCACGGACGTGGCGGCCGCCGTCCTGGCCGCACATGCCCGTCTGCGCGCCGCGCGCGCAGGTCTGACCGAGCTCGAGCGCCGGCGGCGGGAAGTCGAACAGCGCGCCGACTACCTTCGCTTCCAGGTGTCTGAAATCGCAGCCGCCCATGTTCGTGTGGATGAGGAAGCGCAGCTGAACCTGGAGGCGCGCCGCCTGGAGCATGCCGAAGAGCTGGCACGCCTGGCCAACCGGCTGCACCAGGAGCTGTACGCGGACGACCGATCCGCTACCACGCGACTGGCCGAGCTGCGGCGCGCGCTCGAGCAGCTGATTCGCATTGATGAATCGCAGGAGGGTGCGCGTGAGCTGCTGGACGCGGGCTACTACGCACTCGAGGAATTGGGTCGGCGCATGGGCGAGTATGCCGCCCACATTGAGGACGATCCGGAACGACTCAACCAACTACGCAGCCGCCTGGACCTGCTGCATCGACTCAAGACCAAGTATGGACCCACGCTCCCCGACGTGTTGGCCATGCAGCAACAGGCACAATCAGAGCTGGCCGTGATGGACCAATCCGAAAGCGCCCGCGCCCAACTGCTCGAGGAGGAAAGTGCGGCGGCGCGCGCGCTAACAGAACGAGCAGCAACGCTCAGCGCCGTGCGCAACAACGCGGGGCGGCGACTGGCTGCAGAAATCACGAACTTGCTTCCCGATCTGGGCCTGCCCAGCGGCACCTTCAACGTGGCCCTCGAGGCACTGGCAGAACTGGGTGCGCACGGTGCCGAGAGCACACAATTCCGGGTAGCGCTCAACGCCGGGTTCGAGCCTCGCCCGTTGGCGCGGGTAGCATCAGGCGGTGAACTGTCCCGCATCATGCTCGCGCTCAAGACCGTGCTGGCCCGCTTGGACCGCGTGCCCACCCTGGTTTTCGATGAAATCGATGCGGGCATTGGTGGCCGAGTGGCTGTACAGGTGGGCGCCAAGCTGCGCCAGGTAGCCGAACATCACCAGGTCTTCGTGATTACACACCTGCCGCAGATTGCTTCACGAGCACAGCACCATCTGCTGGTTGAAAAGGTGGAGCAGGAAGGCACCACGCTCACCCGCGTGGGCGCGCTGACCCGCGAGGATCGGGTACGCGAGCTGGCACGCATGCTGGGTGGTGACCCGGAAAG
>JBOHRF010000558.1:0-3144 GCA_050732575.1 Longimicrobiales bacterium
CGGCACTTCCCGCAACGCGGACTCGTCACCAATGCAGCCAATGATGGTGCGCAACTCGCCGCGTGAGAGATGCGTGCGCAGCCCCAGCGATTCGATGCGCTCGCGAATATGGTCAATCTGCGCATCCGTGCTGCCCGGAAGGGTTACGATGATCAAGACGAACCTCCTACTTCGGTAACAAAAAAAGCGGCCCGTGATGGTTCACGGGCCGCCAAGGATTCGGTCTGTCAGGTTGTTTACCTGCGCATACGCCGATCTCCACGACCCGTGCCCCGGGGCGCGTACGAATAGGTATAGGCGTAATATCGGCGCAGGCTCATGGTCTCACCTTAATGCCCGGCTACTCACGCCGTCAAGTCGCAACACCGTCTAGCCCCGCAAGGAGGCCAGAGGATTGGCCAGCGCGGCCCGGGCTCCGGCGCTACACAGGCCAGCAGCCCGACCAACAATACCGCCACCACTACAGCCATCATGGTCAATGGGTCATTGGGCGCAACGCCATACAACAACCCGCTCAAAAAACGGGTACCCAATATATGCCCGCGCCGGCCAGCGCCAGGGCAAGACCTGCAAACACAGTCATGAGCAGCATCACAAAGCGCGGCGGACCAGCCGACGCGGCCAGCACGCGGTCAAGGCTGCGCGCACTTCACCCAGCGCCACCGTTGCATCCAGCTTGCCCACTTCGTTACGAACCAGGGCAACCAGCGCATCGGTGGTCAACGAAGCCTGGCACCACATTCGTACCACGCCGTCGCTCCAGTTTCGGTAAAGCATTCGCAAGCGCTTCTGCGCCCCGCAGCTCCTGCAATGCCAGGCGCGCAGCTTCCGTCTCTGCGGCACCCGCCGCGCGCAACTCCCGGTAGCGATCCTCCAGGTGTTGCTCCCACGCCTCCATGATTTCCGCCTCGGCCGCCGCATCCAATGATGTTCCTTCCAGCTGTCCCTGGATGTGCTTGCGCCAATCACGCATACTGCACCCCCACGATCCGACCGATGGCTCCCGCAAAATCCAGCCACGCCCTTCGTTGCGTGGCCAACACCCGGCTGCCGTCGGCCGTGATCTGGTAGTAACGCCGACGCCGCTGCCATATATGGGGCCTGACCGCAAGAGCGACGGGACGTATTTGTGGGAGGAGCAGGGCAGGAATAGAAAAGAAAGGGGCTCCCAGCGCCCCTTTCTGGTACTAGTCGCGCGCGACGACTTTCGCGCCCCACGGACAATAGAAAAAGACGGAACGGAGAGCCGTGCTGCACCCTCCGCTCCGGAGCTACCTGCGCTCGCATATTTGTAGTGGTGCAGTGGCGGGCCGAGTTCCACGAGCATGGGAAACGAGAGAGGGCAGGTGAGAACCCTGCCCTCTCGATCCGACGGAAGGCGGATCAGGCTCGCTGCGAGAATGCTCGGGATTTCAATACCGGTAGTGATCCGGCTTGAAGGGTCCCTGGCGGTCCACGCCGAGGTACGCCGCCTGCTCCTCCGTGAGCTCAGTGAGCTTCACCCCCAGTTTGTCCAGGTGAAGGCGGGCCACTTTTTCATCCAACTTTTTAGGCAGAACGTACACCTTCTTGTGATACGTTTCCGCGTTCAACTGCAACTCGATCTGGGCGAGCACCTGGTTGGTGAAACTGGCGGACATGACAAAACTTGGGTGACCGGTAGCGCATCCCAGGTTGAGCAGACGACCCTCCGCCAGTACCAGCACGCTGTGACCATCCGGGAAAATCCATTCATCGTATTGCGGTTTGATGTTGAGCTTGCGTACGCCGCGCATCTTCTTGAGGCCGGCCATGTCGATCTCGTTGTCGAAATGGCCGATGTTGCCGACGATGGCTTTGTCTTTCATGCGCGCCATGTGGGCGGCCGTGATCACGTCCTTGTTGCCCGTGGCGGTGATGAAAATGTCCGCGCTTTCAATCACGTCCTCGAGAGTTGCCACCTGATAACCTTCCATGGCGGCCTGCAGAGCACAGATGGGATCGATCTCGGTCACCACCACGCGCGCGCCCTGACCGCGCAGCGCTTGGGCGCACCCCTTGCCGACCTCACCGAAACCGAAGACCACGGCAACTTTGCCGCCAATCATGACATCAGTAGCCCGGTTCAGCCCATCGACTACGGAATGACGGCAGCCGTAGATGTTGTCGAACTTGGACTTGGTCACCGAGTCATTCACGTTGATGGCGGGGAAGAGAAGCGTGCCATTGCGCTCCATCTCGTACAGGCGATGCACACCCGTGGTGGTCTCTTCCGAAACGCCGCGCAGGGTGGGCACCATATGCGACCAGCGATCAGGATCCTGAAAAGCCACCTTGCGCAGGAGATCGAGAATGACGCCCCATTCCTCCGGCTCGCTCTCCCGGTCAAAATCCGGAATGCGGCCGGCTTTCTCGAACTCGACACCCTTGTGCAGTAGTAGCGTTGCATCGCCACCATCATCGACAATCAGGGTTGGGCCTTGGTCATCCGGCCACAACAATGCCTGTTCCGTGCACCACCAGTACTCCTCCAGCGTTTCACCTTTCCAGGCAAACACGGGCACGCCTTTCGGATGAGCAGGCGAACCATCGGGGCCAACGACAACGGCCGCGGCGGCGTGGTCCTGGGTCGAAAAGATGTTGCACGAAACCCAGCGCACGTCCGCACCGAGCTGCTCGAGGGTCTCGATCAATACCGCGGTCTGCACGGTCATGTGCAGAGAACCCATGATGCGCGCGCCGCGCAGCGGCTGACTGGCGCGATACTCGTCGCGAATGGCCATGAGTCCCGGCATCTCCTGTTCAGCCAGCCGGATCTCCTTGCGTCCCCATTCCGCCAGGCCAAGGTCCTTCACCTTGAACGGCGGCCGGACAGCGGGCGAATCGTTCTCATTTCCGCGCCGCTCCTTCTTCCCCATCACCGTGCTCATGATGCAATCCCTTTCACGGGTTCGCGACGGGCCACCACCGCGAACAGATTCGGACCCTTTGCCTGAGGGTCAGGAGGTAATTCCACTCTGCGTTCCATGTGAAAGCCCACCGTATGAAGCCATGCCTCCAACTGATCGGCCGCAAAGCCCTGCCAGACATGCCCCATGCTTTCCAAATACTCGCCGCGATCGTGCGGCAGCATGTCCACTAGCAACAGCCGCCCGCCGGACCGAA
>JBOHRF010000559.1:0-3144 GCA_050732575.1 Longimicrobiales bacterium
GTCGAGGGCTGCGGCTACATCCGGTACCATGATGGTGGGCACACATTTCTTGATGGAATCGCGCAGCCGGACCATGGCGTGCGTGAAGCCAGACGAGTCGGCCGACCTGGGCGGTTTGGCACCCGCGGCGTGTAAACGACGAATGGCCTCGTCGTTTCCGGCCAGCATGGCTGACGTGAGTGCAGTGTGGCCATTGATGTCTACGGCCTCCAAGTTAGCGCCCAACTCGATCAGCAGGTCCAGGATGTCGTAGCGTTGCAGATTGATGGCAAAATGGAGAGGCGTCTGCTGTTGCTCGAAGCGAGACATCCGGCGCTCGAGCGCGTTGGGATTCTCCTGCACAACGCGTCGGATCAGAGCCAGGTCGCCCACGCACATGGCCGAGAAGATGTGATGACGGGCGCCGCGCTCGAGCAGAAGGGCCAAAACTCCCGGGTTGTCGCCGCGCGAGCGGCCAGGTGCAAGATAGAAGGCTGCCCAGCCGATGATATCGAAGGCGTGTACATCGCCGAAACCGTGCACATCGCCTCCGGCATCGAGCAGCGCGCGCACGATGTCGAGGTGGCGGCCGGCAGCGGCCCAGTGCAATGGATAGGTGTTGTCGCCTTCCTCACGCGCATTGGGGTCCGCGCCGTGCGCCAGGAGCAGCCGTACTGCATCGACCTGTCCATCCTGTGCGGCGCTGTGCAGCCCGGTCCACCCCGAGTGCTGTCCGCCCGGTTTGCTGACGCGAGCAAGATCCGGCTCGCGCGCCAGCAAATCGCGCAGCGCATCAACATCGCCCGTGGCACATGCAGCGAAGAAGATGGTGACGTTGTCCTGCTGCCGGCGCTCGACTTCGGCCTTCAGTGCACGCCAGCTGGAGAAGCCATGTTCCCGGGCCACGGCCAGTTGTGCGCTAGTCAGCCTGGCGCGCGGGTCGGCACGCCGCAGCTCGTGCAACCGGTCTTTGGCGAGCTTCTTGAGATACTCGAGGGATGCGCGGTCGGGGAGTTGTGACTTCGACATAGACGCCTGCCTTCCATTCGTGCCCGGCGTCCGCGTCTCTCGGGCTGGAAGTCAGGGTCGCTGACAATGGATTGGCTCTGCCAGGTGGGTTCAACCCTTTACGCGGACCCGAAGGCCGCCTTTCGGCCTGGCCAAATCATAGGGCAACTCGCCTGCTGCGCAAGCCAGCCTGCAGTCCAGCCTGTGCCGATGCATCTCTTGCCGAGCGGCCGGTTCGCAGGCGGGTGTTGCCGAGTTTACCCGCGGCGCAGCAACCTTCCGCATGCTGACCATCGGCAAACCATTGACTTGACCCGTTGACTACATGAGCGCGCCACATCCCAAACAATGGATCGTCGTGCCCTATCGCCCGGAGTGGCCTGAGCTGTTCGCTCGTGAGTCCAAAATCCTGGCCGACGTTTTTGCGGGCACGGGCGCCGCGATCGAGCACGTGGGCAGTACCAGCGTTCCCGGACTCGGCGCCAAGCCCGTCATCGACATCATGATCGGTGTAGACTCCCTGGTACGCGCCGAAGCGCGTGTTCCCGCCCTGGCCGGTGCCGGCTACGAATACGTGCCCGAATACCAGGCGCAACTTCCCGACCGGCGGTACTTCCGCAAGCCCTTTCAGCGGCCACGTACACACCACCTGCATATCGTAGTGTTGGGCACTCCCTTCTGGCAGGAGCACATCCTGTTCCGGGATTATCTGCGGGATCATCCCGATGTAGCTTGCCAGTACTTCGAATTGAAGCAAACATTGGCGGCTGAGTGTGCTATCAACGGGACGGACTATACGGAATCGAAGAGCCCGTTTATCGCTCAGGTTCTGGCACGCGCGCGGGCTGCTCGATCCATGATTGACGGAGTCGTCTGATTGGAGTCCACAAATGACACACGCTCGCTCGTTGCTCACGACCGGGTTCTTGCTGGCAATTGTGGCTGCCGCCACGAGCCAGGAAACCAAGCCCAACCTTACTGGCCGCTGGCAACTGGATCCCGCTGCCACGGTAGTCGCCGGCGGTGGACGCGGCGCGGGCAACGCTTCAGGCGGTGGTAACCGTAGCGGCGGCGGGATAGGTCTGGGTCCACCGGCCACGGAACTGCAGATCGAGCAAACCGACTCGACACTCCGTCTGGACGTTGCGCGTGCCGACGGCAACAGCTCTGTAATTCTGTACAGGCTCAACGGCAAAACAGCGAAAAACCAGATACCGATTGGGCGCGGAGGAACGGCCGAGGCCACGTACTCGAGCCGCTGGAATGGCGCACAGCTGGCCACTTCGATCACGCGCACGACAGTTACCCGCGGCAACGCAACGAATGTGCGGTACCGTGAACTCCTCTACCTCACATCGGATAGCATCCTGGTCATGGAAACCACGGTTTCCGGAGCGGGTGGTCGCACCGCCCTGTACCGGCGAGCGAAGTGAATGAAGGACGTATGAAACCAATTACAGTTACGCTGACGCTCACTGCGTTGCTCACATCAGGCACCGCCGCTTCGGCGCAGCAAACGCGCGGTCTCAAAGTCTTCATCTCGGTCGACATGGAGGGCCTGGCCGGGGTCGTGACCGCGAGTGACGTCAATCCGACCGGCCCCGACTACGCGCATTTCCGCGCGATCATGGCAGCGGAAACCAATGCCGCTATTGAAGGAGCGTTCCGGGCCGGCGCAACGGAAGTCCTGGTGCGCGATTCACACGGCAGCAAACAGAACCTGCTTCCGGCCGATGTAGACGCGCGCGCCCGCTTGCTGCGCGGCGCCAGCGTGGGACCCAAGAACATGATGGAGGGCATCGATTCTACCTTCCATGCGGTCGTCTTCATCGGTTATCACGCCAAGGCGGGTACGCCCAGCGCCATTCTCGAGCATACGTCGACCGGCAATGTGCTCGACATTTCCATCAATGGCGTGTCACTGCCGGAGGGTGGTTACAACGCGCTGGTGGCCGGAATGTATGGCGTACCCGTGGTCTTTGTCGCAGGCGATCGCGCGGTGGTCGAGCAAGTGCGCGGCCTACTCGGCCCCATCGATGGCGTAGCCGTCAAGGAGGAGATAGGCGATGCATCGCTCGGCCTGTCACCGAAACAGGCGCAGGACGAGATCCGGAAAGGTGTAGAGCAGGCCATTCGCAATCGCGCGCGCGCCAAGCC
>JBOHRF010000560.1:0-3138 GCA_050732575.1 Longimicrobiales bacterium
CATCTCAACTCTCCACGCCCGCTTTTGGCTGCGCCTCGCCGCGCGGCCGGCTCAAACGGCCGACCAGCCCATAGAGCAGCCACACGGCACCGACCATGATGAGGATGAGCATCAGCGCGCGCATGGCACCGATCAGGAGTGTTACGTCGAGCGCTGGCCATTGGAATCGATATTGACGCAGGGCAGACCCGCGCTCCAGCATCCAGTGCCAGGCCGTGTGCGCGACCAGTGCGGAAAGCAGGATGGTGCCGATGCGTTCTGCAACCACGTAGCGGAACAGCAGCGCCAGGACCGGTATCGCAGCCGCAACTACCAGGACCTGCCCCAACTCTACACCCACGTTGAAGGCCAGGAGTGATGTCGTCACGTGGGATCCGGCAAACTGCAGGGAATCGCGCAGGATGAAAGAAAAGCCGAAACCGTGCACGAGACCGAACGCGAAGGCAATGATCCAGCGCCGCTCCAGCTTGGCGCCCACGATGTTCTCGAAGGCCATGAATACGATGGAGATCGCAATCAGCGTTTCGATGAGCGGCGGAAACCACAGAGCATTGGGCGCCATGCCCATGGCGGATGCAATGAGCGTGATGGAATGCGCAACCGTGAACGAGGTCACGATGACGATCAGCGAACGGAAGCGGCGGAACGGAATGACCAGGCAGAGCACGAACAGCAGGTGATCGAGGCCATCCATGATGTGGAAGAAGCCCAACTTGATGAACTGAAGAGCGGCCTGATGCCAGCGCGGGTCCAGGCGCACGAGACCCGGGTTGCCAGGATACTGCAATACGCGCTCGCGGCCGCCGGGTGGCAGGAAGCGCAGCACCGTGGTGGTGCGTATGCCCAGGTGCGCCAGTGCGGGCTCCACGGCAAAGCGCGAGCTGTCTGCAGTGATGGGGTACTCGAGCAGCACATCCAACAGCGCCTGTTGCCAGGGCAGCCCGGAGTC
The DNA here is from genome assembly GCA_050732575.1 of Longimicrobiales bacterium. Taxonomy (GTDB): domain Bacteria; phylum Gemmatimonadota; class Gemmatimonadetes; order Longimicrobiales; family RSA9; genus JBBDWZ01. The sequence continues at coordinate 950 of JBOHRF010000560.1, forward strand.
TTCCGGCAAGGGCGCGCGTGCCATGTTGGCGAGCGCGGTCTCCCAGGTTTCGAAGGATCGATCGGACGGCAGCTCGATGCGCGTGGCCACGATCTGAGCGTCGCCCAACCGCCGGCCGTTTTCAAAGAACGCCAGGTAGTCGGCAATCCAGAGTTTGGCGGCCGACGGCAACAGCGAATCGACCCGCGCAATGTCCAGATAACCGGTGTACGTCAAGGGGAAATCCAGGTCGCGCATGGCCTCCAGCGGCACGCGTAACAGAATGCGCAGCCGCTGTCCCTCCGGCTTCACGAATGTAATGATCGTGACATTGGGCGGGATTTCGTGTGCGGCCGGTCGCGCGGGCAGCGCCATCAGCAGCAAACCGGCTACTACCAGTGAGATCCCAGCCCGGGTGGAGGGAGTCGCCATGAAGCGAACCTAGCACGAGCGCGGGACGCGTTCAATTCGCGTCCTGCTTGCCGCCCCGTGGGGGGCAGACTAACCTCACTCTTCCTGCCACTTTGATTCGATCCATGATCAGGAGGCCGCATGAAGCCGACGCGCATGCTGATTCCCGCCGGCATGGTCGTGATCGTGCTGGCCGTGCTGGGCGCTGCCACGCGGCAGCAAGCCCCGCAAGCGCCCATCTTCGAGGTCGATCCGCTCTGGCCCAAGCCCATGCCCAATCACTGGCTGCTTGGCTCCGCGGTCGGCGTGGCCGTGGACGCGCGCGATCATATTTTCGTGGTCCACCTCACGGACAGCTTCAATCAGCGCACCGAAATTGGACTGGCCAGCAATCCGCCCACCGGTGATTGCTGTTTGCCGGCGCCCAATGTTCTGGAATTCGATACCACCGGTGCGCTGGTCGGACACTGGGGCGGTCCGGGTCAGAGCTACACCTGGCCGGGCACGAACCACGGCATTGCCATCGATCCGCAGGGCAACGTCTGGATTGCCGGGAGCGGCGGTCAGGACACCCGACTCCTGAAATTCTCGCGTGACGGCCGGTTCCTGCAGGAAATCGGCAAAGCCGTGACCGCACCACCCGTTCCTTCAGCGGCCGCTGCAACCGACACTGCAAACGCAGGCGCAGCCGGTCGCGCGGGCGGACGGGGTGGACGCGGTGGTCGCGCGGGCGGACCACCACAACTGCCAGCCAACAGCAGCAGCACCGAAAGTTTTGGCGGTGCCGCCGGCATCGCGTTCGATGCCAGTGCCAACGAAGCGTACGTGGCCGATGGCTATCGCAACCGTCGTGTCGTAGTCATCGACACGCGCACCGGTGCCTTCAAGCGATTCTTTGGCGCGTACGGCGGCAAGCCGGATGATGCGACGCTGCCAGCTTACGATCCGGCCGCACAACGCGCACGTCAGTTCAGTACCGTGCGCTGCGCCGAGTTGAGTCGTGATGGCTTTGTGTATGTGTGCGACCGTGCGCACAACCGCATCCAGGTGTTGCGCAAGGATGGCACGTTCGTGAAGGAGCAGGTCATCGCTCCACAAACGCGCGGTGAAGGCTCCGTGTGGGACATCGCGTTCTCGCGTGATCCACAACAGCGCTTTCTCTACGTGGCCGATGGCATGAACATGAAAGTGCACATCCTGGACCGGCAGACGCTCGAGGTGTTGACCAGCTTTGGCACGGGCGGCAAACAACCCGGCCAGTTCCTGGGCGTGCATAGCATTGCCACCGACTCGAAAGGCAATCTGTACACGACCGAGACCAATCAGGGCAAGCGCTTGCAGCGTTTCGTATTCAAGGGGATTGGACCCGTGACCAGTAAGGACCGGGGCGTGGTCTGGCCCGTTCGTCCCGTTCGGACAGGAGCAGGCTCATGAAGCGCAATCTCGTGCTCGGTGCCGCGCTGATCATCACCATCGGCGCGCTCGGCCTGGGCCAGGCTGCGCTCAATGCTGCGGCCGACCAGCAAGCCGTACAGGCTCCCATGTTCGAGGTCGATCCATTATGGCCCAAGCCACTGCCCAACAACTGGGTGCTGGGCATGACCATTGGCGTGGGCGTGGACAACCGCGACCACGTGTTCATTGTGCACCGCGGCGAGACCGTGGATCCACAAACCGATGGCGGCGCCAGCACCGATCCGCCCATCAGCGAATGCTGCAAACCGGCACCGCCCGTTCTGGAATTCGATCCGGAAGGCAACCTGGTGCGCGCCTGGGGCGGCCCCGGCGAGGGCTACGAC
>JBOHRF010000561.1:0-3086 GCA_050732575.1 Longimicrobiales bacterium
CTGGCCACCTCATTTGCGTCGCACATGCCCGCGTATCGCGACCTGGTGGCTGGTACGGACGCGCGGCTCTGGGTGCAGGATCCTTTCCGCCCTGGCGTATATCCACTCGTTTGGACGGCCTACCAAGATGGCCGCGCCACAGCCCGTGCAGAATTGCCGGCGCGCTTCTTTCCAACTCGTTTCGGACCAGACTGGGTGCTGGGCGTTTCCTTCGATGCGGACGGTGTCGAGCGCGTTCGGTTGCTGCGACTCGCACCTGGCCCCCTCACAGGCAAGCGGATGTCACCGCGCGAAGCGCAGCCACCGGATCGACCGCGCTGCGGTCCCTGGGCGTCCCGCTGATCAAGAAGAAAGCACTGCGCCCGAATGGCCGTGCTTTCGTGCAATCTCACGCAGGCCCTGACGGTGCAGCCGCGCCCGGCGTGCGCAGCACGCCGCGCGCCCACACCGTGCGCCCGTTGCCCAACGCGCACGCTCCCGGTGCGCAGCGCGTCACTCAAACTGCTGGCCGCAATCAACAGGATGCGCACACCAGCTGGTTAGGCGGGCGCTGTGACGGCGAACAGCCTTGCTGCGCCGTCGCTAGAGCTCGCGCAGACCGTACTTACTGCTTCGCAGTGAAAGGCGCATCGAATCGCTCCGGCGCAGCAAGTCTGCTCCCTACGTGCGCCCGCAGCCCGTTCCATAACGGCGCAGCCGCGCCCGGCCGTGCGCAGCACGACGCGCCCACGCAGCGCCCGAACGAGCGCAGCTCGTTCACGCCCGGCGCGAAGCGCCGTTATTTGGCCAGCTCACCTACCGCGGAGGCCAGCGTGTGCGCCTTGGCCTGGTCGCGCGCGCTGTTGGCGTCGCTGTGCAGCTGCTGGGACAACGCGCTCAGCGCCGCCTGCCGCGGCTGGCCCCGCAACCGCTCGGCACGAGTCAGTTCGGTCCGCACCGAGGCAATGCGCTCGGCGGCCAGGCCGCTGTTGCGCTCGAGCTGGTCGAGATACGCGCGCGCCAGCGGGAAGCTGGGCGGCCATACCATCCTGGGCTGCTCCTGTGCATTGAGCTCCGCGTATACGACTGTCCTGGCCGCATCGATCTCGTTCTGCGAGATGTGCGCGCTTGGCTCCAATTCGTAAATGTCGAGGCCGCGCGCGATCTCTGAGCTGACAATTACGCCGTTGTACCAGTAGACCGACCAGGAGCCGGCGCTCTGCATGCGATCCTTGTTGAGCGGGCCGCGATCGTAGAACGCGATCTCAACCGGCTTGTTGACATCGGTCCAGTCGAAAATGGAGATGCCGCCCTGATACCAGCCTTGTACCATGACATCACGACCCGGGATCGGAATCAAGGAACCGTTGTGCGCTACGCAGTTCTCGAGCTGCGTCTGCGCGGCTGGCATCTTGTAGTAGCTCTTGAAGTGCAGCTGTCCGTTCTCGATGGTGAATAGCGCATTGCCGCCCCACTCGTACTTGTCTGTGCTGCGGCACTTGGGCGAACCGCCGCCGCCCCACTCGTCGGTGAACAGCACCTTCTTGCCATCGTTGCTGAACGTGGCCGAGTGCCAGAACTGGAAGTTCGAGTCGGCCGCCGCAAAAATGCGGCGCGGGTTCTTGACATCGCGAATGTCGAGCAGCAGGCCGTAACCGCCGCATGCGCCTCCCGCCAGACCTACCGCCGGATAGGTTGTAATGTCATGGCACTGATTGGGTCCGCGACGGATTTGTGGGGCACCACCACCGCCGCCAGCGCGCCCACCACCGCCACCGCCACCGCGCCCACCGCCACGTGCGGCCTGTTCGGCTGCACGTGCAGCCTGTTCGGCGCTGTCCTGAGCCAGTCGCGCAGCGGCGCGCGGTGCAGCCTCCAGGTCCTGGAAGATGCGTGGCGAGGTTACAATCTTCGCCGTTTGCGGTGCAGCCAGTGGCACTTGAATGACCTCAATGCGGAACCGCGCGGAGTTCGGATCCTGTTCCGGCGCCAGGTCGGAGCAGCCAGCCAGTTCTTCTGCAGGGCGCACGGCCGAAGAGCCGGAGATGTAGATGTAGACGTTGTCCTTGTCGTTGGCATCGCTGACCACTGTGTGCGTATGCGAGCCACGGCAGGTCTGCACGTTGCCGATGTACTTCGGGTTCGTGATGTCGGTCGCATCGAAAATGCGGATGCCGCGGATGCGGTGATGGTCGACCGGCTCCTCACTCTGCGCCGCGGTGCAGTCCAGGCGGCCGTAGTTGGACGACTCGCTGGATACGAAGAGCAGGTGCTTGTAGACCGATACGTCGCTCTGTGAAGCCGGACACAGGTACTGCATGACCAGCCTGGGCCGGCGCGCATTCGACATATCCCAGACCAGCACGCCATCGTAGTTGCCCTGGATCGCGTATTTGCCCGTAAACGCGAGGTCCGAGTTGGTGCGACCCGTGAAGGCTTCGGGTGTCGCGCTGTTCGAGACCAGGCGCAAGTTCCATGACGCTTCTGCGGCCTTCGTCGCGATGGCCCAGCGCGTCGTGTCCTTGGCCCAACGCACCTGACTGCCGGGGGCCAGGCCAACGCGCGGATCCGGATCGGGCGGTGTAACCGAGTTGCCGGACGCCTTCGTTGCCGAGGGCGAGGACGAGGGCGACGACGAGGGCGAGGATGCGCACGACGCGACGTACAGTACGCCGCCCGCGAGCAACAGCGAAGCCAACGCGGTCCATGCGCTTCGCAGCCGGGGGAAGGTTTCAGCTTTCACGTTACCAGGTCCCGTCAGAGGGTAAGGAACAACCAACAATTCTCAGGGCGCACGGCTGGCCGCGGGCGGCAGCGCGTCCAGCATTTTCTGCATGCGCTCAATTTCTGTGGTCTGATCGGCGTACACGTCGGACGCAAACTTGAAAATGACGTCGTCCTGCGCCGCGTTGCGTGAGGCGAACAGTTCGTTCACCATCTCGATGGCGCCCATGTGATGTTTGATCATGGCGCGCAGGAAGAGCCGGTCGAACTCCACGCCACGCGCGCGATCCAGCTCGGCCAGTTCTTCATCGCTCAGCATGCCGGGCATGAGCATGTCGTGCTCCATGCCGTTCATGTTCATGCGCAGGTGAGTGGCATCGGCC
>JBOHRF010000562.1:0-3079 GCA_050732575.1 Longimicrobiales bacterium
CAGCGCCGGTGCCTGGGCCGATGCCGTGCGCCGTTTGGATGCCGTGAACCACGAGCTCGTGGAGCGCGTTGGTTTGCTGGTGGACGCTGACCTCGACCGGTTCGTAGCCGGACAGGACGTTTCGGTTTATACCACGCTACATGGCGTGATCCAGCACGACATCTATCATGCCGGTCAGATTGCGCTGCTCAAGAAAGCGCTGCGCTGAGCCGAAAAAACGCGGGCATTAACATTGCCCCTGGGACGGGCGGCATCGTGAAGGGGGAGATATGCGCTTTAACACGATAATGGGCGGCACATGCGGCCGCTTCCAATACACGCGCTGGCTGGCACTCCTTGCGCTGGTGGCCGGCTGTGCTCGAAATCCGGTTACCGGCGCGCGTGAGTTCGTGCTGATCTCCGAATCGCAGGAGATCGCCATGGGTCAGGATGCGGCCAAGCAGGTGGAAGCGTCCATCGGACTCGTCGATGATGCTGGATTGCAGGCGTACGTTCAGCGCGTTGGCCAGCGCCTGGCGGCGCGCTCCGAGCGACCCAGACTGCCCTGGAAATTCGGTGTGGTGGACGATCCCACACCCAACGCGTTCGCTCTGCCGGGCGGGCCCATCTACATCACGCGGGGCCTGCTCAGCCTGATGGATTCAGAAGCCGAGCTGGCCAGTGTGCTCGGTCATGAAATCGGTCACATCACCGCGCGCCACTCCGTTTCCCAGATGTCGCGCGCGCAACTGGCACAACTCGGGCTGGGCCTGGGCATGATCTTCGCCCCCGGGCTACAAGGCGTGGGCCAGGCGGTGGCTGGCGGTCTGCAGGTGCTCTTCCTCAAGTACGGACGCGACGACGAGCGCCAATCGGACGATCTGGGCTTCAAATACGCGCTGGCCGAGAATTACGATGTGCGCGAGATGGACGACGTGTTTGCATCTCTGGCACGGGCGGGTGAGCTGCAAGACGCAGGGCGCAGTCCCTTGCCTTCCTGGCTGTCCACCCATCCCGCCCCCCAGGAACGCATCCAGCGCATCAATGAAAAAATCGCCGCCCTGCCGTCCATACCCGCATCTGCGCTGGTGAACCGCCCGCAATATCTGGGTGAAGTCGATGGCATGGTTTACGGCGCCAATCCGCGCCAGGGCTTTTTCCGGGGCAGCGAATTCCTGCATCCCGATCTTCGCTTTCGTATGCAGTTCCCCGAAGGTTGGAAAACGCAGAACTTGCCCCAGGCGGTGGTAGCGGGCAGTCCCGCCCAGGACGCAGCCATTCAACTGACGTTCGTGCAGGGGTCACCCGCTGATGCCGCCCGTCAATTCTTCGCGCAACAGGGGATCCAACAGACCAGCCAGGTCACGCAAGAGAATGTGAACGGGGTGTCCGCTGCGAGCGGAATGTTCCAGGTGCAGACCCAGCAGGGCATGTTGGCCGGACTTGCTACGTTCCTGCAATACGGCAATAACACCTATCAGCTGCTTGCTTACACACCGGCCGCGCGCTTGCCAACGTACGATCGGCTCTTCCGCGCCACCGCGAACAGCTTCGCGCCCCTCACTGACCCGCAAGCGCTCAACGTACGGCCCAACCGCATTAGCATTGTGCGCCTGACCTCGGCCTCCACTTTGACCGAGTTCAATCGAAGCAGTCCCTCCACCATCCCGATCAACGAGCTGGCACTCATCAATCAGGTTTCTGATGCCAATGCTTCGCTGCCGGCAGGGACGTCGTTGAAACGGATAACGAGTTGAACGACGTAAGTGTCCGTTCAACCCGTTAATTCGCTTTCGTATACTTCGGCTGGTAGAGCTGCACCTGAAAGTCGCCGGGCACCTTGAAATGTGTGACCCAGCCGTAGCCGTGGTCCTGGACCTCGTGGGCGAATTCCACGCCGCGCGCGCGCAGCTCGCGCACCGTACTTTCGATATCATCGCAGTAGAATGAGATGTCGGCCGTGCCCGAGGCCGGGCCTTCGCTATCCGTGGGGTGCACGCCCAGGTCGGCTTCAGGTGCCTCGAAGATGAGCCAGCCATCCCCTATGTCGGCGCCCTGCAAACCCAGCTGGTCGCGCAAGAAGGCGCGCAGCTCCGCGGCCTGCGAAGAGTAGAACATGGCGTGCAAACCGCGGATCATTTTGCGCTTCCCTTATTGTCGGGGTCGACTGATGGGTGGGACCAGTCCATTCATTCGATAGTTGGACACGAGCTTACCATAATGCTCACCCTGGTGGTCGATCCACCAGACCAGCTGCGGCTTGGGCTTGCTCTCCACCAGCGCGTACGATGCCGATAGGGCCGCCTCCATGTCCTTGACCACGGACTCGCGCGTAGTCGGCTTGGATTCATCGGCCTTGAGGCGACCGGCGTAGTCGAAAGGCTCACCGCGTAACTGCGCTGCGGACATCTCGAGCCCGATGGTGACGTGTCGAAACTCGTCCAACACGCTGCGCGAATCCGGGTGCGGTCGCCAGGAGTACTTATCCTCCGGGAAATCCTTGGCCATCACCAGGATCTTGTTGTGCACGCCCTTCCACACCGAAACGATGTACTCCTCGTACGTGTTGGGCGCGGGTGGCCGGGCTGGCGTTTGTGAGGCTTGCTGCGCGGGCAGATTGGCCGCGGCCGTGATGAGGCTGGCCACGGCAACCATGGCAACGGCATTGATCCGGATCATGGTGTCTCCTGGCATGGGCGGGGCGGGCACCGAATCGTGCAATTTGTCGCTGCGCCAGGGGACACGGGCGAGTTTTGGTACGAAACGTAAAAACGGCGGTGCGGTGTCCGTTCAGGTAAACACCATCAGCTGCGCGGGCCGAACCCGTTCGATGGGTCGGTGGGCGTGCGTGCATTCGAGGGCTGCGCCGTCAAAGCGCAACGTGGCAACAAGGATGGCGCCCAGCCCCAGCAGGTGATCCTCAGCCGAGCTGCCGTGCGCTGCAATCACCGCCTCGCCCCCCAACCAGTATATGCCCGCTGGTGCTCCAATGCCGTTTGTCCAGCTGAGGCCGTGGATGGGGTAGTGGTATTTCACCCGGACCGCCTTTCACTTCCGAGGTTGCGACCCATGCCGCCAAACAGCCGACCCATCCCAACAT
>JBOHRF010000563.1:0-3075 GCA_050732575.1 Longimicrobiales bacterium
GTGGAACGTATTCAGCGAAAGACCGCGCTCCGGTGTACCGGTCAGTGCCAGGGACGCACTGAGTCCGCCCGTCGAGCGTTCCGCGTGATCCCTATAGCCAGTGGATGCGTTGTAGTTGCCCAGCAGCGACGCAGCTCGCCCGTTGAGCGCTCCCAGCCCCTGCGCGGAAGCGCGCAGCACACCGTTCTGTCCGCCCGACAGTGAACCCTGCCACGTGGATCCCGTGTGGCGAGTGATCACATTGACTACGCCGCCCAGCGAGGCATCACCCCAGGCAGTGGACACGGGGCCACGCACCACCTCGATCGATTGCACACTGGCCAGCGGAATCAGGTCCCAGTTGATGCGTCCGTTCTCGGCCAGGTTTATGGGTCGTCCATCGAGCAGCAACAGTGCGTAATCCGCCTCGCCGCCGCCGTAGAATCCACGCGTCAACAACTGAGGATCGGCGCCTGTGCCCTCGAAGTCGAAGAACACAATACCGGGCGCCTGTTGTACGGCTTCGGCCAGTGTGCGCACCGGCCGCCGCGCCAGCTCGGGCACGCTCAACAATGACACCGCACCGATCGATGTTCGAAGCGGCGCACTGCTGTGCTCGGCCGTGACCACCAGCGCGTCCAACAGCATCGGACGCACCGAGTCACGCGGCTGCTGCTGCGCAGCAGCAGCATTTGCCACGAGGAGGCCCAGCAGCACAGAGACAAAGGCGTGACGGGCGTAGCGGGCGTGACGGGCGTAACGGGAATGACGGGCGTGGCGGGCGTATCGGGCGTATCGGGAACGGCAAAGAAATCCCGACAGCTTTGAAATTCGTTCCCCCGACCCCGTCACGCCCGACACGCCCGATACGCCCGACACTTCTGCCCTGAAGCTCATGGTAGCCTACCCGCCGGCACTATCGTCACGTCGGGTAGCGCCCGCAGCACCCTCTCCGTTCCAGCGGGCGCATAGACAACTACAAACCGAAGCGGCTCCCAGCCGGTGTTGAGCGTGGAGTGAAAGACGCCGCGCGGCACGTAGATGGATGCACCGGGGCGGATGGGCACGGGCTCCTCATCATCCAGCATCTGTTCGCCCTCGCCCGATATGATGAACAGGATCTCATCGGCATCGGGATGATTGTGACGCGCGTGACCTTTGCCGGGCTCGAGCACAACCATGCCGAAGGTCATGGTCTGGCCACCGGCAACATCGGGCGAGCTGAGCAGCTTCACGTTGCCCCAATCGAAGGAGAGCGTCTCGACATCCTGGCCATAAACGACGTAGCACGAGCCGATCTGTTGCGGGCCCGCTTTTCTGTCTTTCACGGTTACTGCCATGGTTGCTCGCTTGTGAAGGTCAAGTTGCAGACACGGCCGGGCCGAGTGTGATGGAGCGGAAGCGGCGCGCCTGTTCTTCAATGGCCGGCTCGGTGGCCAGCCGCTCGATGCTGGAGGCACCGAAGAAGCCAGCAATGCCGTGCGTTCGGCTGAGCACGTTTTGCGCATCGGCGGGCTCGGCAATGGGCCCACCGTGGCAGAGCACGAGCACATCGGCGCGCACCGTACGGGCAGCATCAGCCATGCGCTGCACACGTTCGGCGGCCTGCTCGAGCGTGAGCGCAGTGGCGGCGCCGATCGAGCCCTTGGTGGTCAAGCCCACGTGTGCCACCAGCACATCGGCGCCGGCCTTTGCCATCTTGCGTGCACTGTCTTCATCGAAGACATAGGGACAGGTGAGCAATCCGAGCGCGCGCGCCTGGCGAATCATCTCGACCTCGAGGTCGTAGCTCATGCCCGTCTCTTCCAGGTTCTGACGGAACACGCCATCAATGAGACCGACAGTCGGGAAATTCTGCACACCATCGAATCCCATGGCTTTCAGTTCAGCCAGGAACACGGGCATGAGCCGGAACGGATCCGTGCCGCACACGCCGGCCAGCACGGGTGTGTCGCGCACGATGGGCAGGACTTCACGCGCCATCTCGACCACGATGGCATTGGCATCGCCATAGGGCAAAAGGCCGGCGAGGCTGCCCCGGCCCGCCATGCGGTAGCGGCCCGAGTTGTAAATGATGATCAGGTCAACGCCGCCCTTTTCGGAGAACTTGGCGGAAATGCCGGTGCCGGCACCGGCACCAATGATGGGTTCGCGCTTCGCCACGCGCGACTGCAGGCGGGCCAGTGCGCCTTCACGCCCCAGGAACGGCATGCTTCCCTTCCACCAGTTTGGCCAACAGCTCGTCGGCGAGGGCGCTGGCAAACAACGGATCGTTGATGTGCAGGTCGAGCTCGACCAGCTCGACGTTCGAGCCGAGATGCCGGCGCAGCGAATCGAACAATGTGACATCGGCGGCGCGATCGTGGAACGGCTGGCCTTCTTTGTCCAGCGCACTGACACCGCGCAGAGGCAGCATGAGCGTAACGGGACCACGTGCGCGATTCAGTTTGCCGGCAATGATTTCACCAAGCTGCGCACATTCTGCGGCCGTGGTGCGCATCAGTGTCACACTGGGATTGTGCACGTGGAAATGACGGTCGCGATATTTGTCGGGCACGGTGTTGCGCGGACCAAAGTTCACCATGTCCAACGCGCCCACGGAAACGACCTGCGGAATGCCTGCGCGTGCGGCCGCGTCCAAACGCTCGGGACCGGCAGTCAGAACACCGCCCACCAGCTCATCACACCATTCCGTGGTCGTGATGTCGGCCACCGCCTCCACGAAACCACCATCAATCAAGGCTTCCATGGCGCGGCCGCCGCTACCCGTGGCGTGGAAAACCAGAACTTCGTAGCCGGCCTGCTCGAGCTGCGCACGTACCCGCTCGACGCATGGGGTCGTGACGCCGAACATAGTTGCGGCAATGACGGGCCGGTCCTGACCGCTGGGAACCGGCTGTTCGAGCATGCCGCATACGGCACCGGCAGCATTGGCCAGGATGCGGCGAGAAATCCGATTGAGACCCGCGATGTCCGTGATGGAATACAACATCGCGATGTCCTTGACGCCCACGTAGAGTCCGACCTGGCCGGATGCGACCGTGGAGACCATGACCTTGGGCAGGCCGACCGGCAGCTCGCGCATGGCGGCCGTTG
>JBOHRF010000564.1:0-3071 GCA_050732575.1 Longimicrobiales bacterium
TGCGCCAGACCCACACGCCGGGAGAGAAGCTGTTCATCGACTACGCCGGCCAGACGGTGGCCGTGACGGACGGTGCTACTGGCGAGATCAAGCAGGCCCAGATCTTCGTTGCCGTTCTGGGCGCGTCTAATGCGAACTGCGTTTTTATGCGACGTTGACCGATGCGGTCCAGCGGTCCTTCAGACTAAGCGTGGTCGTCGGCCAAGTCAGACGGAACTGGACTTCACATAAAAAAGGAGGTCTCCTGCTCGTGGGCATACCACTTCAGGAGCCGTCATGGGTACGCTTCCTTCGCTTCATGCTGTACCAGCCTCGTGGCTGCGCGACAGCGTTCTTGCTCCGTACATCGGTGGCTATTGGCAGCATCTCGCCAGGCGAGACTACGCCGATCACACCGCAAGGATGTACTTGTATTGCATCGCTCACTTCGCCCGCTGGATACGACGCCGCCGGATTGCCGCGTGCGACCTCACAGACGATGCGGTTCGGCGGTTTATCGCTGAACACCTCCCGCGCTGTACCTGTCCGCCGCCAGTGCGAAGGCACGCGCGCACGATGCGAGCGGCACTGCGGCATCTGCTCATCGCACTGGATGAGGTCGGAGTGCTGCGTAAGGACAAGGTTGTTTCCGCGATTGACGATGAACTTCGCCGCTTCGATGAATACATGAACCGCGCTCGCGGACTGGCGCGAAGTACACGAATGCAACGTCTCAACATCCTGCGATCCTTCCTGCAACAGCGCCACGGCGCTGGCTCGCGCGTGCCGATCTGTCCTACCCAGGACGAACTGCGCCGGTTCATCGACAGACAGCTTCAGCGACTGTGTCCGGCCAGCGCCAAGGTTGTTGCGGGCACGCTGCGCGCGTATCTCCGCTATCGAGCAACACTGGGGGACGCGGTGACGCACTTGCTGCCGGTCATCACATCACCGGCGAACCGCCGCCTGGCGGCATTGCCGCAGACGCTGTCGCAGCAGGAGGTCTTGCAGTTACTTGACGCCTTCCCACAATGGTTGCCATCCAGGCATCGCGCTTACGCCATGGTCCGCTGCCTCGTCGATCTGGGCTTGCGAGCCGGCGAAGTTGTCACCATCGATCTGGACGACATCGACTGGGAAGCGGGAACGCTTCGTATCGTCAAGAATAAGTCGCGTCGAGTAGACGTGCTGCCGTTGCCGCAGACCACCGGCCAGGCAATCGCAACCTATCTTCGCGTGGAGCGACCTCCGACGACAAGCAGGCGAGTCTTCGTCCGCCATGTCGCGCCGGTCGATGCCCCGATCGGTCCCGAGGTGCTACGCAAGATTGTGCGCGAGGCCTATCGGCGCAGCGGACTACCCCATACGAAGGTGCACATATTGCGCCATACGCTGGCCAGTCGGATGCTGGCCAGCGGAAGCACCCTCAAAGAAGTCGCCGACGTGCTGCGTCATCGTGAGCTCGACACGTCAATGATCTACACGAAGGTCGACACGGTTCACCTATCGGCCGTGGCGATGCCCTGGCCAGGAGGTGTGACATGAGCACCGGCAACAACACGATCCAGACAGCTGTCGAACGCTATCTGAAGCAGCGCCGACGGCTCGGCTTCGAATTGGGCATCACCGGCCAGCAACTGATGCGCTTTGCCAGGTACGCAGATGCACGCGGGCATCAAGGGCCTCTGACACTCGAGCTGCAACTTGACTGGGCGCGCGAGCATGTCAAGCGCACCGGACCGGTGACCTGGGCTCGCAGGCTGGAAGTCGTTCGACCTTTCGCGGCATACTACCGCCAGTTCCAGCCGGACACCGAGATCCCTGACCTACACACCTTCGGTCCAGGCCATCGGCGCTTAGCGCCGCACATTTACACCGAGCAGGAATTGTGCGATTTGCTCGAGCAGGCAGGTCGCCTGCCCCCGTTGGACGGAGTACGACCCGCGACCTACCGGACGCTGTTCGGCCTTATCGCCAGCGTCGGGCTTCGGCTCTCAGAAGCCGTGAACCTTCGTGATGGGGACGTCGATTTGCGACGTGCCTGTCTGACCGTGCGTCACACCAAGCTTAACAAGCCGCGTTGCCTGCCGTTGCACAGCAGTGTCGTACAAGCGCTCAACGAATACCGGCAACTTCGTGATCGGCGTGTCGAAACCCGTGCGGACATGCCGTTCTTCGTGTCGCAATCGGGCTGCGCCCTGCCGAAGAGGACGGTTCAAGACGTCTTCGTCCAACTGCGTCGGCAATTGAATTGGCAGGCACGCGGGGACTACCCGCATCCGCGCATTCAGGACCTTCGCCACAGTTTCGCCGTGGCTCGATTGCTGCGATGGTATGAGACAGGAGAGACCGTCGATCATGCCGTGCTCTGGTTATGCACTTACCTTGGCCATGCCAGCATCTCGGACACATACTGGTACCTCAGCGGGACGCCGGAACTGATGTCGGTGGTGGGCGCGAAGTTCGAGAATTTTGCACTGGAGGAGATTCGTCATGCGTAGCTCAGTCTCGCCCACCTTCGGCGGCTTGGTGCAGGAGTTCTTCACTGACTACATGGTGCAGCAACGAGCGCTCAGCCCCTGTACCGTCGCGTCCTATCGCGATGCCTTCTTGCTTATGTTGCATTTCGCCGAGCAACACCTCGGCAAGTCGCCATCGGCCTTGAAGTTGGCCGACATTGACGCGAAGTTCCTGGCAAGTTTCCTCGAGCACCTGGAACGAGACCGGCACAACACGGTACGCAGCCGCAATATCCGGCTGGCGGCTATACGGTCGTTCCTGCGATTCGCCGCTCGTCGCGATCTCTCGAACCTGCATGTCATTGAGCAGGCGCTGGCGGTTCCAATGAAACGCTTCGACAGGCCAATGATAGGATTCCTGTCAAGGGAGCAAATGCTGGCAGTCATGGACATTTCGACGGCGAGCTGGCTAGGTCATCGAGATCGACTGATGGTGACCTTGCTTTATACTAACCTTCTCGAAAGTATTGTCATGTCATGAGACAATACTGGAATGAAATGCAAACGGAACTCGGACGGTCGAGCGATCGATCATCATGCCCTTCAGGTGATGCGCCAACAGGCGATCAAAGC
>JBOHRF010000565.1:0-3063 GCA_050732575.1 Longimicrobiales bacterium
GCGCGGGGTGGATGGTGAGTGTAGTGTCCGCCACGAAGCGCGGCGCGCGCGCGTTGCCATCGTTTCTGAAGAAGAGCACACCCTGGTTCCAGGTACCGAGCAGCAGGTCCAGGTCGCCATCGCCGTCCAGGTCGCCGAGTGTGGGCGCCTGGTGATAGGCGGACACCAGCTCCAACGTTTGGTCCAGGCGATACGCCGGTTGCGTGCGCGTGCCTTCATTGCGGAACAGTTGCAGGCGCGCGGACGTGCCCAGCTGTGCATCGATCTTGCTGCCCAACAGGATGTCCTGATCGCCATCACCATCCAGATCGCCCAGTGCGGGTGTACTCTCGCTGCCGGCATCGATGCCGTTGAGAAAGCGTTTGCTACGCAGCATCAGTCGGTCGGGTGCGGTGCGCTCCCAGTAGTAGAAGTTGTCCGCGCCGCTCTTGGTGGGATTGAAGGCACCGCCCAGCACGCCCATGAAGAAGTCGAGGTCACCATCACTGTCCAGGTCGGCCAGCACGGGCACGTTGAAGCCGCTCGTATGGGTGGAGTCTGCGCCCGGCAGTTGCCGCGGCTCCGTGCGCAGTGCGGGCAGCCCACAGGCAGTGCTCCGATTTTCGATGAAGAGCACACCGCGCTCAAAGAAGTCGCCCCAGTACAGGTCGAGATCGCGATCGCCATCGGCATCGGCAAAAGCCATGGTGTTGGCGCCGTGCATGGTGCCCGTGGAGTCGATCACGCCAATGATTTCGATGCCTTCGAAGCGTTCGGTCAGGAAGTTGAAACGGGTGGCGCCGCGGCTCGCGGCTTCGTAGCGCGCCACGGTGCCATCCACGCGGCCCAGGAACAGGTCGAGCCGTCCATTGCAATCCAGGTCTACCAGGGCGGGAATGTTCTGGCGATCGGCGAACAGCGCCTGGCCCTGCGCATCGCGCAGCGAGTCCGCATCGGCCGTGAAGGCAGCCTGTTGGGCGTTGCCCGTATTGCGGAACAGGCGCACATAACTGAAGCGCAACTCGCCCAGTATATCGAAATCGCCATCGGCATCAATGTCCACCAGCTTGTTCCACTCACCAATATCCAGATCGTGGAACCGATCGGAGCGCCACACGAAGTTGGGCGCGCGCGCCGTGCCTACGTTCTCGAAGAACCAGAGTGCGGAGGAGAGCTCGTGCACGAACAGATCCAGATCGCCATCGCCATCGATGTCCGCAAATTGCGGGCGCGGCACGTTGAGTCCGCCCAGGAAAGGCAATGCGTACGGTTTACCCAGTTCGTCGAGCACGGGGAAAGGCGTGAGATCGCGCTGGAAGTGTTCGCTGCGGATGATTTGCGGCTGCTGACGCGCTGCCAGCAGTGCGCAGGCGACCAGCAAGAGACCGGGGATCAGAACGATCCGTTTCACGCTCACGTTCTCGCTCTCGTTGACGTTCACGGCTGTTTCAGGACGGCCGTTGAACGTTAACGATAGCGGGTACGTGAACGTGTTGAATCATGGCATGCTCAGAGAATTGGTGTAACCCGTTTCTTCACCAGGAACAATCCTTCGTGCACGCTGGTCACGCCGATCGAGCCGCTCTTGAAGAACGGGTAATTGCTCCATGTACCGCTGAAGCCGGGTGCATCCTCCAGGTAAGGCGCGGTATCCAGGAACCCGACTTCGAACGGCTTGAGCGGATCGCTGATGTCGATGATGCGCAGGCCGGCACGATAGTTGGACTGGTACATCAGGTTGCCCTTGATGTACAGGTTGTGATCGCTGGCTGCACTGGTGCCCATGAACTCGTGCGCCAGCTTCGGGTCTTCCAGGTCGGACAGGTCCCAGACCAGGGTGCGCGTGCGAGTCACGGTGCCCGCGATCTCGTCGCCTTCGTCATCCATGTAGAAGTATTTGTGATCCTCCGTGAGCCAGCCCTGGTGCGTGTACGCGGGGTTGGGATACGCTGCCCGCGAAATCGCCTTGGGATTCGACTTGTCGGTGACATCGGCAATACTCATGGAGTTCTCGTTCGAGCCCAGGCAGATCTCGCGCCCGCGATAACGCTGGTCCGGCCCCTTGTACATCACGCACTGCGCATCGTGGGAATAACCCGTGCCGCGCCGGCCGGTCTGCGGATCGGCAAAGCAACCGGCAAAGGTCGGCTTCCTGGGCTCGCGGATGTCGATCATGTGCAGTCCGCCGCCGCAGGTTTCGCCGCCCGCACTGGCGCCCACTGCGTAAGCAAAGCCGCTTTCTTCATTGATGACGATGTTGTGTGAGCTGTTGATGCGTGTGTAATGGAACGTGGGCTTGAAGCTCCTGGGCGGCAGGCCGCGCAGGCCGCGCAGCTGCCCCAGATCGAAGACCTGCATGCCGTGCGCGCCCGCGCCATCGGCCACGATGTAAGCATGGTCCTTGTAGACCTTGATGTCGCGCCACGTGCCATCGGGCACGCCTGGCGTCTTGGGCAATTCACCAACGAAGATGGGATTGGCAGGATTGGTCACATCGACGAACGATGTGCCTTCAATGCGGCCGACCAGTGCATACTCGCGGCCAGTCTTGGCATCGGTCCAGCCCCACATGTCGTTGAGCCGCACACCACGCGGGTTGATGGCGATCTTGCTAACCGGCAGGAACGACATGAGCTCCGCATTGCCACACGCAAACACGCCGACTTTGCCTTCTTGTGAGCAGCGTCGTTCTTTCCCGGTCAATGCTTCCAGTGCATCGGGCGCGCTGGCCAGACGCGTACGCTCGCGCCACTGACCCGTGGCCTCACGCTCGAAGATGGTGACTGTTCCCGCATTGTGATCGGCGCCGGGCGATGATATGGCCGCCACGGTACCGCGTACGGCTATGGGCTGACCGAATTGATCGTCGGGCTCGAGGCGCGCCGGTGTAACCAGACGTGCCGATTCGAAACCGGTGCCCGTCTTTGTGCCCTGGAACACATATACGCCCCCGGGCCGGCGCTGTGCGCCACCACTCTGCACGGACCGACCCGGAACCGATACCCAGATGTCGGGGCCGGCGGCGGCAATGGAAGCACCAAAACGTTCCTGCCGATTGCCCGTGAACGCCGTCAGCCTCGACTC
>JBOHRF010000566.1:0-3028 GCA_050732575.1 Longimicrobiales bacterium
TAACGCGCGCGCTCCGGCCCGCGCAGCTCGCGGTAGCGGGGCTGCTCCTGGGGCGCCAACAGCGGAGTCACATCATGAATCTCGACCCGCTCACTGGGGAGCAGACGCGGAAGCGTTTGAGCAAACACACTCTCAGCGCCGATTTCATCCCCAGCGCCGTGGAGCGCGAAGCCGAGCAGGAGCTGGGCCCATGCGGCATCCGCCGGTGCCTCGGCATAACTGCGCGCCAGCGCCACGGCGTCGCTGCCTCGATGATCCTCGATCAAGTAACGAAGGAGCGGCGCCACCAGGGTCGAGTCCGACGGCCAAACGGCCACGCCTTTCTGAAACGCATCGATCGCCCGTGCGCGTGCCTGTTTAACGGGCGCTGGCTCGGAGGGCAGGACAGCACCGGTGCCCACGTCGTAGACCACACAGAAGCGGCCCACGCGCTCATCGCAGAATGCGTTCTGCATGAGACGATGCGGTGCTTGACGGCGAAGCGTGGATTCGTACGCGGAGGCCGCGCTCTCCATCTGTTTGCGAACGGCTGCCGTATCAGATTGTGCGCCGACACCAGCCGGCAGCACGAGAAGGAGGACGGTCAGGGTTCGGGTTACCGATGGTTTTGCCACGTTGCGCTTCCGCTCCATTGTTCCTGGGTTGAGCTACTGTTCTCAGATACCTCTGTGACCCGTCAAAAGTTTGGACGGGTCACGTGCGGCCGCAAAACCGGTCTGCGCGCATCGGGTCTAGCGACGATCGATGCGCACAACACGCTCCACGGACCCGCTCAGGCCGCTATCCAGGTCGGTCACAGTGACACGGAACCGTTTGAGTCCGGGATCGAGGCGAAGTTCACCCAGCTTGAGCGCGATGGGCACAAAGCCCGCTGATTGCGCTTGCTCGGTCCAGGTGATGCGTGGGGCGACCGCGTCGCCCCCCAGACCAAGCGCCCGACCGAGCCGCCGCACCGCCCGACCCACCGCACCCGGGCGATTCTGCTCGATGACCTCCAGATCGACACGATAGCGAACCTGGCGTTCGTCGTTGGCCATGAGACCGCGCGCCTCCAGGTAGATGGCCACCGGCTCGTTGCGCGGGATACGAAGCGTGGAAAGTGGTCGAAAAGCCGGGCTGCTGCGAATGGCGGGCGCGCCGAAATCTGGCGCGTCCAGCATGACCAGGTCCGACAGCACGGGGCGCGAGAGCAACGGCAGAGGCAGAAGGTAGCGCGCGCGTGCGGACAATCGTGTCCCCAGTTCGCGCGCTTCCAGACTATACGCAACTGCGGCCTCGGGTAGAGCCAGAGACAGGACGCCAACCACCGTATCGCGCACCGCATCGATGGTGTCCCAAACCTGATGTACAACCTGGAACGCGGAATCGAGCAGAAAGAGTCCGAGCTCTACGCGCGCGGGCAAACGTACTGCGCTGTCCATCGGCACGCGCAGGTCTGCGCGCACCAACGTTGAATCGCCCAGCGGAAACCGTGAGATCTGGTGCTCCAGTACGCGCATGCGGCGCACGGTGGCGGGCGCGTAGCCGTTGCGCGCGCGAATCGTATCGTAGGGCCAGGCCGCACCCGGCTCAAACAGCGTGATGCCATCATTCGAATGCACTTCGGGCGGCACGTAGGTCAACTGGCCATGATCGTAGTGCTCTGTGATATGCAATTCCAAGCTGCGCGAGTTGTCCTGCGTGCGCGCTTTGGGTACGCCGAAACGCTGCGTTAATTCATCCAGGTCCTCCCCCCAGGACACACCGCCTTGCACGAGCGGCGCACGCATGAGGATGCGCGCGTACACCTGGCGGGCAAAATGTTCGGTCAAACTTTCGTTGCCCACGGTCAGATAGAGCGGATCCGCCAGCCGCCAGAGATGATTTTCGTATTGCACGCGCGCATCACCACGCAGCTCGCGGTAACGTGGTCGCTCCGCTGGGGCAAGCAAATAACGCACGTCCCGCCAATCCTCACCTTCACTCGGACGCATGCGCGCAAGCACGTGCTGGAAGGCGCGTTGCGCGGCCTGGGTCGAGTCAGCAGCATGCAGCGCAAAGCCCAGCAGCAGGGAAGCCCACATCGAGTCGGCACTGGCCTGCGCAAAGCGGCGCGCCACTGCCACCGCGTCGGCGTGCCGGCCACCCTCGATCAGATAACGAACCAGAGGCAGCGCGATCATCGTGTCGGCCGCACCTATGTCCAGCGCTGCGCTGAACGACTCGATGGCGCGCGTACGCGCTTTCCCGATGCCCTCGGGTTCGGCGGGCAGCGCAGGTTCCGGTCCGGCATCGTAGTACAGACAGAAGCGACCGACAATTTCATTGCACTCGCGCGGCGTACCACCCATGCGATAGGGCGCCAAGCGCCGCAGACTGCGCTCGTATTCAAGTGCACTACTGCGTAACGCACGCCGCAAATCTGAAGTATCCGACTGCGCGGTCGTTTCCCGCAGGTTTACGGCACTGCCCACGGAAGCAAGGGCCAGTACTAAAGCAGTAAGCCGAAACTGTCGCATCTGGAACCCTTCTTGCACGCCTTACGTCGCATTGTATCCGCTTTCCTGGAGGCCCTCCCATGCCGCGTGAACAGGCCGCGGGCTCTGTAGTCGTCGACCGACTGCGCGAACGCATCGTCTCTGGCGTGTACCTCGGATTCTGGCATCCCGGCGAACGACTGCCCAGCATCCGCGCCATTGCTGAGAGCGAAAACGTGGATCGCAAAACGGTCGCCGCTGCCTACCGTCGATTGGAAAACGAAGGGTTGGTCAAAGTGCACGCGCGCAGTGGCGTGTACCTGCGAGCCAATCGTTTTCCTGATGCTGCCGGACCGCTCGAGCGTTTGCATCGTCGCTGGTTGGAGACAACCTACGAACGCGCGGGCGCACTGGGTTTGGACAGTCGCATCATCCTGCGATTGATCACCGCCGTTGCTGAAGTTGAGCGACAAGTCATTCCTATCATCGAGTGCGACGCGGCGCAAACCGAGACCATTGCCGCAGAACTGAAACAGCGCCTGGGCATCAATGCTACAGCGCTGGTCCTGCAC
>JBOHRF010000567.1:0-3025 GCA_050732575.1 Longimicrobiales bacterium
GGGCCCTATAGCGTCACGCTGGAAGCCGGTGTTGTTAAACGAGTCGTAGTGCGGTAAGTCGCGGGCGGGCCTTGCCGTTCAAGGCCCGCCAGCCCCCACGTCCACCTCCGCCGTTTCCGGGCAGCGCCGCCAATCCTCTCCATAAGTCGTTGTACCACAAGGTATTTACGGGGTTCAAACGGGGCCGGACATGGGTTATATTTGATCGTTGGTTTTAGCGGGAGATGCGGCCTTTTTGCCGCCCCCGCCCACACACACCCGAAACCTAGAGGAAGGGCAATGAAGCATCTAATGCCCGCGGTCAGGGCGGCGTGCGAGCGCGTGCGGCGACCCAATAACATCCAGATCTTGCTGGGGATTGCATTGATGACCCCGGCAGCACTGATCACTCATGGAATCAGCGGCCAGACTGCCGTCAATACCATCCCCGAACATCCGCCCGTTCTGGTGGGTGTCCCGGTAGAGACGCCAGCTCCGCCGCCGTCGGCGCCCGCAATTGCCGTGGCCAATCCAGCGGCGAATGCGTCGGAGGCCGAGCCGAGCGAAACGCCGTCACCAGCTCATTACGCACGTGACTATCAGATCTCCGAGCCACTGGCCAAGCAGATTCAGGTAGCGGCTGTGGCGAATGGGATTTCACCACGCACAGCGTTTGGCCTGGTGCGAGCGGAGTCTAGCTTTCGCAGCCGCGCGATTTCGCCGGTGGGAGCGGTTGGCCTTACGCAAATCATGCCGGCTACCGCGCGCTGGCTAAAACCTGGTACAACGCGGCGAGAGTTGATGGATCCGTCGTTCAACCTGCATCTGGGCTTCAGCTATTTGCGGCAACTGATCGACGACTACAACGGGAACGAGCGCCTGGCGCTGACCGCCTTCAACCGCGGACCCGGTACAGTAAACAAGTTACTCAGGCGGGGACGCAATCCGGACAACGGCTACGCGGACAAGGTGCTGACCGGCAAGAGCACCAAGCACGTTCAGCTGATGAACGCAAAGTTTGGCCGCAAACGCACGTAACGTTCGCTGCAGCGTAAGAACAGAGGGACAAGTGGATCATGCACTCGTCCCTTTGTTTTTGTGTGAGCGGAGCCCAGGGCAGCCATGTCATGCAGGTTCAGTCGCCAAAGGCAATTCCCAGTTCGCGCGCAGTTTCAATCGTGTCCGAATTGACAGGTACGCGCTTGATCTGGCGAATCGCATCCTCGAGCGGCACGGCCCGAATTTCGGGTGAATCCATGGCGACCATGGTACCGAAGCGTTGGTCGGCTACCGTGCGCACGGCTGCGGCGCCAAAACGCAGTGCAATCAAGCGGTCGAACGCGGTAGGCGATCCGCCGCGCTGCAAGTGGCCGAGCACGAGCGCCCTTGCCTCGCGACCGGTGAGTGCATCGATTTCACGCGCAATCTTGTCGGCAGCGCCGCCATAACGCGCGTCTTTGCCAGCTTCTGCAGCCTGAACGAATTGCGCGTCCGCGCCCGCCATCTTTGCGCCTTCGGCAACCACCACGATCGCGAAGTTTCGCCCATCGCGATAACGCTCCTCGATCTTTGCGCAAACACGCTCGAGCGAGTACGGAATCTCGGGAATCAGAATTACGTCAGCGCTGCCGCTCAACCCCGAATGCAAGGCGATCCAGCCCGTGTGCCGGCCCATGACTTCGATCACCATGACCCGCTCGTGGCTCTCTGCTGTCGAGTGCACTTTGTCGATTGCATCACTCGCCGTTTGTACTGCGGTGTGGAAGCCGAACGTCACCTGCGTTACCGCCAGGTCGTTATCGATGGTTTTGGGCACGCCTACTACCGGAAGCCCTTTCTTCCATAACTGGAGGGCCAATGTCAGAGAGCCATCCCCACCAATCGCGATCAGTGCGTCCAGCCGGTGTCGTTTGAAGGCAGCAATCACTTCATCCGATCGGTCCACGGTGCCCACGGTTCCATCCGGCAGCTGGGTCCGCCACTGAAACGGGTTGCCACGGTTAGTCGTGCCGAGGATAGTGCCGCCCAGGTGTGTGATCCCACGCACTGACTGACGGTCCAGCCGGACCAGGTCCTCATTCTCCAGCAACCCCTGATATCCCCGGCGAATGCCATAGACCTCCCAACCGCGCCGGCTGGCCGAAAGCACTGCCGCCCGAATCACGGCATTGAGACCGGGCGCGTCTCCACCCCCGGTATTGATAGCTATCCGTTTGATGCCATTGGAGTTCGACACGAACAGGCTCACGCGTGCAGGGGCGGAATGGCGGCCAAGCTTATGACGCTTTGCTGTTCGGCGCTACCCAGAACCTCTGCTGTTCGCGGGTCGGCCCGGCGTTCTCAAAAATGTAAGCAAAACCCACCAGTGGTCAGGTCGGCACGCGAAATCCTTTCGAGCTGCAACCCTGGTTCGCGAGAGACCCCTTCTCACAAGAGTTGTATTTGTCTGTGTAACTCATTGAGGGACCATCAATTCCACGCCTGTGGCCACGCGGGTCCGATGCGGCCCGCAAATTGAACCTTACGGCGGTTCCCCCCAGAAAAGCGCCCGTGCCCCGGACGCTGGTGCACACCGAACCGAGGAGGTGTCCCTTGCGGACGCTTCGAAGTGCCGCGGTCATGACGTTGCTCCTGATTCCGACCGCATTGACGGGCCAACAAGAGGTGAGTACGACAGGCAAGCCGACTCTGGCTGTTCTGCCGATATATGCGGGTATGTCCGCAAGCCCGGACGCCGATCGTACAGCGACAGCGATTACGCGGTTGATCGCCAGCTCGTTTTCTAGCCAGGGCGCCGTTCGAGTATTGGATTCAGATCGCCTGGCGCGCTTGCTGTCGCGGCAGCCTCAATTGACGGCGGGCCGATGGGACGACGGAAGCGCAATGCGGGCCGGCCGACTGGCTGGAGCCAGATTGGTACTGGTGGGCAGTGTCACGGTTGATGGGCAGGTAACTCAGCTGGAAGTCCGCGCCCTGGACGTGACGAACGGATCTCCGGTTGGTCTGCCGTTTAGCGCCACAGGTCAGATGGATCAACTGGCAACAC
>JBOHRF010000568.1:0-3013 GCA_050732575.1 Longimicrobiales bacterium
ACATCAGGGTGTACCCGGTCCGACTCGAAGGCGACGCCATCCTGGTCAACACCTGAGAGAGGCGACGATGTCAACCAACTTACCCATTTTGATCGTGGGTGCCGGCCAAGCCGGCGCCACCGCCATGGCGACGCTGCGATCGCTCGGTTACACGGGCCAGATCGTGCTCGCGGGCGAGGAGCCCCATCTGCCTTATGAACGACCGCCGCTCTCCAAATCTGTGCTGCGCAGACCAGAGATGGAGGGCCAAATCGCGATACATCCGACCGCCTTCCAGGCAGGCCACGATCTGGATCTGCGCCTGGGCGCGTCCGTCACCGCCATCGACCCGGTCGGCCGGCTTGCCCATTTTTCCGACGGAAAGTCGCTGGTCTTCAGCCGCTGCCTGCTCGCCACGGGCGGCACCATTCGCACGCTAGAGGCCCTGCCGCCCGGTACGCCGCGCGTTCACTACCTTCGCACTCTCGACGATGCCAGGGCTTTGCGCACAGCCATGCAGCACGAGTCCTCGATCATGATCCTCGGTGCCGGCTTTCTGGGACTGGAGGTCGCCTCAACCGCGCGCGACATGGGACTGGACGTAACCGTTCTTGAAGCGGGATCGCGCGTCCTGGCGCGAGCGCTACCGCCCGAGCTGTCAGCCTGGCTGGAACGACGCGTGCGCCACAACCAGGTCGACTTGCGGCTTGATTGCCGCGTGGCGACGATCACACCCCAGTCCGATGCGATCGCGTTCACGTTCGATGACGGTCGTCAATTGCGGGCGCCGCTCGTTGTCGTCGCGATTGGCCAAGTCCCGAACGTATCGCTCGCGCATTCCTCCGGGCTCGCGTTGCACCCGCTCAACCAAGGCATCCGGATTGACGCCAAGGGCCGCAGCAGCGCCCCCGACATCTATGCCGCAGGCGATTGCGCCAGCCAGTTTCAACCGCTGTTCGGCGAAGAGATGCGCCTGGAGTCCTGGCAAAGCGCCAACGAGCAGGCGCGCGTTGCGGCCTCCTCGATGCTGGATGCGGATGTCGCGCCTGCGGCCTTGCCGTGGTTCTGGACCGACCAGTTCGGCTGCAACCTGCAAATCCTCGGATTTCCCTCTGCGGGCTTGAGCTATGCCGTGCGCGGGGACATGACGGACGAAGACACTGCGCCCAAGTTTCTGCTTCTGGGTTTCCAGGACGAGCGTCTTCGTCACGCGATCGCCGTGAATGCCGGCATGGACTTGCGCCAGTTGCGTGCGCTGATCGAGCAGCAAGTTCCCTGCGATCCCGAGCGGCTACGGGACACCTCTATTCCATTACGGCAACTAGTACGCGATGCGACGGCTAGCCAAACCGTGATTTCTTAAACCCACTGGAGCACTTCATGTCCAACATCCACGCGCTCATCAACCGCACACCCTCTACCAAGGACATCAAACTGGTGGACTGCAAGTGGCCCGATGATGCGCTTCACTTTATCCCAGACTGGGTCTACACGAGCAATGCCGTCTATGACCTCGAAATAGAAAAGATCTTCCGCGGCCCCACCTGGAACTACGTGGCCCTGGAAGCGGAGATCCCTAACGCCGGCGACTACAAACGCTCCTACGTCGGTGCTACAGCGGTAGTGGTGTCGCGCGCAGAGGATGGGTCGATTAGCGTGTTCGAGAACCGCTGCGCACACCGCGGCGCTGAATTCTGCCGTCACAGCCAGGGCAATACAAAAGAGTTTGTCTGCCCTTATCACCAGTGGTCCTACGACCTCAAGGGTAATTTGCAGGGTGTGCCATTCAAACGCGGCGTCAACCGCCAAGGCGGAATGCCCAAGGACTTCCGCAACGAAGACCACGGCCTGTACAAGCTGCATGTCACAACATGCAATGGAGTGGTCTTTGCATCCTATTCAGCCGAGGTAGAGCCGCTGGCCGAGTACCTGACGCCTGAGATCCTTAAAGACTTCGACACCGTTTTCAACGGCAAGCGCTTGAAGATACTGGGCTACTACAAGAACGAGTTGCCGTTCAACTGGAAGATGTACCACGAGAACCTGAAGGATCCCTATCACGCCACGCTACTGCACTCCTTTCTGGTGGTATTCGGCCTGCTGGTGGCCGGCAACAAGTCCGCGATGATCGCCGACCCGGTGCACGGGCGGCACGGCACCATGGCGTCGGCCAAGTCGGAAGAAAAGTACGCCAGCGTGAGCGACGAGAACAAGAAGGAAATGCGCTCTTTTCGTGAGGACATGCAGCTGCGCGACGACCGTTTTCTGGACTTCATCAAGGAGTTTGATTCACCGTGGTCGGTCACGATGCAGACGATCTGGCCCAACCTGATCGTGCAGCGCGAAATGAACACCCTGGGGGTTCGTCACCTTGTTCCGAACGGCCCCGACAGCATGCTGATGCTCTGGACCATGTTCGGCTACGAGGACGACACCGAGGAGATGACGCGACACCGCTTGCGGCAGGGCAACCTGATGGGACCGGCCGGTTTTCTGGGGCTGGAAGACAACGAGGCGATGAAGTTCGTGCAGGAAGGGGTGCGCCGCTCCAGCACCGACCGCAACCTCCTGAAGCTCGATCACGACCACGTTGGCACGTCCAACTCACTGATTTCCGAGTCTGCGATTCGTGCCATGTATCGCTACTACCGCAATGTCATGGGATTCTGAAAACATGAAACCAGCAAATTCAATGCTCTATCGCACCTGCCGGATCGAAGGCGTCCGGGCCTATGAGCTCAGGCAGGAAATCGAATCCTTCAATTGCGAATATTGTGCGGTTCTCGATTCCGGGCAGGTCGAAGCCTGGCCCGGCTTCTTTGCCGAAGACGGTCTCTACCGCGTCACCGCGCGCGAGAATGCCGAACTGGGCATGCCAGTAGGCCTGGTTTATGCCGAGGGACGGGACATGATGTGCGACCGCGCCGTAGCCATTTCCCGAACTCAAATGTTTGCACCGCGCTACAACCTGCACATGATTAGCAATACGCGCGTGACCGGGGAGACTGAACTTGGCGAGATCGAAGCACAGGCC
>JBOHRF010000569.1:0-3000 GCA_050732575.1 Longimicrobiales bacterium
CGGCCGGCCCCAGCGCCGCGCCCGACAGCTGCAGATCGGCGCTCAGCTCCTCGGCGCGCGTTGTGTCCAGTACAACACGGCCGCGCGCCAACACAACGGCGTTTTCGCCCGACCCGGTTTGCCGTATGGAAAAGGTCTCTGTGCCTACTTCGCGTCCACCTACCAGTATGCGAAAACCGCCCTGGTCCAGAATCGTGGCCTGGGCTGCGGCACCGCTGGCGAGTAGAACGTTAAGAAGCAGGGCAACGATGGTACGATCAGCGCTCATTTCGTCCTCCGCAGGCGACCGGCCAGGAGCCCGGCAGCCTTATCGAGATGGCGAACTTGCGCTCCCCCTTACCCCGCACGCGCCTTGGTCGTTCAACGCCGCTTTGCACGGAAAAGGTCGCCCCTGGTGGCGCGGCGCGGCAAGCCGCAACCGGCTAGCGGTCGCGGCGCAGCTGCGAGAGGCGGGAATAAGGTCGCCACTGGTGTATTTGATGTTGAATGCCAGGCCCAGACTGGCGCCCCAAAATGTCAAACGGTGTCGGTTTCAGCGGGCGCGGGTTGCAGGAAAACGGCGGTGCGAATCGCACCCATAATGCGCAGATACATGGCCTCTCCTTTGGCGGCTGTGGCCAGGGTGGGTCGTCCAACGACGCCGGCGGCGCCGGCCGGCGGAACGGGAAGTTTGCCGCGCAAGTAGCGTTTCAAGGCTCTGGGAGTGAGCTCGAAGTCGCGTGCGCGGTCCATGCGCACCGCCTCCGGATAGAGGTACAGCATGATGGATGTTTCCGCTTCACAGCCATGTAATGGGCCGGGCTGGCCCTCCAACAGATCGGAGACGTCGACATCCCAAATGGAGATCACGCGCACGCGTGCGCGCTGGGTCAAGAGCGTGGCCAATACGTCCAGATGCGGCTCGAAGCGATGTGCGGTGCACAGAATGAACTCATTGAGACCATGTATTTCCCAGGAACCGAGCAGCTCATTGAGCGAACGGTGCAGCGTCTTCTGACGCAGTGTAGCAGTGCCGGCATAAACGCGAGCCGAATCGGCATTCACGCCGTAGTATATTGTCGGGGCGCGCAACACACCGAATTCGCGCGAAAGGTCGAACGCGATGCGTCGCGCAATCAGTACATTGCTGGCCAATGGCAAATGAGGGCCATGCTGCTCGAGCGCGCCGATAGGCACGATCAGTCTGGGATCACGCGCCAACTGCGCGGCCACATCAATCCAGCTCAGCTCGTTCAGACCGAGTCGCGGTTCCGTTACTGCTGCCATGCTTTGTCCCCCTCAGCAAGCCCGCACAGTGGGTGCGAGGTGCCCGCCTGATGCGTGAGCGCTCGACCTGGCCGTTGCTGGCGCTGTGGGCCGCGCTCTACGCTGCTCTCGCGTTTTTGCTGGCCTGGTCTCGCGACGGCGAACCGAGCGGACTCCTGGGCGCCGCGCTGAGTACTACGGCTGCCCTTGTCCTGTACGCAAGATTCCGCACGCGGGTCACGGGGCGCGCAGCGCTCTTCGCCGCGTTGGTGCTGCTGGCGCTGGGCACCGGCATCGCCGCGTTGTTTGCCTGGCGCCTGCATGGGCTGGGCGCGCACTGGGAGCAATTGCAGGCGGAGCGATCCGCGCGGGTTCGCCAGGCACTGGACCAGCGCATGGCCCTCGTGCTGGCACGCGGCGCGGAGATGGCCGCAGAAGCCGCGCGGATTCCGGTCACGGGCACGCGCGCTTCCTGGTTTGCGCGTCTTGATCAACTGCAGCAGAGCGGCCAGGTCGACGCCCTGGTATTGCTCGGCGCGCAGGGCGAAATGCTGGCCTGGGCGGGGGAGCACCGTGGTCGGCTGCCGGACGATTTGCGCGGTTCGGCAGCCGGCGTCGCTTTCGTGGAACGCCCCCTCTACAGCTACCTCTATTTCAGCGCGCCGCTCCAGTCGCGTCCCGGTAATGCTATCGTTGCGGTCCTGCTCGACGCAGCCCTGCCCTCAGAAAACGGTCAAGCCAGTGTGGCGGCCGAGGTCGAGGCTCTGGTGGGTCGCGACGCGTCCGTCCTGCAGGGACCGGGCGCGGCCACCGACTGGAACCTGGTGAGTGGTGGCGACACACTGGTACACGTCAGGTTGGATCCCATCAATCAAACCGAGTGGCGATACGATTTGCTGCGCGTCGCGCAGCGCTTCCAGATCGTGATTGTCACCCTGGCGCTGCTCATTCTCACTCTGGCCTGGTTCCGCGAGCCCGGTCGGCCCGTGCGCGGCGGTGCCGTCTTGCCCTGTCTGGGTATGGCCGCAGCCGTGTTCGCGTCACCACTGGGGTCGGTTTTCGGCCTCGAGCAATTTTTCTCTCCGGGTTTGTTCCTGTTTCCCGGACCCGGCGCCATATCACTGGGCTCACTTCTCGCCGTGTTGCTGGTCTGCGGTGCGTTTGTCTCCACGGTGCGCGTGCGCTGGCCGGCCCGCTCGTCCGTGTGGTTTGTGGCAGCTGCCGCCCTGTTCGTGGCTGCGCTGCCCATGGCCATTGCCACGCTCATTGGTCCCACACCGACGCGCTTGAAAGCGCAACAAGCTTGGACACCCACCTTGATGCAAGGTGGACCGGCGTTGTGGGCGGGCTTGCAACTCGCACTCGTGCTGCTATTCGCAGTGCTGCTCACGCTGACTCTGATGACCGCGCGCTGGCCCGCACGCGGATCGTTGGCTCGCCGGCAACGCGCATCCGTCCTTCTGCTGGGTTCGAGCGTGTTGACAGCGAGTGCCCTGGCACTCCTGGTGCTGATGCTAGCTCGTACACGCGAGCAGCTCACGTCCACAGTGGCTTTGCTGTGGATCGTGCCGGTGCTGCTGGCCGGAGCGGGCACCGCAGCCCAGGCATTTGCCGCGCGCCGGCTCACGCGTTGGCTCATGGCCGCTTGGATTTCCGGTACGGTTTCGCTGCCCTACATCTGGACCGCCCAGGTACATGAGCGCTTGCGCACGGCCGAAGTGGAATTGGCTACACTGGGTGCAAAACCCGATCCTT
>JBOHRF010000570.1:0-2985 GCA_050732575.1 Longimicrobiales bacterium
GTCCAGGCGGAGTAGGCAAGAGACACAGGATTGCGACAGGGCTGGAGCTGCAAAGTCAGTTGCACGCTGCCGGTGTCTGCTGATGCCGTGAACTGGATGCGGTCAGCCGTGCTGTCCATTTGCACGTTGGGCCAGGTGAAGGTGGCGCCCCCTTCACGGCGGACAACCAATCGATCGCCCACTACTTCGGCCAGCCAACCCGGATTCCGGCCAGTAGCGCGATACGCGAATCCACTCCAGTCGGCAAAACACTCGAAGCGATCTTTCGAGGCATAAAGCACGCGATCGACGGTGTATTGATCGACGATTCGTTGTCCGGCCACGACCACGAACTGCGAGCCGGTGTCGCCGGGTGCGCGCAGGCCGGCAAGCGTGGGTGATAGTTCGCGCAACTGGAGTGTGTCCGTGCCGCGGCAGGGCACGATGGTAGGTCTTTCCTGGTGGGTGACCAATCCACGCAGGAAGCCCGGCTGCCATCCTGCAGAGGAACTGTCGGTATGGGTCGCGGTGCCTTTGCTCTGGTCGGGAGGACGGCAGGCCATGGCACCAGCCACGAGCAGGGCAGCAAGAGAGGCGAATCTGCACATCGGAGCGAACCTCGGGCCGGGTCGATTCCAGCGCATAACGCGGACCAGTGTAGAGGTCCTTTTTGGATTGGCAAGATGTTGTCAATGCGGCGCGTCCGTTGCAGAGAGCTATGGTGGTGTTTTCGGATGGTGGAGATTGGCTGGCAAAGCAAAGCAACCCGGGGCACGGCGCTGGTCGCGCAACGTCACGCTGCGCAGCAACGCATTGGACCTGGAGGATCGTGTGTTCACATGGAAGGACCCGGGCCGGATCGCGGCTTCGATAAAGCGTTCGGCCGAGCGGAGCCGGCGGCGCAAGGGCACACCGTACCAGTCCGCGATGTCCATGCTGACGTTTTACATCAATCGAGCGGGCACCAATCTGAGCGGACCGCAACGGCGCGTGCTGGAGCGGGCCAAGCAGGAATTGCGCAGGCAATTCGAGCGGGCTTGATGGACAGATTCGTCAAGGTCGGGGAAGGCGGGATGATTTCGGCGTCTTAGCGTCCTGGAACCCCGTGCGCATTCTGCGGTTGCTGGTTATCCTACCAAGTGCAATGGAACCCGTGGAGCCTGAGAGTGCGTGACGCCCAGCGATAGATACCAGCAGCGCAGCTCCCAATTCGATGCGGAACGTGTGCGCGTGTTGGGTGCAGCGCGCCGCACTTCACATTTCCGTCTGCTTTCCTTTGTCATCTTCGTGATCCTGATTGCGGTGGCGGAAGACCGGCAATCACTGGCGCTGGCAGGCGTGGCCCTGGTCTTTCTTGCCGCGTTCATTGGCCTGGTGGTGCGGCACGCGCGGCAGCGCGCAGCCGAGGCTCGGCTGGCTGTGATGTTGCAGCTGAATCGGCACGGATTGCTGCGCCTGGATCGCGATTGGGCGGCCTTGCCGGCGCGGCCGGCGCGCTCCGAGCTGCGCAACCACGCGTACGGCGAGGACCTGGATTTGTTCGGTCGCGCGGCACTGGCGCAACTGCTGGGTGAAACGAATACACCCAGCGGTCGCAGCACGCTGGAAAGGTGGCTACTGGCAGCGGCCGACATACCGACCGTGCAACGACGTCAGGCCGCGGTACGCGAGTTGGCAGCGCACATCGACTGGCGTGATACCCTGTCCTGGTGCGCGCGTGAAACGGCGGATGTGCAGCCCGAGGACCTGGAGTCGTTCGTGCGTTGGGCCGAAGGTCCGACCTGGCTGAGCGAACGGCGCGGACTGCGCGTACTGGGCTGGGTGCTGCCCCTGGTGACCTGGACATTGTTGCTGCTGGACATCCGATTCGCGACTACGCAGGCATGGCTGGCCTCCGTGCTGCTGACCTTCGTCGTGAGTGTGCGCCTGTTGCCGCGCGTGCATCGTATATTTGCCAGCGCGTTCCGCCGGGAAGCCGCGTTTGCGCACTATGGAGCGCTGCTGCGTGCGACGCTCGAGCCAACGTTCAACTCGGAGCTGCTGGTCGAGCTGCAAGGTCGACTGGGCGCAACGGGCGAGAGTGCCGCACACGCTTTGCAGCAGCTGGAGCGCATCATGCAGCTGGCCGATCTGCGTTTCTCCAGTCTGCACCAGCCCATCCAGTGGCTCACACTATCGGACATTCACGTATTGCACGCACTGGAGCGTTGGCAGAGCAAACATGGCTCGCGGGTCCGGACCTGGCTGGCCACGCTGGGCGAGCTGGAGGCGCTGGCCGCATTGGCCGCCCTGGCGCACGATCATCCGGACTGGGCGTTCCCGGAGATTCTGGAACACAGCGACCGGTTGAGCGCCGATGCACTGGGTCACCCGCTGCTCGCGGAAGCGCAGCGTGTGAACAACCCGGTCGCCATGGGGCCGACCGGCCATTTTGTTTTCATTACTGGCTCCAACATGTCGGGCAAGAGCACGCTGCTGCGCGCCATCGGCATGAACGTGGTCCTGGCGCAGGCGGGTGCACCCGTGTGCGCGCGCTCGTTCCAGCTGCCGCGCGTGGAACTGCATACCGCCATCCGAGTGCAGGACTCGCTGGCCCGCGGCGTTTCCTATTTCCTGGCCGAGCTGGAGCGGCTCAAGTCGATTGTGGATGCGGCCGCACGTCCGCAGGAAGACCGGGTCGTGCTCTACTTGCTCGATGAAGTGCTGCACGGCACGAACAGCGCAGAGCGGCGCATCGCCGCGCGCAAGGTGATAGCGCGGCTGGTCGAACTGGGCGCATGGGGAGCGGTCACGTCACACGACCTGGAGCTGGTACGCGGTGGCGAGCTGGACGGTCGCGCACTATCGGTCCATTTCCGCGAACACTTCCGCAACGTAGACGGGCAGGTGCGCATGGAATTCGACTACGTGCTGAGACCCGGACTGGCCAGTACGACTAATGCGTTGCACCTGCTCGAGCTGGTGGGCCTATCGTAGTTGTTCATGTGTGTTTCTAAATCTCCCCAC
>JBOHRF010000571.1:0-2979 GCA_050732575.1 Longimicrobiales bacterium
GCTCGACCAAGAGTTACGCGTTCACGCGCGAGCGCGCGCGCGCGGTCATTTCCGCCGACCTGGTGGTGGATCACGATGAGCCGACCGCATCTGATCTGGTGCCCATACGCACGGAGATCTCGGCCAACTACGCACCGGGCGCACAGCTCGATGTCAAAATGCACGATGGCAGCATCGTGCGCCTGCGGAAAATCGACGAAGATTACGATCCCACCGATCGCGATCGTGCGTACGGGTACGTGCGTGCTGCTCAGACGCGCGGCGAGGTGGCCACTGGACTGCTGTTCCTGACGACGGGCGTCCCCGAGATGCACGATATCGAGAATACGGTCGACACACCCTTGACTCAATTGCCCTTTGAAGAACTGTGTCCGGGCAGTGAAAGGCTGGCCGACTTGATGGAGGAGTTCCGGTAGTTCAACGGATATCAAGTCCCCGTGTTTCAGACCGGTATTGCGCCAGCTCCTTCGTCTTTTCCTGACTGAGGCGCTCCAGCTGTTCCTTCCAGACAGCTCGATGAGTCGACAGTGTATCGCACAGGATTTGCGCGACACAGAGATTACGAAACCACTTCTTGTCGGCGGGCACCATGAACCAGGGAGCCTCGGGTTGCTGCAGCGGTTGATGGCATCCTGGTAGGCGACCGTGTAATCGTTCCAATAGGTGCGCTCGCGCCAGTCATCACAAGAAGTCGTGCGCCGCTTCCTCATGCGTGGGCGCCTTGAAGGAAACCACCGAACAGCTCTGCGGATTGAGCGCACCGATCACGTGTCGGATGGTGCCATCTTTGCCGCTGGTATCGCGCCCCTGCAGGATGCATCAGTATTGAACCGGATGAATCGGATGAATCGGGGTAGTCCCGCGGGAACGGATCGATAGGGGTGATCCGGGACCAACCCGTTTTTGCCCTTTCGCCTGACTTGCCGTTTCAACCGGCTCCACCCGTTTCATCCGCATCATCCGATTCATCCGAACCATCCGGTTCACCCAGCATTCACCGA
The DNA here is from genome assembly GCA_050732575.1 of Longimicrobiales bacterium. Taxonomy (GTDB): domain Bacteria; phylum Gemmatimonadota; class Gemmatimonadetes; order Longimicrobiales; family RSA9; genus JBBDWZ01. Next base: position 1,002 of record JBOHRF010000571.1, read on the forward strand.
ATCCGAATGATGCCAAATGCCTGGACCTGCAAGCGGTTGTTGGCCATCACGCCAGTGACCCAGACTTTGGCGCCGGTCCGGTCGATCAGGCCGGCGGGCAGCAGCTGTAGTCGAATGGTCGAGTTGGACTGTTGCACGGCGTAGCCATCGCCTGCGCGCACCAGCGTACCGACGTAGGGCTTTTGGCCGTTCACTTCCACGACTTCGTAACTGACTACATCCACGGCATCGGCGGCGCCGGTGGCAGGTGTGCCCTGCACGGTAACGCGCGCGCCTGACAGGTTGCGCAGCTCGGTACTGAGTGCGCCTTGCAGTCCGATAGCGGAGCGGCCGTCAATGTGCAGGCTGGTTCTGACGCTGCCTTCCGTACCGGTCACCAGGATCTGACCGGTGTAGCGCACGGTATTGGGCGCGGTGCGCTCGGTCACGGGAGCGTTGCGGCGAGCGCAGGCGCTCATGGACACCAACAGAGTCAGCAGGATGGTTAGCCGGCAAGGCCAATTAGCCTGCCACCACTTCAGCTGCAGATCGTTTCCGTTATGCGTTGCGATCATGAATGCGCTCCTCCTGTCATTGCACGCGAACGATCCACACTTGCATGAAGGGCGGCAGGCTGACGCCGGCATCGCCGCGGAAGCGAACGGCGGTGGCCGGCCGATTGGCGCCGCTGATCTCGTAATAGGCACTGGAGCCGGCTCGCACGGTAAAGTTGTCCGTGAAATTGCTGAAGCCGCGCGTGCGCGGAATGAAGTCAGCATTCGGTGACTGCCAGGCGGCGACAATGTTTCGGATATTCCAGTTGGCAAGCTGCAGTGCCGTGGCGGCCGGGTAGCGATCGTCGATGTAGAGCATGGCGGCCCATTGGGCCAGCATCTCGGACGGCGTTCGGCCCAGCACACCCTGCAATTCCGCAAAGCCGGGTGTGCCTCGGTAATCCGAGAAGGCGCGCAAATACTGTTTCTGATTAGCCGCGCCACCCAGGTGCCGATCGATCGTGTATTTCACCACCAGCCAGGGCAATCCATAGAGCAATCGGGTGGCAAACTGACAGGGTCCGGGGTTGCCGCCGGCCGCTGTGTTACCCACCCAACTGCATTCCTCCGGTGTGGCTGCAATCTTGACGCGGTTGGTGAAGTCGAAGCCGAAGTAGGCAATCCAGTCACCGGCAAAGTTGAAGAAAAAGCGGGGATCGGCGCCCAGATTTGCGTACACGGTGTTGGCACCGTAGTTGGCGGCGTTCTGCAGACCGAGCATCTGAAAACCAACCACTTCCTGCGCACCTGTGGCCAGGCCTTCGGCCAGCCACGAAGGCATGAATGATGATCCGGCCGCGCGCCGCCGCGTGGCCTGAATGATGTGCGCGAATTCGTGCGCCAACAGCAACGTGAAGTTTGATGCCAGTGTGGTCGCGGTGTAGACACCCGCCGTGTACTGACCGGTGGGATCCGAGCTGCGCAGGTAGAACACTTCACCTTCGTTGCTGGCCGAACATTGCGTCGTGGGGAACAGGTCACCATAACTCACAAAGCCGAGCGGCGGACTGCTGGCTTTGTTGACCTCCTTGGTCACCAGGATGGCAATGCGCTGGTTCTGGTCCAGGTCGCCGGGCGCGCCGAAGTGATCCACATCAATAGCGTATACGGTGGTGAATGCCGCCATTGCCTGATCGACCACCGGTTGCGTCAACTGCTCGGGATTGCCCACGTCTTCCAGAAGAATGGCCTGCGCTGTCATGCGGCGAACGCGCGCCGTGATATCGACGGATTGCGTGCACGTATTGCCGCTGAAACTGGGAACGCGAACAAGAATCTGGTCACCTTCGCGCACGGTCCCGGGAATGGTTGGCACGCTGGCCTGGGCCGCCTGCGCTTGCGGACCCGAACGTTCTACGATGCGGTTCAGATACTCGATCTGCCGTTCGTAGGACGCAGTAGTGGCAGCGATGTGCTGTTGCCAGCGCATGTGGTCTTCATGCAAG
>JBOHRF010000572.1:0-2977 GCA_050732575.1 Longimicrobiales bacterium
GCTCGAGGCACTGGCTCGGCGTGCACGAGCAGGCACCGTCGTGGCCGGCGCCTTTTACGCAGACGGTGACACCGTGCTGCGCTTCAGCGCGCAGATCGTCGACGTACTGCACCACAATGTGGTCTGGGTCATTCCGCCTGTAGTGGTGCCAGTTGGTTCCGAAGTGCGCGCGCTGGAGGAATTGACGCAGCGCGCAACCGGCGCCGTTGCCGCGTTGCTGGATCCCCGATTCAGCTCGTGGTTTCACAGCGCAACCGCACCGCCCAGGTTTGATGCGTTCCAGGAATTCGTGCGCGGCGTCGACCTCCAGATCCGCACGGACGCCAAGCGAGCGCTGGTGCACTACAACCGCGCGATTATGCTCGACTCGACGTTCACGTGGGCGCGCATGCAGGCGGCCGTTGCTCACATGAATGAATTCCAGAATGCGATCGCTGACTCGATCATGGACGTCGTGGATCGCATGCGCGATCGCGTGACACCGCTGCAGCGTCATTGGCTGGACTGGATGCTGGCCACGCGCAAAGAGGATTGGGTCGAGGCGTATCGGGCCATGCAGAAAGCGGCTACCCTAGCTCCCGAGCGGTTCCTGTATAGCCTGGGTAACGACGCCAGCAGCATCAATCGGCCGCGCGCGAGTCTGGCCGCGCTCCAGAAACTCGGGCCGGAAAGCCCTTACATTGGCGGCTCGATCATGTACTGGGACATCGTTACTGGATCACTGCATCAGCTCGGCAAATACCATGAGGAACTCGCGGCCGCCAAAAAGGCGCAACGATTTCACCCGGATCGCATTGCAGCGATGGGCTTCGAGATTCGAGCGCTGGCCGCGTTGAAACGCGTGCCCGCGTTGCTCAGCCGACTGGAGGCGGTCGTAGTCTTTACCCGCGAAGCCGCGCGCAACGTGGATCAACCCGATCTGATCGGCATCACGCCGGCATCCATCATGATAAATGCCGCACGAGAACTGCGCGCCCACGAAAACGAGAAGGCTGCGCTCGCTGCTCTCGAGCAGGCCATTGACTGGCACCGCGCGCGCCCCGCTGAGGAAGCGCGTAGACCAGAGCGGCGCACCGAGTTGGGCAATGCTCTTTACCTGGCTCGACAATGGGACGCGGCCCGGCTCGTTTTCCAGCAGCTCACCACGGAAGATCCGGACAATCTGATCTGTATTGGGTTTCTCGGTGCCATTGCGGCGCGGCGCCATGACCGTGGTACTGCGCAACGTATGATGGCCATTCTCGAAGAACGAAAGCGATCCCAACCACGACCCAACATGCAAGCCAGCTATTGGCAGGCCAAGATCGCGGCCGTGCTCGAAGATCGTAAGAGCGCGGTGCAACATCTGGTCGATTTGCTGGGTGAGCCGGGCCGATACGTCCATGCAGATCTTGACCTGGAATTGCTGGCGGGGTATCCACCTTTCGAAGAACTCAGAAAGCCCAAGGATTGACGCAGTATGCCCGCCGCAGCACCAGCAAAAGCATCTTTTGTCCTGGCCTTTGCCCTATTCGCGTGCACGGGCAACCGGCAACCCACCGATCCCACAGCTGGTGATACCCTGATCGTTGTGGCCGGCGCCCAGCAATCAGCCACAGTCGCGACAGCAGTACCCACCGATCCAATCGTGTTGTTGCGCGACGGCAGTGGTGCACCACGCCGTAATGTTGCCGTTGCTGTGGTGCCCGAGGCAGGCGGCGGTTGGGTGGTCGCTCCAAACACGACAACCGATTCCACCGGTCGCGCAACCGTGCGCTGGTACATGGGTTGCAGCCCGGACCAAACCGGTTACGCGTAAGCGCCGCAGGTGTTAGCGCAATCATCGGCGCGGCGGCCACGCCCTTGCAGCCTGGCGCCACCTACCTCGGCCGCAATGGCTACGTGGAGTTGCGCGCGGGCGACCAACCTATCGTGATTACAGCGCCGCATGGCGGCACACTGCTGCCCGCCGAAATCCCGGATCGCACGGTGGGCGAAACCGTGCGTGATGCCAACACCGATCAACTGGCGGAGGAAGTGCAGGCCGCATTCGCCAGCGTGAACTTGCGCCCTCATGTCGTGATCGTGCGGCTGCACCGGCGCAAACTGGACGCAAATCGCGAGATTGTGGAGGCTGCGCAGTCCAATCCGTACACGGAAATCGCCTGGAACGAATTCCACGGTTTCATCGATGCGGCGCGTGAAGCCGCGCGCGCCAGTAACGCGCCGATCACACTCTTCGATTTGCATGGTCACGGTCATGCCATTGCCCGACTCGAGCTGGGCTATCTGCTATCCGGTCCACAGCTCGCGCAGTCTGATGCCGAATTGAACCGACTGACGGCACAAACGTCAGTGGCTGGTCTGGTCGCGGCCAGCGGACGCACGCTCGCCGAACTGGTGCGTGGGCCCCTGAGCCTCGGCGCATTTTTCGAGCAGGAAGGCTTCCCGTCCGTGCCTGGCCCAACCCACAGAGATCCGGCGGGCGAACCTTACTTCTCAGGCGGCTTCATCACAGAGCTATACGGCCTGCGACACGCGTTCCGCAGTGACGCCGTTCAAATCGAGGCACACTTCACCGGTGTGCGCGACACGGAAACCAGCCGCCGTCGTTTTGCTCGAGCACTCGCTACCGCCGCCATGCGATATCGCGCACATTACGGCTCGGGGTTACCCGCTCGAGAGGGACGAGTGACGAGTCACAGCGCACCTGCCCGCTAGGACCTCACTTCCACACTTCCTCTCATACTCTCTTCGGGGTTTTCCAATCAGGTCAGGGCGAGGGGAGCGCCAGGGGAGAAGCGCGCGCTAGCGTGCTTCAGCGTTTCCCGCCGCCGCCTGAACGGGTGGCTGTTTTCGAAGGGTTCGACGCTCACAGGTGAAGCCCCCCGGAGGAACAATGTATCGGCACTGGCCTGCCATTCTCGCCGCGGCGATCATCGTCGGGTCCATCGACGTTGCGCCGCGCTACGCCGATAGCTTGGACGTAACTGAGAGC
>JBOHRF010000573.1:0-2976 GCA_050732575.1 Longimicrobiales bacterium
GCTGTGAGGTGAGACTCTCGGTCATTTGCTAGAACCGCGGTTGAAGCACCGCCCGATCAGGTCGTTTCCACCATCATCGTTGCCATGAGCCGCGCTGAATCGCATCGTAGCGAGTTCGAAAAACACATTCTCGCGACGAGGTGGGATAATGAGGTCAGGCAAGTTGGTGATACTTTCGGCGATAGTGGCAACGGTGACTCCGCATCAGGTTCGGGCCCAGGCCAACGAACAGAGTCCACACGAAGTGCGCAACGTTATTTCGGCCAACCCGTTTCTGCTCATTGCCACATGGTTCAACGGGGAGTACGAACGAAAGGTCTCGCTCAGCTCGACCCTCGGGTTGCGCGTCTCTACTCTGAGTCTCGATATCGATGACAGCATCGATGATGACGTTGATGCTGACTACTACAGCGGGCGCATCTTCTGGCGTTATTACCCACGCGCCGCGTTCCGCGGTTTCTTCTTCGGCCTCGGTGCCGGTCTCACCAGCGTGGAAGAAACCGGAGAGACGCACAGTGCGCTGGGGGCTGGGTTCGACCTGGGTTACAGCTGGTTGCTCGGCCGGCGCGACAATTTCTACATCAGCCTGGGTGCGGGCGCCGATCGGCTGTTCGGTGGCGACCTGGGCGGCGCATCCGCGGTGATCCCCACCTTCCGCATCGTCAATATTGGGTTTGCCTTTTGACCGAACTGCCGCCGCCTTAGCTTCCGCTACGCCGCCGGTGTCAGATCATATCCTTCTCTACATTGGAGCGGTCTTCGCGGCCGAGTTCACACTCGGGATCGGGACCGTCGGTCGTGGGCTGACACTGAGGATGATGCGCGTGCCCATTACGCGAGTTGGCTCCGCGAGGCGGCTAGATGCCTCGCGGGCTCGCCGGACCTACGGTGTGGCGGACGGCCCATTCCGTCAGCTAGCGCCCACTCTAGTCATTGTTCATGTGTTCGCCGCAGTCGATGACTTGACTTTGATGTCTATTGCCCTGGGGAAATGCGATCCAGCAGCGACCGTACCTCGGACACGTTGCCAGCCAGAGCATAGCGCCATTTGCCATGCCGCCCGTCATGATTGACTGCCGAGACCCAGCGCTCGGCCGCAGCTTGCTTCACGTCCTTCAGCGGATCGTAGCCCTTGGTTTCCAGAATCAGTGTAAAGTCCGGCCGGTCATTGAACTGCACCAGGAAGTCCGGCAGGTAGTCGTGCAGCTGCCCGTTGTGCAGGTAGCGGATGGCAAAGCCCAGTCCGGCATTCTTCACGAATCTGCGCACGCCCGGGTGGACATCCAGGTGATAGGCCGCGGCCTGCTCCCACTGACGGGTGTCGGCCACCACGTAGTTGACGTGGCTCTTCTGTACTGGTCGCACATCACGCGTGGTCCAGAAATCCACCTCAGCCGTTGACCCATCTGCGCGATTCATCTCGAAACGAGGCACTTCCGGCGTTTCGCCGCTTGCCGAGTCAGGGCGAATCGCTTCGACCAGCCGCTCGACCAGCCAGCCGTAGTATGGTGCCAGGAACAGATCTTTGATGTCCGCCGGAGCGTCCACCGTCACCTTGCTTTGCACATAACGCTCGACGATGGCCAACAACTGCGGAAACAGCACGTGCGCGGGCGCGGCGGCGCCTTTGCGCGACACGTACTCACGCGTGAGATCGCGGGCCAGGTCAAAGCTGAGCGACTGCATTCGGCGCTCGGCACGGTAAGGGTTGAGCGTGACCTCGCGCGGCTTGCCAGGACCGGAAAGCGTTGGCCGTCCGCGATTCGACACGTTCAGACCGGCCACCTGCACCTCGGGCGGAATACGCAACGGATCAAGGGTCAGGCTCGGAACGGAATCCCAGTCCACGCTCACCCGGTTGCGGATGGCCTGCGTGTAGCCTTCCACGCGCGGAAAGTGGATCTCGAATTGTGCGCGCGCCGGGATTGCGTGCACATGGTGCCGCTGAACCGGTGGTGGTGGTGTGCCCCGGGGATTCGCTTTGAACGGGATGATTTCGAAAGGCACGCCGAATACGGTGGCCACTTCTTCCGTGAACAGCCCGTCCGCCCCGACATCATAACTCACACGGCGCAGTCCGCGGCCAACCACCTGCTCGCACAGCAACTGCGACATGAACGGACGCAACCCCACGATGTGTGTGACCGTGTTCGCGTCCCAGCCTTCGGTCAGCATGCCCACGCTCACAATGCATCGGATATCCCGGCCGGGGGGATGCAGCGGCCGCTCCAGTTTGCCAGCCAGTTCCTCGAATCCGGTTGGGTAAATTGGCCTGCCCTGTGAACCTGCCGGCCAGTTCACCTTGCCCACCGTATCCAGCGTGAAGCGCATCCAGCGCACTTCATCGCTCTTGGCCGCTTCGGTATCGCTGTCTTTCACGACTTTTGAGTCGACCCGAATCGTGTTGACCTCGCCATCCCGGTTCCTGAACTCCTCAATGCCGATAGACGGGATGCCGGTTGGACACTTGTCCTCAGCGAGCCACTCGTACAGCACTTTGGCGATCTGCGTGTTCTTGCAGACCAGAATGAAAACGGGCGGGCGAGGATCGTCGTTGCGGGTGCTGGCCCAGGTCTTCGTCTCATCAGACCACAGTGCGCCCAGCATGGCGATGGGATGGTGCGCGTATTTCAGGATGGCTTCCGGCTTCGGGCTGGCTGCCCGGCCGCCCCGCTCGGCGGCGGTGAGTTGTTGCACAGTCCAACGCCAGATGTTGCTGTAGCCGGGAATGTCCGCGCCCGTTGTGTCGCGCACGGCAAGCTGCGGAATCTTGACCAGGCCACTCTCGATGGCATCGATCAAGCCGAAGTCACTGATTACCCAGGGAAACGGACGCGCCGTGTCCTGACCCACGCGGCCCAGATAATACGGGGTCGCTGACAGGTCGATGCACACATTGATGCCGCGCAACTTGTGAATGCGATCCAGCCCGTCCACCCAGATGGTCGCTTCCTTGAAGAAGTCATCGGCATCGTC
>JBOHRF010000574.1:0-2957 GCA_050732575.1 Longimicrobiales bacterium
CACGTTTTTACTTTTTGGCCGGTCCAGCTATCGCCGACCCGCGCCCACAACGTCTAGCCCGGGTGCGCGCCCGGCGCCTCGCGAGCGTGCATGTCTGGACCGGCCAAAAAGTAAAAACGTGGTGGTGGTCCGCCCGCTGTGGGGTTGCCGCCCGGCTCACCTGTCTTACTTACGGAGCCATGAAAGAACGCAACGATTTTTCCGAGCTCGACCGCTATCTGAGCGGCGAAAGCACACCTGACGAGAAGGCGCGCATGGAAGCCCGCGCCCGGCAGGATGCAGATCTGCGCGAGCTGCTGCGCGCCGTGCCGGCCGCTCTACGAGATGACGGTGTGAGCTGGGATGGCGAGCGTGCCTGGCAGCGCCACGTGGCCGGGCGGCTGGTCAGACCGCGCGCGCTCTGGCAACGCACGGTGCTGACCATCGCGGCAGCCATCGTGATCGTGCTGGGGATCGGCGTGAGCTTCAGGACCTGGAGTGCGCAGCGCGCCGCACCCTCCGTGACTATCCATCAGACGGCAGTCGCCGAACGACGCACCATTCCGCTGCCCGACGGGTCGCGCGTGGTGCTGGCGGCATCGAGCCGGCTGCGCGTGCCCGACGAATTTGCGCGGGACAGCCGTTCTCTCGAACTCGAAGGAGAGGCGTTTTTTGATGTAGTGGCCGATGCCACGAAGCCGTTCATTGTACTCACGCGCAATGCGCAAACGCGCGTGCTGGGCACGTCCTTCGTGGTGAGCGAGTATCGAGCGGATCGCGTGGCCGAGCTGGTAGTGGTGACTGGCCGCGTCGAGTTCGGGTCCCGCCGATGGGGCCGGCCCTCGGTGCTGACACCCGGTCAGGCCGCACGGGTCAGTGAAGACGGCGCACTCGTGATTCGCAATGACATCGACGTCAATGATCGTATGGCCTGGATGGAAGGGCGGCTGGTCTTTCGCGCGGTCAGCTTCGACGCGGTCGTGCCTGTGCTGGAACGCTGGTACGGCATAAACATCGAAGTTGCGGACAGCGCCCTGGCCCAAACCCGGGTGACCGCGTTCTTCGAGCAGCAAACGCAGGATCAGGTTCTGGATGCACTGGCGCAGACGCTGGGCGCTCGTTACGAGCGCGCTGGGCAACAAATCACGTTTACCCGACGATAATCATCCATGATTTCACGTGCAGACCTTTGCCGTATCCTGTCCAGTTGCGGGCTCATGCTGTTGGTCTCCGCCTGGGGGAGCGCGGCGCAAAACAGTTCGGCAGCAGACAACGGATCCCAATTTCAGCTGCTGCGCGATGCGGCGCGCGCACCGGCCGCCACGCGCGCACCGGTCACGGTCGCACTCAACAACGTCACGTTGGAGAGTGCGCTGCAGGAGATCGCGCGCCAGGCGGGCCTGGGCATCAGTTATCGGCCCGAGTTGCCCCGGCTCGATCGCCGCGTCTCCCTGCAGGCCACAGGCATGCCCGCGGCCGAAGCGCTGCTGCGTGTCCTCGAAGGCAGCGGTCTCGAGCTGCTGGTAGCGGAGCACGGCCGCACCCTAATGCTACAACAACAGGTGCGTGTGCCCGCACGCGTCGAGCCGGGCTGTGCACTGCGCGGTGTGGTCCGTGATGCCGAGTCGGGCGGACCGCTGGCTACCGTGGAAGTGCGCATCAGCGCCAATGTTGCACGCACGCTCACGGGCGCGGACGGTTCGTTCTGTCTCAATCGAGTGCCCGCTGGCACGCATGCCGTGGAAGCGGGACTGCTCGGTTACGCAACGGCGCGCGTAGCGGGTATCAACGTACCGGGTGATGCGGCGCAGCAAATCGCCGTGACGTTGACGCCCGCGGCCATCAGTCTGACCGACATCGTGGTCACACCCGGTCACTTCGGCATTGCTCACGAAGCGATCAACAAGCAACAAACGCTGAACCGCGAGCAAATCGAAACCCTGCCCCAGCTGGCCGAAGACATATTTCGCACGGTGAATCGGCTGCCTGGCATATCCTCCAATGAGATGTCGGCCAAATTCTACGTGCGCGGCGGCGACTATCGCTCCGTGCTGGTCCTGCTGGATGGGCTCGAGCTGTTCGAGCCCTATCATCTCAAGGATTTCGATGGCGCGTTGTCCATCCTCGATGTAGCAGCCATCGGCGGCGTCGACCTGACCACGGGCGGCTTTTCGGCCGAGCACGGCAATCGCATGACCGGCGTATTCGACCTGCGCACCACGGAGCAGCTCTATGCCCGGCCGCGCACGACGCTGGGCGTGAGCCTGAGCAACGCGCGCATCATGTCGCAGGGCTCGTTTGCCAACGGCAACGGGCTATGGCTGTTCTCCGCGCGGCGCGGCTACCTGGACATCCTGCTCAAGCTGATCGATGAGGACACAGGCGTCGATCCACGTTACTACGACGTGCTGGGCAAGGTGGTATACCAGATCTCCCCTGGGCACCGCATCAGCGCGCGAGCGCTGCGTGCGGGTGATACCGGTCACCTGGTCGATGATGATGGTGTGGGCACTGTGGAGAGCGATTACGGCAGCAGCTACGCCTGGCTGACCTGGCAGGCCGACTGGAGCGAGCGGCTGCAGGTGATCACGCAATTGAGCACGGGCGGCCTGGACTGGAATCGGCGCGCCCAAGAACATGATGTGGACTATGACTACGACGTGCGCGATGTGCGCGCCCTCAATTTCCTGGGCGCAAAACAGGACTGGCTGGCCTCGATCTCGGACAACGTGGCGCTGAAATGGGGTTTCGAGGCTCGCCGCTCCAGCGCGGACTACGACTACTTCAAGCGCATCGGCCGCGGGCGCGCGGAAGCAGGACAGTGGGTCACGTACGTCGATTCGAGTGCTGTGCGGGTCAGGCCCGAAGGGACGGACGTCGGTTTCTATTTCGCGCCGCGCGTGCGGCCCGTTTCGGCGCTCACGCTGGAAGCCGGATTGCGCTGGGACCGTCAATCCCACACCGGCGAAGACCAGATC
>JBOHRF010000575.1:0-2950 GCA_050732575.1 Longimicrobiales bacterium
TGGCCGCGCGGTACGACGCCGTCATCGTATTCGGAGTCGGCGACGGAACCGGGAAGCTGGAATGTGAACAAGATCAGGACGCTCTGGCTCAAGAACCTGTATGACCAGTAGTGATTCACGGCGCAGCCTGCGGCCGGCGCTGTGCTGGAGCCTGGTACTGGTTGCGATCCTCGCCTGTTCTGAAGGTCCGAGCCAGATCGACGATCAGCCGGCCCGGATCGTGGTCATGCAGACGCAGGCAAGTCTGCTGAAAGGCGATACGATTCGGTTGCAGGCCCAGGTCTACGATGCGCGAGGCCGGCTGCTTCCGGCCGCTCCGGTTTCCTGGAGCGCGCCGGACACGCTGGTCACTGTGACGCGGGAAGATGGACTCGTGTATGGACGCGCGCCCGGCACCGCAACACTCGTCGTGCATTCCGGAGTGTCCGAAGCCCGCGCCACTGTCAGCGTGACGGAAGTCACAGGTGGATGGCAGAGCCTTGGTACGATCTGCGGAGTGTGGGAAACGAATACGACCTACTGCTGGCGCCCGGATTCGGCTCCGCCCTGGAGCATCCTGCCGCCCGTTTTGTTGACGGGCGTGTCAGTCCTGAGCGGGATCCGTTCTGGGCTGCAACACGCGTGCGGTATCGCGGCCAATGGAGACGCTTACTGCTGGGGTGAAAACGAGTATGGCCAGGTGGGAGATGGCACGCTGATCGATCGGCCGACGCCTGTCCTCGTTGCCGGCGGCCTCCTGTTCGACTCGATCACGGTCGGCGCATTGCACAGTTGTGCAATTACCCGTGAAGGTCGTGCCTATTGTTGGGGCGCTGGAAGGCGGGGTCAATTAGGAGCACCGCCGCCGGAGGTCTGTGCCGGGTTACCATGCAGCACTCAACCCCTCGCTGTCGCGGAAAACTTGCGCTTTCGCGTCATCGCCGCCGGCGGCATCGATGTCGCGCCGAGTTCATCCGGCCTCGGGTTCACGTGCGCTGTCACGGACGTCGGAAAAGCGTACTGCTGGGGCGGTAACTTCTTCGGATCGGTCGGGGATGGTTCACGGACCGACCGCTCCGTCCCCACCGCCGTTGCTTCCACCGAGAGCTTTGTGGCCATCGCCGCAGGCGAGTATCACGCCTGCGCACTGGCACGCGGCGGCGAGGTGTACTGCTGGGGAGGCGGTTCCCAAGGCCAGCATGGCTCGATTCTTCCTCCATCCGCTCGGTGCCCCGTCGGCGATATCATTTTCGGCTGCGTCACCACGCCTTTAGTCATTCCTGATCACCGCTTTCGCTCGTTGACTGCGTACAACGGCAACACCTGCGCGCTGGATTTCTTCGGTGCGGCGCTTTGCTGGGGACGGAACGACCTGCTGGGTCAAGTTGGCGCGGGCCCGATCGCGGAAAATAGTGTACGAACGCCACGTCGAGTAATCGGCGGACACACGTTCCTCGAAATCAGGATGGGTATCTCTTCGACGTGCGGCCTCAAACCCGACGGCAGTGTGTGGTGTTGGGGCAATTTCGTTCCAGAACCTCAGCTCGTTCCGGAGCCCGCACCACGGCGCTGAGTGTTTTGACGGGGATCATGGCTTCTTGCCCTTACTCCAGAGCGAGGAGAATGCGCGCGAAAGCATTGATCGCGATCACCGTCACGATTGCTGGCTGCGAGACTCTGGGACTCGGCCGGGTTTGTACCGATGTGGCATTGCCTGCGCTGAGAGTAGTATCGGTCATCGAGTCTTCGGATGGGCGCGGTGACATCTGGGTACCGCTGGCACCGGCGCGCGGCGCCGACCAGAACATCAGTGTGATCGTTCGATTGCGCGAAGGTGTGAGCGCCGCACAGGCGGCGGCGCAGCTGGCCTCTATCTCAGCCAGTGTCCCGCGTCCCGCAGATAACGATCCGCGTTCATGGCAGCCCAAGATCTTCCTGGTGGAAGAAACGGTTGATCGACCCATCCGCACGGCACTTCCCGTGTTGTTTGCAGCGGTAGGTTTTGTGTTGCTGATTGCCTGCGCCAATATTGCCGGCCTCCTGTTCGTGCAGGTCGCATCACGCCAGCGCGAACTTGCCGTGCGCGCGGCACTGGGCGCCAGTCGCGCGCGCATTCTCCGCCACCTGGCCCTGGAGAGCGCGCTCCTTGCCGGTGCCGGTGGCGCCATGGGCCTGGTGGTGGCTGCGTGGTTGATGGAGCTGGTGCGTCGGCTCAAGCCGGACAATCTGGCCGCGCTCGAAGCGATCGAGCTCGATGCTTCAGCGCTATTGTTTGCCGCCGCCATCACGACGGCAACAGCGCTTTTGTTTGGCACCGCACCCGCGTTGGCCGCGCTACGTACGCAACTCCATGAGCTGCTGGCATCCGGCCGGGGCAGTGGTGGGCGCGTGACTGGCTCGCGCTTCCGCTCGGGACTCGTGGTCGCGGAGGTTGCGCTTTCGCTGGTGCTGCTGGTGGGTGCTACGCTGCTCACGCGCAGCGTCATTGAGCTGCAACGCCGTGACGTTGGCTTCCAGCCCGCAGGATTGCTCACATTCCGCCTGCAACTCACGGGGCCGCGTTACCAATCGGCCGATGCACGTGTGGCCTTTCGCCGCACGCTGCTGCAAGAGGTGCAGGCCATTCCCGGCGTCGTCTCTGCAACCCACGGTACCGGTGTGCCGCCCAGTCCCGGGATGATGGGTGGTAAGCTGGAAATCGAGGGTCGCGTATTACCGGACGCCGACCAGCTGGGCACCATCGTGGGCACGTTTGTGGGTGCCGATTATTTCCGCGTGCTCGATATTCCCATCGTGAGCGGCCGCGGATTCGCCAACGCGCCCGAGGATGCCAGCACCATCGTGATCAGCCAGGGTATGGCTCGCCGCTACTGGCCAGGCCAGGATCCGGTGGGCAGCCGACTCCGCATGCAGCCACGCGCGCCGTTCCGCACGGTGATCGGCGTCGCCGCCGACGTGGCCGTGTTCGGAC
>JBOHRF010000576.1:0-2949 GCA_050732575.1 Longimicrobiales bacterium
TCTGTTGCTCGGCTTTCAGCCCTGGATCCCGTTCAAGATCCTGATCGTGGTGTGTTCCACGGCGGCCATTGTTCTGAGTTACTACTGGATGCGGCGCAAGCTGCGCCCCGAGTTGGCCGTGGGCGTAGCTCTGCTCATGGCTCTCAGCCCGGGTGTGCTCGGTCTTTCGCACTGGGAACTTTCCGACGTGCCGTTCTGGGCGTTCACCAGCGCCGCATTGTTAGCCTGGGAGCGGCTTTCACCCACGAACACGCGACGACTGGCTGTTGCCATTGTACTCACGATGCTGGCCTACTTCACGCGCTCGGCCGGGTTGCCGCTTCTGGTGGCGGCCGGCCTGTGGCTGAGCTGGAAACGCCGCTGGCGACAGCTGGCCATCTTTGCGCTGGGTGCGGCCCCTCTCCTGTTGCTGTGGTGGTGGCGCGCACGGACACAGGGTGGAGTCGACTACGTGCAGCAGTTCTGGTGGGTGAATCCGTACGCGCCGGAGCTGGGCAACATTGATGCCGTTGGACTCGTGAAGCGCGCGCTGGCCAACAGCAAGGACTATCTCACCACGCATCTGCCTGTGCTACTGATGGGACGCGCCGGGAAAGCGGGCACCGTGCTCGCCAGCCTGGTGATTGGACTGGCCGTGTTCGGTTGGATCCGCCGCCTGCGGCACGCTCAGGTATCCGAGCTTTTCCTGCCGCTCTACCTGGGATTGCTGCTGGTCTGGCCAGCCGTGTGGTCGGGGGAGCGTTTCCTGGTGCCCGCCCTGCCACTCATCCTTTTCTACGCGGCGGAAGCGCTCCAACGCGTCGTGCGCAAGGCAGTGCCCACGCGCGCGCGCGCAGTCAGCCTGGCCTCGGCGGCTGCCATCCTGCTGCTTGCTCTGCCTGCGCTGGTCGAAAACATTCGCTGGGGCCGGGCCTGCTCGCGCCTGTACAGTCAGGGCGATCGATACGCATGCCTGGATTCCGGATCGAAGGACCTGCTCGGCATCTCGGAGCTGGCTGGCCTGGCACTGCCCGATAGCGCCGTGATTCTGTCCCGCAAGCCGCGCCTGGTATGGGCCGCGAGTGGCGGACGACCCGGTCGCAACTACCCAATGAGTCCCGAGCCCGACTCCTTGTTCAAGACCGCGCGCGAGACGGGCGCGCAATACGTCATCCTGGACCGCGTTGATCGACTGTCGCAGGTGTATCTCATGCCCGCGATCATGCGCCGCCCCGACGCATTCTGCATTCTTTACAGCCTGGGCCCCGCGCGCAGCGCCATCCTGGCCATCCGACCCACGGCCATCACTACATCGCCGCTCGCCCCACTTCCTGATAGCGCGCGCGTTCAGTTCCAGATTTGCGGACCCGAGTACTGGCGCAGCCCCGAAGTAATGGAGAGCGTTCTTCGTGGACGGGCACGCTAGCGCGTGCCCGGGCGCGTTTCGCTAGCGCGAAACGGGCGCGCTACGCGGGCGCGCGTTGCGGGCGCGTGGCGCCTGCGGCGCACGTTGCACGGATGGCCAGAAAAGTGCGCAAGGCCGACAAAACGAAAGCGTGAAGAGGGGGAGGGGGGCCAGCGTTGAGATTATTGACCCAGCCCAAGATGGCCGCGCTGGTGTTCCTGGGTTTTGCCTCGGGGCTGCCGCTCTTTCTGACCAGCCGTACGCTGCAGGCCTGGATGACCAAATCGGGCGTCGATCTCACGACCATCGGTCTGTTCAGCCTGGTCGCGCTGCCCTACTCGCTCAAGTTCCTGTGGGCCCCGCTGCTCGATCGATTCACACCGCCATTCCTGGGCCGCCGGCGCGGCTGGCTGCTCATCACGCAGATCGCGCTCATGGTTGCGATTTTTGCCATGTCGCTGCGCGATCCGCGCACCGGCCTGCAGATGGTCGCCATCAATGCCCTGATCATTGCCTTCCTGAGCGCCACGCAGGACATCGGCGTAGATGCCTATCGCACGGACATCCTCGAATACCGCGAGATGGGCACGGGTGCGGCCATGTGGGTGTTGGGCTATCGCGTAGCGTTGCTGGTCACGGGCGCGCTCGCGCTGGTCCTGGCCGATAAGATGCCATGGCCAGCCGTGTACGCGGTCATGGCCGCTCTCATGATCATCGGCATCATCACCACGTTCCTGGCACCCGAGCCCGCGCTGCGCGGTGCGCCGCCCAAGACCTTGACCGACGCGGTGAAGCTGCCCTTCCAGGAGTTCTTTCAGCGCGCAGGTGTGATGCGCGCAGTTGCCATACTCGCCTTCATCGTGCTCTACAAGCTGTCCGACTACATGGCGCAGAACATGGCCATACCGTTTCTGCTGCAAACGGGTTTCACCCAAACGCAGATCGGTACCATCCAGGGCGGCATCGGGTTGGGCGCTACCATCGTGGGCGTGCTGGCGGGCGGCGTCATGTCTTCCAGGCTGGGCATCAACCGTTCCCTCTGGGTGTTTGGTGGCTTGCAAGCGGTGAGCAATCTGATGTACTACTTGCTCGCCGTAGCCGGTAAGAACTCCACGTTGCTCGTGGTCGCGATGGTAGTGGAGAATTTTTGCACGGGCCTGGTGACCGCGGGCTTCCTGGCCTTCCTGATGAGCCTGTGCAGCGTGCGCTTCTCCGCCACTCAGTTTGCGCTGCTGTCCAGCCTGATGTCCGCCAGCCGCGACATCGTGGTAACGCCCGCGGGCGCCATCGCGGAAGCCGTGGGCTGGCCCATGTTCTTCATTATTACGCTGCTGGCCGGCATCCCGGGACTCGCCATGCTGCCCATCTTCGCGGCCTGGAATCAGGATCGCCCGAGTGTAGCCGCGGTGCACACGGGTGAGGCAGTATGAGGGCGACGGCGAGGGCGACGGCGAGGGCGACGGCGAGGAACACGCTTTCGCTTTCGTTTTTCGCTTTCGAAAACGATCGGAGCACCCAAAACGCAATCGAAGCGCAGGCATTGACATGAATAGATCCGCACGATC
>JBOHRF010000577.1:0-2938 GCA_050732575.1 Longimicrobiales bacterium
CCCGGGACGTATTCCATCACCTGGTAAGGCGTCCCATTGGACAGCGCTGCGACCTGGTGCACGGTCACAATATTTGGATGGCTGAGGCGGGCGGCTGCGCGAGCTTCGCGCTCGAAGCGCGCCCGTGCTACCGGGTCATCGGCGAATTCAGGTAGCAGCACTTTGATGGCAATGAGCCGCTGTAAGGACGTGTCTCGGGCCAGGTATACGCGCGCTGTGGCTCCGGATCCGAGCGTGCGCAGAATCTCGAAATGGGGCAGCAGATCGTTTTCCAGTCGCGGATCTATGTCTGCTCCCAGTCGGCTCGAACGATTTCGGTTGGCCGGTGCAGGCCTGGGCGTAACGTCCGTTTTGTGAAGCGGCACTGGCCGTGTTGAAACGTCCGTGCTGACCGGTGCGCCGGTAAGTTTCTGTGCCATGGTCTGCCGCTCCAGTTCAGCAACCAGCTCGCGCGTCTCGGCGAGTGGCTCGAGTTCCTCGTACTCCAACAGGCGCACGTAATTCTCATATTGCTTCAGCGCCTCCGACCGGTTGCCACTGAGGGCAAGCAAACGGATGAGCTGGCGTTGCGCCTCGTCGTCAATCGGGTCTCCTGAAACCCATGCATCGGCTACTACCAGCATGCGGGCCACATCCCCGGAACCGGAGCTTTCATCCAGGAGCGTGCGGCACGATTTGCGGAACAAGCGCGCGTGCCGGGCGCGGCGCGCATCGACCCAACTCTCGAACTGATTGGTGTTGACCAGATGGACGCCGGACAGAAAGGGACCGTGATAGAGCGCGATGGCTTCCTCGTAGCGACCGGCGCCTACAGCTCGTTCGAAGTCCAGAGCATCGGCAGTGAGCCAGTCGCCAGCCAGCACGCTTCTGCCTTTCGTCTCGATGCATTCGGTTCCAAGAATGCGCCGCACCTCGAACACGAGCTGGTTCAGTCGCTTGCCTGCCAGTGTTCCATCCGTTTCCGGCCAGAGCATGGCCAGCACCGTATCTCGGGTTGTGACGCGCTCGAGGGCGAGGTAGGTAAGCAACGCGGCGCGAAAGCCGTGTGAGCGAAGCCAATCCTGCTCGACCTCGTTGTGTACGCCGTGCAGGCCACCCAGCGTCGTTAGGTGTACGGTCATAGAGCGATCGACGAGCGAGTTGACTTTCCAGGCAGCGCCTCATGCGGTAGCGCGCCGATTCGAAGCATGATGGTCCCCCGTCTCGACGCGGGCAAGAAGACTCGTCGAGACACTACTTCTTGGATGATTGATTTCGGACCGCGTCAGGCTCAACGCACTGCCCGTATCTCGATAGTATTCTTCATGAACGACGGAATCAGCACGCGATTGCGGCGAGTGTCGAATCCGATGTCGGCGGGAGATTCCACGTTCTGCACGACCGGATGAGCCTGACCCTGCGCGTCGATATGGTAGACCGTCTTGGTCTCCCAGCTGGAGACGAGCAGTCCGCCATCGGGAGTGTGTACGACGCCATCGAGCTGACCGAACGTCAAAGTGGCCACCGGCATGATGGCACCGCCGGCAGCGGCCACGCGCATGATCGTTTTGGCGCCAAATGGCACGATGGTTACACCATTCGGTCCCACCACCAAACCGTTAGGACCTTTGAGCGCAGTGTCGCGCACCACGACCACGGCGCGATTCCCCTCGAAGCGGTACACGGCATCCGTGCCGGAAGAACTGAAGTCCGGCTTGAGTCCGGAATCGCTGACGTATAGCACACCACCACCCGCAGCCAGGTCGTTCAGGAACGTGGAGCCGGGCACGGCGCGCGCGCCTAACATTGCGCCCGTGGTGCGCGAGAATGCGCGTACCGAGTCAATGTCGGATACGAACAACGTGTCGCCTATGATGGCCATGCCCTTGGGCGCATTCAGCGTGACCTCAGCCGCAGCACCATCGATCCACTTGAGCTGCTGCACCGTGCCATCGGGCGCGACCCGGCTGATGAAGCCGTTGTCATCCCTTCCCAGTGGCTCACCGTTGATGTTCGAGACCAGGTATACGTCGGCCACATCATCGTACAGTACCGACTCAGGGGTCGAGAATCCGGCGACCGAGATGGAATCGGGCAGCACGGCCGCAGTGGTATCCGCGGCCTGTGTGGGCGGTGCATCTGCGCGGCCGCACGCAGCCGCGCCCAGCAGCAGGGCCGAAAGACCCAGTGCAAGAGCAGCATGAAGAGACATGTCATCCTCCGGAGGAAGATCGTGAGCGATCCGAATGCGCCAGCAGTGTGCGGGCGCCCGGCGCCGGGCGCAAGCGGTGGCCCGGTCACGCGAAAGCGTGAACGGCTCCGCGCCGGGCGGGGCTGTGCGACTGCGAATTCCGGGCGATCTTAGCTCTGTGACCGTACCCTCTAGCGATGTCGAGCTGATCACCGGCCTGCGTGCCGGCGACGAACGCGCGTTCGAGGCCGTGTTCCGGGCCTACCATGCTCGGCTGTGCAGCTATGCCTATCGGTACCTGCGCCAGCAAGCCGATGCCGATGAAGTTGTGCAGGATCTTTTTCTTGCCCTCTGGCAGAAACGCGATGCGCTGGTCATCCGATCGAGTCTGCGCGCCTATCTGTTTGCCGCGACGCACCATCGCGTGCTCAATCGGAGCGCGCGCGCACGCCTGGAACAGCGCTGGCTGCAGGAGGGCGGCGGCAGCGAGCTCGACATCCCGGATGAAGCGGCGCCCGCCGATGAAGTGCTCGCGGGCGCGCAACTGGCCGCGCGCGTCCAGGCTGCGCTGGACGCGCTGCCGCCGGGCTGCCGGCGCGTGCTCCAGCTGCGCTGGCTCGATCAGCTGAGCTACGTCGAAATCGCGGAAGTGCTGGGCATCTCGACCAAAGGCGTGGAGAACCAGCTCGCGCGCGCGCGCAAGGCGCTGCGCGTGTCGCTGGGATAGCGGACCACCACCACGTTTTTACTTTTTGGCCGGTCCAGCTA
>JBOHRF010000578.1:0-2933 GCA_050732575.1 Longimicrobiales bacterium
ACGTTCAAATAACGCGGCGCCAATACCACGCTCGCCACCTCGGGCGGCGGCGTCAGCCACGCCTCCCTCGTGATCGCGTCGGGCAGACCGGTAGTAGTGGTGGTAGTGCTCTGCGCCACGAGCGGTACAGCCAGCAGCGCGGAAACGGCGAGGGTCCCCAGCGAACGGGTGACCACCCGCAGGACGGACGGATACGACATAGAGCCTCCCGAGTGAACTCGCTCTGAGTTGTGGGAGAAATGGCCGATCGGCCGGATTGTATACAGCCCAGTATAGCCCGCGCCGATGCGCCTTGGAAAGCCAGCGCGCGGCAACGTAGTATACGACACCCAACGCGTTTCGCCCGTTATCAGGATGTGCCCATGGAGCGACGCCTTTTCCTGTCCGCCGGGGCTGCGGCTCTGGCCGCCGGCTTTCTGCCCCGGCCCAGCCTGGCCCGGCCGGCCTCAACCGTGGGCATTCAGCTTTATACAGTGCGCCGCCTGATGAGCAGCGATGCGTCGGGCACATTGGCCGCGCTGGCTCAGATCGGGTATCGCGAAGTGGAACTGGCCGGGCGATACGGGCTCAGTCCAGCGGATTTCCGGAAGTTGCTGGATGCACACGGCCTGGTTGCGCCGGCCACACATGTCAGCCTCGGTCTCGTGCGCAACAACCTGCCCCAGGTGCTGGACGACGCGGCGGCGCTGGGCAACCACTGGGTCATCGTGCCTTCCCTGGACGGTCCCGATCGGACGCCGGACGGCGTGCGCCGCGCGGCCGAAACGCTGAATCAGGCTGGCCTCAAGGCCAAAGAGCGCGGCCTGCGCATGGGCTATCACAATCACGAGTACGAGTTCAGGGCAGTAGAAGGCAAATCGTCGTTCGATGTGTTGCTCGAGCAAACCGATGCAGGCCTGGTCGACTTCGAGATGGACCTGTTCTGGATCCGGCGCGGCGGCGCTGATCCCCTCGCCTACTTCAATCGTTATCCCGGGCGCTTCGTGGCTCTGCACGTGAAAGACATGGCGCAGGACGGCAAGATGGTCAATGTGGGTGAAGGCGCCATCGACTTTGCCGGCATCTTTGCCCAAGCCGATCGAGCGGGCGTCAAACATTACTTCGTGGAGCACGACCAACCGGCCGATCCGCTCAATGATGTGCGCGTCAGTTTTGCCGCCGTGCAGAAGCTGTTGCGGGTGGAATAAGGCGACGGCGGCGGCGCGGAACAACAAGGGCGACGGCGACGGCGAGGGCGCGGAACAACACTTCTAATGGTGCGTCCGCGATTCGATTGAGTCAGTTCCCATTTGCTAAGCACTGACCCGATCGTGATTCATTTCCGCGCCCGCGCCCGCGCCGTCGCCCTCGCAGTGACGTTACTGCGTACCCGCCGGCACGTTGACCAACATCGACCGGAAGAAGAAGTCTGACCAGAATGCGCAGGATTCATCCTTGCGCTCGCCTGCCGTGCTCACTGTGCTGTCGAAGATGATGTGGTCTTCGTGATTTTTGCGATACACGGGCCAATGCAGCAGTGCGTCCAGGTTGGGATTTTTCGATTGAGCAAAGCGAGTCCAGTACGCGGCCATGACGGTGTGCAAGGCGAGATCCGTGGCATTCAGGGGATGATTTGCCACGAAGGTTGGTACCGTGTAGCCGTTGCCGAAGATGATGTTCGTTTCGACACCATGGATGACGTGGTTTAGAGATAAGTCATCCAGCTCGTATTCGTAGGAGTAGAGGTACACCGGCATTTTCACGCGCTGGCCCGTGTCATGATTCTCATGCGGTCCGCGTCCCCGCAGCCCACCGTCCGCAATCAGGTCTGCCAGACGTTGTGCCTCGCACCTGAACTGACCGTCCCCCACGACGCGCGCCAGAGCTTCCTGCGGTGAAGCGAAGTCGCTGGCCGGGTATGCGGCGAGAATGCCGGGTGCGTGGTCACCGAATTCGGTAGTGACCCAGGCCTCGTACTGCGCCCGTGTGATAGGCGCCGGGAAACTCCGTATGATGAAGTTGCCCCAGCCCTCATCGCGATTAGTGCCGATGATGACCGGCACATGGTGGAAGTCGCCTTGCTCGAATAGCGTGCGTGGTTGATCAGGGATCACCAGGCCGTCCACAATGGGCTCCCAGGACACGCGATTGGGTTGTTCGACGATCTGCTGCGTTGTCTGCGGCAGTGCGGTGAGCACCTGAGCCAGGGTCTTCCCTCGCAAGCAGGTCAGAACCAGTTGCGGGTCCGTGCAGCCCAGGCTGGTGGCAAACGCGTTGCCCTGAACCAGCGCTTCCTGGCGCGGCATCCATTTGCTGGTGGGATATGCGCTTTGAATCACGGCGCCCGCAAAGAGGCCGCCGCTTCCCGGCGAAACCAGGTGCAGACCAACGCTCTGGCCACCGGCCGATGTGCCGCCGATGGTGACATTGTTCGGGTCACCACCGAACTGCGCGATATTGTCGCGCACCCATGCCATGGCGGCGCGCTGGTCCAGCAGACCGTAATTGCCCGAGGAAAAATGATCGGGATCCTCGGCTTCCAACGCCGAATGCGCGAGAAAACCAAACGGGCCCAGCCGGTAATTGGGTGCGACCACGATTGCTCCTGTTTCCTCAGCCAGCTTGCGCCCGTTTGTGCCGGCAAAGTTTGCCGAGGCGGCGAAAAACGCACCGGTGTGGAACCAGAGGATCACCGGCACCGGTTCGCTTGGTGCCGGATTGCTCACCCAGATGTTCAACTTGAGACAGTCCTCTAATCCCGCCGGAGAACCGGTAAAGATCGAAGGGCAACTCGGGGGGTTTGTCGTTGCTTGCAGCACGATCGGCGCCCACGGCGTTGCGGGCTGAGGCGGCCGCCAGCGATTTGCGCCGGTCGGGGGAGCCACGTACGGAATCGCGAAGGAATGCGCAGGTTGTACCCTGGTCCACACCCTGAACATCGCCGTAAACAGTGG
>JBOHRF010000579.1:0-2930 GCA_050732575.1 Longimicrobiales bacterium
TCTGCAAGGCCCGTTGTCCAGGGCCATCCTGCAGCAGGTCTCGCCCGCCGACTTCAGTGCACTGTCGTTCTTCCGTCTGACTCAAACTACCATCGGTGAAATACCGGTCACGATCTCGCGCACGGGTTACACCGGTGACTTGGGTTATGAGCTGTGGCTGAACGCCGAGCATGCGGAAACCGTCTGGGATGTGCTCATGGCGCAGGGCGCAGGCTATGGCATCACACCGGCCGGCATCTGGGCGCTGGACGTGGCCCGCATCGAAGCCGGGCTGATCATGATGGATGTCGACTACTTCTCTTCGCATCACGCGCTGATCGAAGATCAGAAATCTTCGCCGTATGAGATCAACCTGGGTTGGACGGTGAGCGACCAGAAAGGACCGTACAATGGGCGCCGTGCGCTGCGCGCAGAAAAGGCGGGCCAACCGGCCTGGGCATTCGTGGGCCTGGTCGTGAATTGGGACTCGCTCGAGCAGGCATACGCGGCGCGGCATCTGCCGCCGCAGTTGCCCGGCGTGGCCTGGCGTACCAGCGCTCCCGTATATCGGCGAGAGCGGCGCAAGGATCGGCAGATCGGGTACGCGACCAGTGGCTGCTGGTCACCGTTGCTCAAACAGTCCCTGGCGCTGGCGCATCTGGAGGCGCCCCACTACGCGGAAGGCACTGCGGTCGAGCTGGAGATCACGGTTGAGCATCGGCGGCAGCGCGCAACTGCGGTAGTGCATAAGCTTCCCTTCCTCGAGCTGGAACGGAAGAAGACATGACGGCAGGACCGTGGATCAAGTCAGACGAAATGCATGTGGATACGACGCACGCGCCCTGGATGGATTTGGCAGTGGTCAACCCTTCATCGAGCACCGGTAGCACAACGGGTCACGTGCGTTTCTTCGTGGAAACCAAGGGCAACAACATCGAGTTGCTGGGCGGTAATCAGGGCGACAAGGTGTCCATTGCGCCGTTCAAGCAGAGCACGGTTCTGGGTTATCGCTGGCCAACCACAATCAACCACTACCTCTTCGCCGGCACGGGCGTGCTTACTTGATGGGCGCGACGTCAAGAGAGAGTCCGGCCAACGGGAAATCAGCCGCAGCGGGCAGCGCTTACGATGTTGTCATCGTGGGCGGCGGCCACAACGGCCTGGTAACGGCCGCGTACCTGGCGCGCGCGGGACGCAAAGTGCTGGTCCTGGAGAAGCGGCCCGTGCTGGGTGGTGCGGCCGTGACCGAAGAGGTGTTTCCCGGCTTCAAGTTTTCCGTGTTCTCCTATGTGGTGAGCCTGTTGCGGCCCGAGATCATTCGCGATCTGGACCTGCCGCGCCATGGCCTGCAGATCCTGCCGCTGGAGAGCACCATCACGCCCATGGAAAACGGCGACTACCTGGGTTCCTGGGCCGATCCAGACGAAGCGCGGCGCGAGCTCTCGCGTCACTCGCGCCGCGATGCCGATGCCATGTCCGTGTTCGGCCGGCAAATGCAACACATGGCCATGGCGGTGAAGCCCATTCTGGGCATGGTGCCGCCCGATCCGACTTCGCTGGCACCGTCCGATCTGCGTGGACTGCTCAAACTGAGTCAGCATTTCCGTTCCCTGGGCGGCGAGCGTTTTCACACGCTGTTCAAGCTCATGACCATGAGTAGTGCGGACTATCTGGACGAATGGTTCGAGTTCGATCCACTCAAGGCGACAAAATCGGCCAGTGGCATCATCGGCACGTTTCTGGGGCCGCGCTCTCCGGGATCCGCGTACGTGCTGCTGCATCATTACATGGGTGAAATCGATGGCGCCTTCCGTGCCTGGGGCTTCCAGAAGGGGGGCACGGGCGCGATCAGTAATACCATCGCCAATGCGGCGCGCGCGCTGGGCGCACAGATCCGGACGGATGCGGCCGTGGAGCGTGTTCTGACGCGCGCGGGTCGCGCGTACGGCGTGGCCCTCGCATCAGGTGAGGAGATAACGGCCACGCATGTGGTCTCCAGCCTGGATCCGCGCCGCACCTTCACACAACTGGTCGATGCCGCGGAGCTGCCCACCGACCTGGTCGACGCGGTGCGTCGTTACAAGTTCCGCGGCTCATCCGGCAAAGTGAACCTGGCGCTCGCAGGATTGCCCAACTTCACGTGTCTGCCCGGATTCGGTCCGCATTTGCGGGGCGCCGTTTCCATAAGTCCGTCGGTCGAGTACCTGGAGCACGCTTACGATGATGCCAAGTATGGCGAGTTCTCACGCCAGCCTTACATGGACATTGTGATTCCCTCCATGATCGATCCCGGAATGGCACCGCCAGGTCAGCACGTCATGAGCATTTTCGTTCAGTATGCACCATATCACATCGATGGCGGTTGGACGGACCAGAAGCGGGAGGCGTTTGGCGACACGGTGATCAGCACACTGGCGCGCTATGCGCCCAATCTGCCATCCCTGATTCTGCACCGTCAGGTGCTGACACCGCTGGACATCGAACAGATTACGGGCCTCACGGAAGGCAACATCTTTGCCGGTGAGCTGGCCCTGCATCAGTTGTTCTTCCTGAGACCGGCACCCGAGTGGTCGCGCTATCGGACACCGATCCGCGGCTACTGGCAGTGCGGTGCAGGGACACATCCGGGCGGTGGCATCATGGGCGCTTCGGGCCGCTTGGCCGCGCTCGAGATGCTGAAGGAAAAGTAGCGTGTCGGCGTACGACGCGATCGTGATTGGCGCAGGCGCCAACGGTCTGGTTGCGGCCGCAGCACTGGGCAAAGCGGGAAAAAGCGTCCTGCTGCTGGAAGCGCGCGCGCAGATAGGCGGACAGGCGCGCCTGGTGGAGTTCTCGCCCGGCTTTCATGCGCCTCCGTTGGTGAGTGATGCCGGCTGGATCCCGCGCAACGCGGCGCGTGGTCTGGGACTCAAGGTCGATCGCGTGCAGCCCAGCTTGACCTTTACAGTTGT
>JBOHRF010000580.1:0-2910 GCA_050732575.1 Longimicrobiales bacterium
GACTCGCTCCGCACGGCCAGAGCCGCCGCGCCGCGCGCAATGACGCTTGCTGGACGCTCAGACAGTTTCGCCCAGGTGATCCGCAACACCACATAGCCACGCGCTACCAGCCCGGCATCGCGTTCGCGATCGCGCTCGAACGCACGCTTGCCTGAGTGGAATGCGTAACCATCGACCTCGACGACCACCTTTTCGCTACGCCACAGGCAGTCGACTTCCGACTGTCCAACGCGCACATTGGTCGATGGCGCTGGCAATCTAGCCGTGCGCACCAGTGTCAGCAACTTGCGCTCCGCCTCCGAGCGCGTCAGGCCGTCAGCCTGATCCAGCTCGACCAGCCGCCGAAGGGGCGCAACCCCAGCTCTGCCGCGCGCACGCTCCAGCAGCGCTGTCATTTCCCGAACTCGCACCAGCCGGCGCGCACAGGCATCGGCATAAGCAACCTCCAGATCGTGGAACGGCAGCAGCGTGGCCACATCGAGCAACGTGCGTGCAGGCGAAGTGACGGGTATCCCATCGACGCAGCTCACCTCACACGGCAGCAGGCGCGCCACGCGATGGACGCGGATCCCGCGTTTGCGGCCAGGATCGCGCCCTGCAACCGTAACGTCTATCGGAGTCTTCGCTACGCTTCGGGAGTCCAGCCTCCACAGCGGGAACGCGCTGAGATGACTCACGACACTCCCGGCACCGCAAGACAGAACAGCTGCGAGCTCCATAGCGTGCCCCGGTGCCGCGGCGTGGCCCACGAAATACACCCCCCGGTGCACCGAATGCAGACGTCCCGCAAGCCGCCGCCTTCGGATCGCGGCATCGTCCAACCCAGCCCCGTGTAATTGCGCGACCGTAACCAAACCGCGCTGGCCGCGCGCCAGTTCTGCGATCACCTTCTCGCCTCGTACATCCATAACACCCCAATCGCGTGATCACCACTGACGGTTGTGGCGCTACTGTCGCATATCGACAGTAATACCGCAGCGCGACGCACACGCCGGCGATTGTGGCGTTTTGCCGGATTGCCGACCGTGCAGCGGAGCGCGCGGCACCAAGAAACCACGATCGCCCGGGCATCGCCATGTCAGCACGCGCCACTCGATAGAAAGAGGCCGCAACGCACCCGCTGCGGCCCCTCGCGCAACCGCGCAGAACCCGCGCACGCGCAACAATCCGCGCCCGTGCCCGCGCCCAAAACAACGCCGCAACGCACCCGCTGCGGCCCCTTGCGCAACCGCGCAGAAACCCGCGCCCTCGCCGTCGCCCTCGCCCTCCAAACGAAAGGGCCGCGACGCATCCGCCGCGGCCCCTCGCCCTCGCCCTCGCCGTCGCCCTCTCTAGAACTTCGCGATGTCCTCGATGGCCGCCAGCACGTCCTCGACTTGCGGCAGTATGGCGTCCTCCAGTTGCGGCGCGTATGCCACCCACGTATCGAGCGATGCGACGCGGCGAACGGGCGCGTCCAGCCAGGGGAACAACTCATCGGCAACACGCGCGGCGATCTCCGAGCCGATTCCCCAGGACAGGGAGTCTTCATGCGCGATGATGACGCGGTTGGTCTTCTTGACCGACTGCGCGACGGTGGCCATGTCGAAGGGCTGGAGCGAGCGCAGGTCGATGACCTCGGTCTCAATGCCGCGCTCCGCTGCGGTGCGCGCCGCATCGAGCGAGCGCTTCACCAGCGCGCCGCAGGTCACAACCGTCACATGTGTACCTTCGCGCACGATCTTCGCCTTACCGAACGGGATCATGAAGTCGGGACCGGGATACTTCCCCTTGTTGTAGACCTGGCGATAGAGGTGTTTGTGCTCCAGGAAGATGACGGGGTCGTCACAACGAATGGCGGTACGCAGCAGGCCGTTGGCATCCACGGCATTGGATGGTAACACCACGCGCAGGCCGGGCGTGTGCGTGAACAGCGTCTCACCCGTCTGCGAGTGGTAGATGGCGCCGCCCTTGAGGTAGCCGCCGTAGGCCACGCGAATCACGACGGGCGACTTCCAGTTGCCGCCCGAGCGGTAGCGCATGGTGGCCAGCTCATCGCGGATCTGCATCATGGCCGGCCAGATGTAATCGAAGAACTGAATCTCGACCACGGGCTTGAGCCCGCGCGTAGCCATGCCCACGGCACGGCCCACGATGTTCGCTTCTGCCAATGGTGAGTTGAAGACGCGCGCACTGCCGAACTTGCGTTGCAGTCCGAACGTGACCTTGAAGACGCCGCCTTTGCCTTTGACTTCCTCCAGCATCTCCTCGCGGCTGCAATCGGCCACATCCTCACCGAACACCACGATGCGCGAGTCTTTCTCCATCTCATCGCGCATGCAGGCGTTGAGCAGATCGACCATGGTCAGGTCACCACCACTGATCTGTACCTGGTCTTCCGTGTCGAACGTTTTCGATGTGGGATCGACATCAGGAGAGAACAGGTGCAGCAGGGCGGTCTCGGGTGCGGGCTGCGGCTGCTCCAACGCGCGATCCGAAGCTTCCTGCACTTCCTTCGCGATTTCCGCGTCCAACGCGCCGAGTTCTTCTTCGCTGGCCAGGTTTTCTTCGATCAGGAGCTGGCGGAAGTTGACGATGGGATCGCGGCGCGCCTCGAGCTGACGCTCCGACTCCGAGCGATACGATCGCTCGTCATCGGACATGGAGTGCGAATACGGCCGCACCACCTGCGCGTGAATCAGCGCGGGTCCGCGCCGCGTGCGCGCGTAGTGCACGGCGCGGCCGGTCGCCTCATAGCTGGCGATCACATCGCAGCCATCCACTTCTTCGATGTAGAGGCCCGGGAAACCGCTCACCAGCCGGCTGATCTTGCCGCCGGCAAGGCCGACTTCGACCGGCACCGAGATGGCGTAGCCGTTGTCTTCCACCAGGAAGACCACGGGCAGCTTCAGGTTGCAAGCGGTATTGAGC
>JBOHRF010000581.1:0-2888 GCA_050732575.1 Longimicrobiales bacterium
GGATAGCGCGAATGCATAAGCGCGACCCTTCTGGCGCATGATAATGATTTCATTTTCGCGGTCGATGATGGCACCGTCGCCAGGCGGGACGTCGTAGCGCAGACTTTCGGGACTCACTCGCTCCCCGCGCACGGCGCGCAACGACAGAGCAGTGGCTCGGGCCGGTTCAACACCAAACAGGGCGGACAGCGCGGCCGCAGCACCTGCAGCCCCACGCAGAAAATCGCGACGGCTGGTCGTGCAACCCTCGCAATGGCTGCAATCCGATTGGTTCACGAGCGGCCCGATCAGGCGACCGTGCCCAGGAGCGTGCCCAGCAGCAGCGTCAGCATCCAGAGCGCAAAGCTGCGTCGCGCTCCCCATTGCAGCTTGCGCCACGCTGCCGTGCTGCGCATACCCATGGACCGGCGGCGCAGCTTCTTTTCCGCATGGAGCAGCGTGAGTCCGTTGAGCAACAGCAGGCCGAAGCAACTCATCTTCAGCCAGAACACGGGCGAGGCCAGGAGCGCCTCCGCATCTGCCAGGGCCATGGCACTGCCCGTCACAATCAGCAGGAACAGTCCGATCACCACCGGTCGATGCAGGGTCGTGAGCTGGTCCAGCAGCGCGCTGCGCGCGCTTTCATCCATGCCTCCGGCGCGCAATACCCAGCGGTCCGCCGCCACGGCATAACCACCCGCCACCAGCAATGCGCCGAAGTGCAAAAAAAGAATCCCGTTCTGGGTCGCACTCGAATCGTTGTAGAACTGCGCCCAAGGTTGCACGATGGAGATCATGGTGTCGAGCGCTGCCATCGTTCAGTCCTTTCGAAAAAAGGGCAGCATGATGGTGTAGCTCACGGCTGCGGCGCCCATCGAGGCAAACGCCACGGTGCGATGCCAGTGACGCGCATTACGCACGGGCACGGGCGGCGGCGGGCCATCCTTGGGCGCCAGAAATGCCGTCGCCACGAAGCCGGCATCAGCGGCCATCATCAACCACGCATGCCACCTGCGACGGGTCCGGTCCTCCGGATCCTCGCGTGCTTCCCACAGGTTCCACACACCCGTCACTGTGTTCACCGTGAACAGGCCGGCCGTCCCGATGGCCAGCGGACCGTGTATCTTGTGCGCCCAATCCGGCGCGTATTGCCAACCGTCACGTTCACGCAGTAACAGGGTTCCCGAGTAGTATTGCAGCGCAAACACGGGCAGCATGGTATAGCTGGAGTATTTGTGGATGGTCGCGCGCAGCATGTAAGCGTCCGAGTACTCTACCAGCTGCGCTTTCTTCTGCTGCTGTTGCTGCGTATGCAGCGGCGCAAACATCTCGGGCGGACGCACTGGCCCCACCGGCGTTACCAGCTCCTGGCCCACCGGCGCCTGCAGAAGCGTTATGACCGTCACAAATTGAATCAGCGGATTCATGCTTGCACTCCACGAGTTTTCTGCGCCCTGATCACCCCCTCAGGGCAAGCGCCGGACCGACCGGGCCGCGCCAGAACCCATTCTGCACCAACATCTTTTCCAGCGCCTTTCCGGCATTGAGCGGGGCGGGCCGTGCATTCTGCTTCAGCCCGTGCATTCTTTTCCCGGGTGACCTGACGCTCTATCGATTTGTTACAGGCCGGCGGAGGCCAGAAACAACACTCCGGGTTTGCACGTCGCGAGCGGAGTTGGATCTCCAACTCGGGGGGCGGCGCGGCTAGAACATGGGTTGGTCCACAACACTCCGGGTTTGCACGTTGCGAGCGGAGTTGGATCTCCAACTTGGGGCGCGGCGCGGCTAGAACATGGGTTGGGCCAAAACACTCCGGGTTTGCACGTCGCGAGCGGAGTTGGATGTCCAACAGCGAAAACACGATAGCCCGGCCCGTCGTTCGGTCGGGCTATCTCGTTCTCCGCCGATGCTATGGCCCTGGCCGCGTGGTACCTTATCGCTCGGGAGGTGACGATGTTGTTTGCACGCACGGTCGTGACCGCAGCTCTGGTCAGCGCGAGTGCCCTGGGCTCGACGCGGGTGCAGGCCCAATCGGTTCAGTACCGTTCACCGGCCGGTGTCGAATATCGGTCGCTGCCTGACACGGGTGGAGTGGCGCGGGCACGGGCCGCGCGCAACGCCGAACCGAACAACGTGGATCGCATCATCCAACTGGGCATTGCTCACTCCGCGGTTCGCCAGTTCCGGGAAGCCATAACAACGTTCACGGCCGGACTGACGCTGGCGCCTGACCATGCCATGCTCTATCGCTGGCGCGGGCATCGCCAGCTCTCGGTGCGCGAGTTCGACCGCGCGCTCGATGACCTGACGCGCGGCAGCCGGCTGGACTCCACCAACTACGGCATCTGGTACCACCTGGGCATCGTGCGCTTCGTGCGCGGCGAGTTTGGTCCGGCCGCCGATGCCTTTGCGCGCGCGCTGCGCCGGCCGCCCGACGCGGGTGAGCTGGCCGGCTCCACGGACTGGTTGTGGATGTCGCTGGCACGCGCGGGGCGCATGGCGGAAGCCCAGGCTTTGCTCGACCGGCGCCCGGATTCTTTGCCCACGCCCGTGGCTTACGCGCAGCGGCTGCGGCTGTACCGCGGACAGATCGGTCCCGATGCAGTGCTCACTGCGGCCGACACTGGAGATGTAGCGGTAGCAACGCTCAGTTACGGCGTAGGCAACTGGTACCTGGTGCGCGGCGACACGGCCCAGGCGCGATCCTGGTTCGAGCGATCGGTTCGCTCGGGCGGCTGGCCGGCGTTCGGATTCATTGTTTCTGAGGTGGAATTGAGACGGCTGCGCTGAACCCGTTGCGCATGGTGCCAGGTAGGGCTAGCGTGCCTGCTGGTTCGCGACCAGGTAGCGGCCACCCTCACTCAGCGCCGTGTTCAGTATCGTACAGGAGCCATCCATGACATCCACGC
>JBOHRF010000582.1:0-2871 GCA_050732575.1 Longimicrobiales bacterium
GCTCCGAATGTCGAGGGCTCAGATTGGGTTTCAGCCTCCGTCGATAGGACTCCCCTTCGATCACCAGGTCATACGAGTTGCTGGTGAAGCGGTCGATGGCGCTCTGGGCGCGGACGGGATCGGCGAATGTGGATCTGATCAAGACGCAGACGCTCATTCCCAGAGATGCGTATTTCGCGCTGGCCGACGAAGCCATGCGCCTGGGGATTCCCTTCGAACACCGAAATCCAGAATCTTCGGCTGCACCGGCTCCACCTCAACCAGCGGTACGGTGGCAACCTTGATCGCCGCTGCATAACGCGTGGTCGGACCATCGATCATCGGGCCCGATACGAGCATACGCGGGCCAATCAACTGATGCGCAGCCGCACTGTCGCGTGCGGCGAGTGTTGCCTCGAGGTTGCTGCCCAGGTCGCGCACGCCGGTCACGCCGTTCACGATGAACAGCGGGAACATCACCTGGTTGGTGCTGGCAAAGCGCGCCGTGTCATTCGTAAGTAGGCATGGATATGCATGTCCCAGAGGCCGGGAATCACAAACATCCCGGTGCCATCGATCGTGGCGGCGGCGCGCGTCGTGGTACTGGCGTTTTCGATCCGCGCGATGCGCTGTCCCTCGATCACGATCGACTTGCGCGGCTGCAGCCTGCCGTTGCTTACGTCGATGATCGTGACGTTGTCGATCGTGATGGTCTGCGCCGGGCTCTGCGCCGCTGCCGCCAGCAGGGCGGCAACCAACAGCGTCCAGCGCATGCGCATCATTGGCTGTCCTTGTTAGTTCGGCGTCACGCGGAACAGGCCGCCTTGTGGGGCGTCCTCGATCAGCCACAGGGCTCCATCCGGAGCCACCGCGATGTCGCGAATTCGGTGGCCCACGCTCCAGCGTTCGGCAGGCGTAGCGCCGCCCTTTCCATCGAACGTGATGCGATTGAGCGACTGGGTGGCCATACCACCGATGAAGGCGGATCCCTTCCACTGCGGGAACAGCGCGCCGTTGTAGAATGTGAGACTTCCCGGCGCGACGATGGGCGTCCAGTAGATGACCGGTTTGGTCAGATCCGGCCGCGTATCGTGACTCGGGATCGGCGTGCGGTCGTAGTTGGTGGAGTACGACACGAGCGGCCAGCCGTAGTTCTTGCCCGGCTCGATGAGATTCAGCTCGTCGCCGCCGCGCGGTCCGTGTTCGGCCTCCCACAGCCGGCCATCGGGCCCGAACGCCAGGCCGTACGGCGTGCGATGCCCGGTGCTCCAGGTTTCTGACGGCGTCAGATTCGGTCCCGGCAATGTGTACTCGAAAACAACTGGCGCGCTCCTGGCCAATTCCGTGTTGCGTGGCGGGTTAATGATGGCCAGCGTCTGCGCACCGGTCTTGCCGGCCTGCGGGTTGCCGGGCGCCGGTTTGCCGTCCAGCGTCAGCCGCAGGATCTTGCCCAGCGGCGAGTTGGAATCCTGGGCCGGTGTCATGCGCTGCCGCTCGCCCACCGTCAGGAAGAGGTACCGCTTGTCAGGGGAAAAGGCGACGGCTGCGCCGAACTGCCCGCCTCTGCCACGAGCGCCATCACGCCATATCACCTGCAGATCGTCGAGGCTGGCGGAGTTCTGAGTGATGTTCAGCCGGGCGCGCGCCAAGGCCAGGCTCGACCCGCTGTCACCCGGCTCGGAATACGTCAGATAGACATTGTGGTCGGTTGCGTAGTTGGGCGACGTATAAACGCCCAGCATCCCACCCTGTCCGCGGTGCAGGACGGGTGGCACGTTCGTGACCGGCATCTTCGTGCCCTGCTGCGTTACCAGCCAGAGCCCACCCACCTTCTCCGTGATGAGCATGCGGCCATCGGGCAGAAACGCGATGCGCCAGGGCAGGTTGAACGTCGCCACTTGCGTCATCGTAAACGGCAGGCTCGACTCTGGCTTCTGATCGCCGGCATTGACCTGCGCCTGCGCCGCGCTGGTGGCGAAAGCCAGAGAAAGCGTGATCGTCGCGCACAACCTCATTGGTTTCCTCGCGTGTTTTCCGAAATGGGCCAAACGAAGACTCGAATCGAAGAAACGAATCTGTCCTGGATCCCCATTGGTTGTCGAGTGGGCTCCGGACCGGACTCGAGGCTTGACTGCGCGTGCTGAAGGTCGAGTAGCCTGAGCAGATCATCGACTGTATATCTAATTGTGGACGACTGCGCGGGTCTAGCGCGGTCTATCCAGCCCGTACACATCCAAGACCTCCGGAGGAACGATGCGCATGGTATTGCTCGCCACAGTGCCGCTGCTGCTGGCGTCGGGCGCGGCTGCCCAGAATGCCGCCACCAAGGGCATCCAGGGCGTTTACAACATCGCGAAGAACTATGTGCTGCGCTCGGCCGAGCAGGTCCCGGAAGACAAGTACTCGTACAAGCCCGTCGCCACCGTGCGCAGCTTCGGCGCCATCCTTGCCCACCTCGCGGACTCGAACAATGCGTTTTGTGCGACAGCGGGTGGCAAACCAACCGCGGAGGGGAGCAACATCGAGGCGAGCACGACGAAGCGCGCCGACATCATCGCCAGGCTGAAGGGGTCGTACGCGGCCTGCGATGCAGTGTATAACGCGACGACCGACGCGGGGCTCGTGAAAACGTACCCGATGTTCGGGCAGCAGATGTCGGTCTCGGGGATTCTCACGCTCAACGCCGCGCACAACTACGAGCATTACGGAAACCTGGTCACATACATGCGCTCACTGGGTATGGTGCCACCCAGCAGCCAGGGCGGAAACTAAGCGCGCGTTTGCGCGCGGACCCTCGCCTGTAAGGCGAGGGGTTCATGTGTCGTCGATTGGAAATCGACTATCGTCGGCAATCTGCTCGCCTTGCTGCTTGTCGATGTACTCGCGCACCAT
>JBOHRF010000583.1:0-2864 GCA_050732575.1 Longimicrobiales bacterium
CATCCACGCCTTCCCAAAATGAATTGACACCGAGCAACAAACCTGCCCCGCTCGCAACGAATTGCTCGAGGAGCCGAGTTCGCGGGGCCTCGCCCTGCACGAAAAGTGGCCACCGATAATGCACTCCCCGTCGGCGAAGTTCTGACGCCACGCTTCGCATTGACCGGTACGACGTGAATAATACGAATACGCCCCCGCCTGACGCGGCGGCATGGTCGGAAACCACATCGGCTATGGCCCGATTGAAAATCTCATTTTCCGAGGCTCCCGGCATCGGCAAGTCCGTGGGAACTCCAATCCAGACCTGCGCTTCATAGTCGAACGGCGAGGCGTATATCTCCTCGTGAACGCGCACGCCGGCGGCCAGGCCCAGGCGGCGGCGAATGAATCCAAAACCAGCTCCCGTGGCCAGTGTCGCGGATGTGAGCACGGCCGTGTCGACGCGGTCGAAAACCGCATCTCGCATCACCTCCGACAAATCTATCGGTGCCGTCCGCACCACTACGTTCGACTCACCGGCTGTGGAGCGTCGTTCAACCCAACGCACCAGCGCCGTATCGTCGCTCGTGTTGAAGCCGACCCGTAATGCGTGCGCCGCCCCGGTCAATCGATTAAACACCCCCACCAGTTCCACCAACTCTTCGCGGACTAATTCCTCGAGTGTTTTGTCGCCCACGATAGTGGCGCCCAGCCGTTCCGTGCCCTGAGCCAGGGAATCGATCAGCATCAACACGTTTTCGTGCAGCGCGTCGAGTCCGCGGGTCCACAGGTCTGAGCAGCTAAATGAGTTTGTTAGGCGTAGTATGCCATCATCTTCATTTACAAGTAGTTGATCC
Organism: Longimicrobiales bacterium; assembly: GCA_050732575.1. GTDB lineage: Bacteria > Gemmatimonadota > Gemmatimonadetes > Longimicrobiales > RSA9 > JBBDWZ01. Next base: position 837 of record JBOHRF010000583.1, read on the forward strand.
AGCCAATCGAAGAATTCGGTTGAATGAGATTTCACCCTATCGACCAATGGAATCAGATCCTCTTCGACCTGACGAAGTACTTCCGCATTGAGCAGGTTCTGATGGGTGGCCCGTACCTTCCTGGCCAGGGCCGGCAACAGACCCTTTCCGCGCCGCTCGAGTCGCCCGAGCAGGCGCACCAGGCCGCGCCTGGCAATGCTGGCCCCAAGATGCTCCGTGGCCGCGTCCTCCAGGTTATGCGCCTCATCCATCACTACGCGGCGGTACGGAGGCAGCGCGAAAGCGGTTGTGTAGTTGTCCTGTGCTCGACGGACTGCCAGATCGCTGAAGAGAAGGTGGTGATTGACTACTACAATGTCAGCCTGATTGGCTTCCCGTCTGGAGCGCTGATAAAAACACTTTTCGAAGTGCGGACACTGCGAACGCAGGCAAACATCCGAATCGCTTAGGACCTCGTCCCATACTTCGGGTGGCGGCGCAAACGGAAGATCCTGCAGCGAGCCATCCTCGGTATGGTTCAGCCATTCCAGAATGGTGTTGAGCGCCTTTTGTTGCGGGTCATCAAAGAGGAGCGCCTGGCCCTGCGCGGCGAGTTTGGCGCGGCGGATCGACACGTAGTTGTGTCGACCCTTCACCAGCGCGAAACGGAACGGTTCGCCCAGTGCGCGCGTCAGCAAGGGCAAATCCTTCCTGACCAGCTGCTCCTGTAAGTTGATGGTATTAGTGGAAATAACCGAACGCTCCCCATTCTTCAACGCCCAGCGGATAGCTGGAATCAGATAGGCAACCGACTTGCCTGTTCCCGTCCCTGCCTCAGCCAGGACAATTCCGCCGTCGTTGTACGCTTGGGCGATAGTGACCGCCATTTCCCGTTGCGACGGCCGGTCTTCGTAAGCGCTGTGTGCTCGTTCCATGGGACCTCCAGGAGCAAGCACGGCGTCAATTTCCTCGGGCGCGAGTCGATGTTGCACGCGACGCTCGGGAGGTTCGACCACGACGTAGAGCTCACGTGCACGATTGTCGGTAATGGCAAAGCCAACGCCCCGAACATGAGCCGCAGCTGCCACGCGAAGATCGGCCTCGGAAGGGTCGAGGTGTCCCGATGGATGATTGTGAATGGCTAACGAGCCTGAGGGCGCATCTTTCAAAGCGGCGAGTACCGCTTGCGCGTTGCCACGTGCCACCGGGCGCGGTGCATCGACCAGCCCGTCCTCACCAACAGCAGCAACGAAACACACTTCGTTACCGCGAGCGCGCTCGATCTCGGCGCGGATCAGATCAGCGGCCGAGCCCGAGAGACTGAGGACGCGGCTCATCGGTCAAGCATTCGTCTGTTCACGTATGCGAAAGTAAACCGAAGATCACGACCAGGACAGGGCAACTATTCAGGTGCGGAGAGACGAGTCAACGCCTCGTCTCTCCGTAGCTCATGACGCGGGTCAGTCGGTCTTGAGGGTCTTCTTCTTGGCGGCCGGAAACAGGACGTTGTTCAGAATCAGCCGGTACCCTGGTGAATGTGGGTGCAGGCTCAGATCGGTGTGTTCATCACCAATCTGGTGTTGAGGATCTTCAGGATCATGGCCACCCAGGAATGTCCATGTGCCCTGTCCGAAATTGCCATGTAGGTATTTGGTCCAGGCTGCGCCCTCTTCCTCGGCCAGCACAATCACGCTCGTCTTCAGCCGGTCCCGCCGGAAAGACGTGGTGAGCCCGTAGAAGTCGGGCAGAACGCTCTCATGATTCTGAACCAGCATCGATGGAACCGGATCAAACTTGGGGCTGAACTCAAAGAGAGAGAACGTGCCCAAAGGCTGGCGCCAAGGTGTGTTCACTTGATGACCATCAATGTCACTGAACGCGTTCACTCCGGGATTGGATTGGATTTCCGCGTTTTGAAAGGCCATGGTCCGATCCCACTTCATCTTGCGGTTGGCATCGGCGTCCACGGGAGTGCCGTCGCTGAAGGGTGCCGAAATGTCGACGTTCAGTGCACCCAGGGCCAGTTCCAAGGTCTCCGTTGCCGTGCAC
>JBOHRF010000584.1:0-2842 GCA_050732575.1 Longimicrobiales bacterium
CGGTGATTTGGGCGGGTTCGGTGGAGGCTCCGAATTCACCTGGCAGGCGCTGGGCGGGCTCGCCTACCAGCTCGCCCCGCGTTACACACTGCGCGCCGGCTACCGTCAAATCGATGTGGACTTCGAAAAAGATGATAACGGCTTCATCTACAATGTCGGCATGGGCGGCGTGATCGTGGGGGTCAGCATTCGCTTTTGATCGTGCTTTCGAGCCGGTGTTTCAGTCAGATAGTCGCCTCACAAAGCTGTGCTTGATCGTAGCGTGTCTCACGTTGCGGACGTTCACGATCAATTCGTTAATCCGTTCTTACTTACCGGTCTCAAAAGAAAAGACACGCTTCCAGTCGTTCTTCATGCTGACCACGATCCAGTTCTTCTTTGTGGCCTCGTCATACAGTGACTGCGGGAACGTGCCCACCTTGCTGGCGGGCAGGCCATGAGCGGGTCCGTAGGCGTATTCGCGTTGCGCGTCGTCGTGCAGCACGAGCAAGGCCAGGCGCGCGCCATCGCCGGCATGCGTGTACTCCAGCATCTGCCGATCGCCCGTCGAATTGCCGAATGCCAGGTACGGGCGCCGTCCGATCATCAGGTGAATGCCCTCGGGCTTGCCGGCATCATTGTCGTTCAGCAGCAGCTTGGGTTCCTTGGTCAGGAACGGTTTCCCGTGCGCGTCGTAGCCGTACGTCGTGCCGCCGGCCGTGCCCACCACCTGCTCCGGCGGAATGCCGTACGTGCGCCCGGAGTACACGCGTACAAAGTCCTGCCCGCCACCCGTGACGATGTAGGTCTTGTACCCGTAGGCGCGCAGATACTGCAGCACCTCCAGCATGGGTTGGTAGGCAAGGTCGGTGTACGGTCGCTTCCAGCGCGGGTGTTTCGCGCTGGCCAGCCATTTCTTCGCTTCGGCCTTGAATTCATCGACTGACATGCCGGTCAGCGTGGCGGCCATGATCTTTTCCAGGTCCGGCGTGGTGAGCCTGGCTATCGCGTGAGGGTCGCCGGAAAGCACGGTCTTGAACGGCTCCTGTTGGGCAAGCTCGGGTTTCTTGGCTACCACCGCAGGCACACGCGCCAAACAGTACATGACCTGTGTGTACATGCGCTGTTCGACCCAGAGCGTGCCATCCTGGTCGAACGTGGCGATGCGCGCTTCGGGCCGTACGAACTTCGGGCTGGCTGGGGTAGTGGTCGTCTGCACGAATGCGACAATGGCCCGTTTTGCGGCACCATCATTCCACGATGGCAATGGATCTGTCTGTGCAAGCGCTCGCCCGCTCCCTGCCAGCCCGATTAGTAGTCCCAGTAGTAGTACGCGAGTAGAGCGAAACGCAACGCCGTATTTCATTTTGGTTCTCCCGGGCCCGTGTTGGTGTGCCATTGTGCGCGACGCAATGCACGGGTGCCATCGGACTCACGTCGTAGCCACAGTCGACGGCATGGTACGGCGCCCGGGCAGGCTGGCTCGACGTCCAGGACGTTTATTCCACCTAAGTCCCATGGCCGGGCGGCCTGGCCGGCCCCCAGCATTGCGCACTGCGCCGGAGAGCTACAACCTGATCATCGAGCAGGTCAAAAAGGCCAGTGCCAACGGGTCATGAGCCCTGCTTTGAGGTTGACATGACGGAGCGGGCGCCCCATAACGGAGCGCCCGCTTGTTTTTGGAGGCGGTCCTTCCGCATACGACTCAAGCTCTGTGTTACATCATCCACGCGTGGTAGGTTGTTGTACACCATCACTCCATCGGAGACCGCCATGGCGGCGCATCGACGTTTGGCTGCGGCCTGGACCACGGGACTTGGACTCCTGGCTTGCGCTCTGCCGGTTGCCGCGCAGGTGCGACCGCCCGGGTCGGAGCACGCGCCGCCCGCCTTCACGTTCCACAAGATCCGCGACGATCTTTATCACGCCGTGGGCACCGGTAGCATGGCGGTGGGCGCCAATGCCGCCATTGTCATCAACGATGCGGATGTGCTGCTCGTGGACTCGCACGTGTCACCCGCGTCGGCGCAGGTGCTGCTCGATGAGTTGAAGGCCATCACGAGCAAACCCGTGCGCTACGTGGTCAACACGCACTTCCACTTCGACCACACGCATGGCAATCAGATCTATCCTGCCAGTGTCGAGATCATCGGCCACGAGGTGACGCGTGAGGCAGTGGCCAGCGGCGCGTCCATGCGCGGGCGCGGCTACGACCGTTTCATTGGCGGCTTGCCGCAGCAGATCGCAACGTTGCGTGCCCAACTCGACACCGCCACTACGCCCGCCTCACGCGCGGAGTTGGAACGACGCATCCGTATCCAGGAGAACTATCGCATGGCCACCGCCGCAGTGCGGCCCGTGCCGCCCACCGTGGCCTTCGATAGCCGACTTACGCTGTTTCGTGGCGGTCGCGAGATCCGTCTGTTGTTCTTCGGCCGCGGCCACACCGGTGGTGATGTCGTGGTGCACCTGCCGCGCGAGCGCGTGCTCATCACCGGTGACTTGCTCACGGCCGGCCTGTCCTACATGGGTGATGCTTTCGTGCCCGATTGGATTGAAACGCTGGAGCGCATCAAACAGCTCTCGTTCGATACCATCCTGCCCGGTCACGGGCTACCGTTCCAGCAACGCGAGCGCATCGATCACTTCCAGGCCTACCTGGCTGACTTCTGGGCCAAAGTCGTACAGTTGCAGCGCGCCGGTGTGCCGGCCGAAGAAGCTGCGCGCCGCATGGACATGCGCAACCACGCCACCAACTATCCCACCATTCGCGCGGTCGGTGTAGATCTGGACGCCGTGCGCCGCGCCTACGAGGTGTTGAGCCCACCACGCTAGCTTAGACGGGCGTAAATCGGGCGTAACG
>JBOHRF010000585.1:0-2833 GCA_050732575.1 Longimicrobiales bacterium
ACCTTCAGTCCGATTCGCGTCCGCGCGCTGCGTGCGCTGCGCGCATGTCAGTGTCTGACTACCGTGAGCACAACGCGTGTGGGGGCTGGTTTTCGTTCGTGGGCACGTTTTCGAGGACGCACGCGCAAGTTTACTAAAACGTCACACTGAGCGTGACCGTAGCAACGACGCCGGCGTAGGCCAGCTCGACGCCCAGGTTTCGGCAATCGAGGTTGCCTACGATTTGACCAAACGGAATCAACGGTGAGATGTGGCCTATGCCGAAGAGCCGTTCATCGTAGCCGGTCAACAACCCGACTCGATAGCCGAGCGCTGTGGTCAACCAACCCGGTTTTCCAGGCGAGAAGCTTCTCTGAATCCCGACGGCAACGGCGCGGTCGCCGAATGAGTTGATGAACGTGGCCGCGTAGTAACCCCGATAGGCCAAACCAATGAGCGAGTTGCCCAGCAGACCGCGATTCAGGTCGCGCAAGTGGGTGCTCCACATTCCGACATAAACCCGAGTGCGCATGGCCGCGCGTCTGGGTGCAGCGGCGCCCGTAGTATCTATGGGATCGACAACGGTGGCCGCGACTCGTTGGGGTGCCACGGAAAGCATTCCCCAGGCGGCGAGAACGAACACACACGCACGAGCGATGTCTGCCCATGGGTTCGTCAACCGGCATCGAAGCATGGTTTCCACTCCCACGTCAGAGTTTTGATGGCCATAACTTGATTGTCGGGAAGCAAAGATGCCATCGCGTGACTGCGCGGTCCAGAGTCAATGGGCCCGCGCTCACCAAGACCATCACATACAACAGACCTACACCTGTTCCCAGGTTGACGGCCAACCCTTCTGGAAAGCCGCCAAGGGCGAGCTTCAGACCGAGCAAAACGCTCGTCAACAGCATGAGGAAGGCGTGGATGTGAAGCGAGAGCACGAGTGACGCAACGATCGGGAGAGACCACAACGCCTGCACCGTAATCATCAGGCCGGCATCGGTGCCGGCCATCCAGCCCTGCAGAATATCGCCGAACAAGGATTGTGGTTGCGTTTGAAATGACCACATCAGGAAGAGCGGAACCGCGCACAGCATGTACAGACGAAGCGGTCTCAGATAGCGAACGCGCTGACCGGCAAGCCAGTCGCTCGTGAGTTGACCGGGCCTTGTCAGGAGACTCACTACCGTGCGCGGCAACGTCCGATCAACCAGGAACAGGTCGTCCAGCGTTTCCTTGAACCAGGCACGGAGCGAAGGTATCAAGGGACCTTGTCGTTCGCCGCACTCCGGACAACAGGGCGATGCGACTGCGCTCCCGCAGCGCGTGCATGTGCTCGCGGTTGGGGTCGCTACGCTCGAGTCACCAGTATGCTGTTCCAGCATAGTGCGGCACCGTGCGGAGCGTGAGAGTCGTACGGAAGCATCTGGCGAGAGACGCCTCGTGCAACAGCAAGTTTCAAGAATACAGTGAAGACTTCAGCGGAAATAGGGGCTAACGGAAGCCTTATTGCTTGCTAGTGAACCGGCGTCAGAGACGGCGGTTGTTCAAGTGTCGTTGCAGGAAGCCGAGCCAATCGCGCAGGACGCGTTGGGTGGTGGAGTCAGGCGCAGCCACATCGAAGCCCGGCGGCCCGTCGGCGTGCGGGCGCACATCCACGCGTGCTTGCAGTGAGCGGGCCACGCGCTCGAATCGTTGGGCATCGACCAGGGCATCGGGATTGTCCTTGCCGGCATACAGGAGCAGGAGCGGCGGTACGGCGGCACCAGCGCGATAGAGTTGGATGAGGGGCGAGAATGCCGCCTTGACTTCATCCGTTTCATCGGCAGCGACAAAACGCGGCTCGCGAATATCCAGGAGTGGATAGAACATCGCCAGGCATTTCAGGTAGGCCGGCGGCTGTTTCATCAGCGGTGCCAGCAGGGGCGCACCATCACTGAAAGCCACGACACAAACGCGCGCAGGGTCGAGACCTAGCTCATCCGCCTTGCGGCGCAAATAGTCGATGGCGCGCTGCAAGTCAGCGGCGGGCTCGCGCGGGCGCATGGGATAGTAACGCATTTCGTGATTGAAGACGGCCGCTGCAAATCCGGAGGCCGCGAGTGCGCGAGCGCGCGTGATGTTGCTGTTCCAACGGTTGGGCGCAATGTCCAGATCCGAGCGCGTGGCCGGGTGCACCAGCACGACCAGGGGCGCGGGTATAACGGTTTCAGGCAGATAGAGGTCCAGACGCTTGCGCGGATGACCGGTCTGCGTGAAGTCCAGGTTGGCGCGCACGCGTACGGCAGCGCTGCCCGTTATCGGTAAGGCAAATGGCGCATGCACCTCGCGCTCGATCTGGGCACGGTCGTAATGACTGTGAAAGGCGCCTGGGTAGTCGGGCGGTGCGCGCGAGCCGGCTACAGTGGTAACGACGCGGGTGCGCGCGTCGATGCGGCGGACCCGTCCATTGTATTTGTCGGCAATGTAGATGTTGCCATCGCGATCGGTGTCCATGCCGGATGTGAGATGGAACGAGGCCGCCGTTGCGGGCCCGTTATCACCGCCAAAGTCCCAGCGCCCGGTTCCGGCAAAGGCCGAGATCACGCCTGTGCGCCCATCGATGCGGCGCAATCGATGATCGCCCACACCGCTCAGGATCAGGTCGCCATTGGGGCGCAACACGAAGTCGCCGAAGTAGGCAAACGAAGCATCGAGCGCGGGTCCGCCATCGCCCGCGCTGCCGAACGTGCCGTTGCCGGCAATGGTGACAATCGTTCCGGTGCTGGCATCGACTCGGCGGATGCGCTGATTGAAGGAATCGCCAATGATGAGATCGCCGTCGGGCGCCAGCCGCAACACGTGTGGCCGGGCC
>JBOHRF010000586.1:0-2820 GCA_050732575.1 Longimicrobiales bacterium
AGCCGCGACCGGCCGTCATGTTATCCGTGAATTGATGTTGGTCCAGCGCCAGGTATACGCCGCCCAGAGAAGCGAGCACGCCGGAAATGCCTACCGCAATGTAACGCAACGTGGCAACCGAAAGGCCAGCCGAAACCGTGGCCTGCGGGTGCTCCCCCACCGCACGGATGCGCAGACCGAGCACGGTGCTGCGCATGAGCCAGCCAGTGGCGAGAACACAAACCACCGCCAACCAAAGGAGTGGGTTACCCAGACCACCTGCAGCGCCGCTCAGTCCCGGGATGCGCGGCGAGTTCGAGGAGCTGTCGAATGCAAGTTGCAGGAAGAAGCGGGTGATACCTGCCACCAACAGGTTGATGGCTATACCCACGACCACCTGATCGGCGCGGAAGCGCACACTGGCTACGCCGTGCAACAGTCCGAACAGCAGCCCGGCTGTTAACCCCGCCAGAATACCGACCACCACGCTGCCCGAGTAGTAGCTGGCCAGCGCAGCGGCAAACGCGCCGGACAACATGAAGCCTTCCAGGGCAAGACTCACTACACCGGCGCGCTCGGCGATCACACCGCCCGCCGCCGCAAACAAATAAGGCACGGCAATCCGTAACGTCTGGCCCAGGAAGTCGAATGGATTCACGAGGCGCCTCCACGACCCAGTCGCAACAGCCGCCTGACTTCCGGAACCGAAATCGCCATGGCAATGATGACCGTGGCCTGTAACACGTCCACGATGTCCTTTGGCACCAGTGCATTGATGGCCAGTCCGCCCTGAGACAGCGTGGCAAACAACAGTGCGGAAAGGATCACACCCAACGGGTGGTTGCGACCGACCAGCGCCACGGCAATGCCCAGGAATCCAGCGCCGCCGGCAAAACCCTCTTCGTAATAACCCTTGTAACCGAGCACGTAATTGATGCCGCCCAATCCGGCAATCATGCCGGAGAGTACGAGCGCGCCAAACCACACACGGCCCACCTTGATGCCGCCATACTCTGCGGCGGACGGCTGCAGTCCCACGGCGCGCAGTTCAAAGCCGGCACGCATGCGGAACAGGAAGAACCAGAGCAGCCCGGCCAGCAGCAGTGCGATGAGCAGCGCGAAATTGGCCGCCGAGCCGTGAAAAGCCGGCCACACCTGGGCCAGGCGCGGGATTTGTCCGGCCTGCACGCCGGGTGTGCGCAGTGTCTCTGGCTCGTGCAGATGCGCAGCCACGATGTAATTCAGCAGTGCCAGCACAATGAAGTTCATCATGATCGTTACGATGACTTCGTGCGCACCAAACCGCGCTTTCAACATGCCGGGCACCGCGCCGGCCAGGCCACCACCCGCGGCCGCAGCGATCATGCAAAAAAGAATTGCGAACAGAGCAGGTGTACCCGCAGGCAACAGCATGCCCACCAGCGCGGCCATGAAGCCTCCCGCGGCCAGCTGACTCTCTGCGCCAATGTTGAAGACGCCCGCGCGCAACCCGATGGCCACGGCCAGGCCCGTGAACACCAGCGTGGTGGTCTTGAAGAGCACCTGGCCAAAGCCCCAGGCATTGCCCCAGCTGCCTTCCAGCAGCATGCGATACACGGCCGCCGGACTCTGGCCAAACGAAAGGATCAGCACGTCACCGATCACCAGCGCCGCCAGGAGTGCCAGCAGCACGGGCAACAGTGTCTCATCGAGACGACCCAGCGATGAAGTGCGCGCGCCCACGGATGTCGTGCTCATGACACGCGCCCACCCTGGCCGCCCGACGTGTCTCTCTCTTTCGTGGTTTCTTTTCTTGTTCCTTTCGATTCTTCTTTCGTTGTTCCTTCCGGGTTTTCTCTCCTCACGCCCGTCATGTATTCACCCAGCCGCTCCTCGGTTGCTTCCTCCCCTGAGAGCACGGCCGCAATGCGCCCGCGATACATGACAGCAACGCGGTCGGAGAGCGCCATGATCTCATTCAGGTCAGCCGAGATCAGCAGCACGGCCTTGCCGGCTGCGCGCTCCGCCCGCAGGCGCGCGTGTATCGCCTCGATGGCGCCCACATCCACGCCGCGCGTGGGCTGCGCAGCCAGCAACACGGCGTGCTCACGCGTCAACTCACGCGCAATCACAATCTTCTGCTGGTTGCCGCCCGAAAGTGTGACCGCGGTTCCCTCGATCCGGTCCGGGCGAATGTCGAACTCATGCACCTTGGTGGTAGCGTTGCGCCGTATTGCGCCCTGCCGCAACACGCCGTGGCTGGTGAAATGGTGCTGCAAACCCACGATCAGGTTGTCGGCCACTGTGTACTCGAGCACGAGCCCGCGCCGGTGCCGATCCTCCGGTACGTGCGCAATTCCAGCATCGAAACGCTCGCGTGCGCCGCCCCGCAGCGGCCGACCCAGCAACTGGATTGCGCCACCATCCAGCTCGGTCAAACCGGCAATAACTTCCACCAACTCGGTCTGACCGTTCCCCTCCACACCCGCAATCCCGACAATCTCACCGCGCCGCACGGAAAGTGTCACACCATCAAGTGCCGTGGTGCCATCTCGCCGTTGTACACGCACGTCCTGAAGCGCCAGCGCGGTCTCACCCGAAGCCTCGCCGTCGCCCCCGCCGTCGCCCTTCCTGGCCAGGGCAACCTCCCGCCCAACCATGGCGCGCGCCAGCTCGGCAGGTGAGGTCTCACGCGTGTCGATGGTGGCGACTGTGCGGCCGTGACGCATCACAGTCACGCGATCGGAGATCTCCATGACTTCATCGAGCTTGTGTGTGATCACCACAATGGTGCCGCCATGCTCACGCAGCTGACGAAGTACGGCCCACAAGTCCTGTACTTCGGGGGGCGAGAGTACGGCA
>JBOHRF010000587.1:0-2807 GCA_050732575.1 Longimicrobiales bacterium
CATTTACAACCTTGCCAATGATCCCTACCTGCTTCACTTCCGGCGAGGCACTGAAACGGCAACCGTACCTTTGACCAGCGTGCTCGACGTAAGCGATCCATTATGGACGTCCTACCGGGATAAGCGGTGAGTAGGGATGATGGTGTCCACCTACTACGAGGTGGACACCTATGGAAGAGAAGATCCCTGAGTTGAGAGTCATCCGGGCGAGGCGAGACGGTCGTCGCAAGTTCGACGAGCAAAGCAAACGCGCGCTGGTCGAGGCCTGTCTGAAGCCAGGCGTATCGGTCGCGCGGATGGCGCAGACCTACGGCGTCAACGCCAACCTGCTACGCAAGTGGATTGCCCGTTATCTTATGGAACGAGAGCAGTCTTGGGGGCAGCCTGCACAGCAGGCTGCCCCCGTGGTCGCGGACGACGTACCGAACGGAGGCAGCGTTGACGGTGTTTATATTGATGTTCCAGTACCGGCTGTAAGCGACCCTGCGGCAAGCAAGTCTCATGCTGTGTTTGTGCCGGTCGTCGCGGCACCAGCACCACTGACGGTGTCGTCGCAGTCAACGGCAATGGCGATCGCACTGCATGTGCGCTTGCCCAATGGGGTCGAGTTCGATCTTGGCAAGGCGAACATCGAGGAGTTGACGACCGTAGTCCAATTGCTTGGGAGGTTGCCGTGTTCCGGTTCGACGACCAGTTGAAGGTCTATCTTCATCGAGACCCCGTCGACTTCCGGTACGGCATGAACAGCCTGTCGATTCTCGTCGAACAGGCGATGCGCCTGAACCCGCTGGATTCCTCGCTCTACGTATTCGGAAACCGGCGTCGCGATCGCATCAAGATCCTCGGCTGGGATGGCAACGGCTTCTGGCTGCTGCTCAAAAAACTCGAAGCGAACGATCGCTTCGTTTGGCCCGACAGCAAGACCGAGGTGGTGACGTTGAGTGTCGACCTGCTGCACTGGCTTCTCGACGGCGCCAACATCGCCGCACTTCAACGCCATCCCAAACGGCATTATGCGCGTGTGAGCTGAACGAGTCATCGGCAAGCCGGTCGAAGTGCTATGCCGACCAACTTGACCATCGACGCTGACGAACTCAAGGCGCTTCTCGCAGATCGCGAGGAGCGCAACGCGCTTCAGGTGGAGCGTGATGAGTTGCGTGGCGCGCTGCGTTTGGTGACGGTCGAGCGTGACCTCGCTGAGGAACGACTGCGAGCCTACCGTCGCGAACTGTTCGGCGCCAAGAGCGAGGCGCGTGACGCGGGCCAGCTCGGCCTATTCAACGAAGCCGAAGCGCTCGCATCGAACACGCCCCCTGCGCAGGAAGACACGCCTGGCACGAAGGTCGCCGCGCACGCCCGCAAAAAGCGTGGTCACCGCAAGCCGCTCGACCCCAATCTGCCGCGCGAGGCGGTGCGGCACGAACTCCCTGAAGCTGAACGCTTCTGCGCCCATGATGGTCATGCGCTGGTCGAGATTGGCGTCGAGATCAGCGAGCAGATCGATGTCATTCCCGAGCAGGTTCGGGTCGTCCAGCATCAGCGCGTCAAATATGCATGCCCCTGCTGCGATCTGGGTATCAAGGTCACGCCGGCGCCGGCACGCATCATCGCGCGCGGCCTGTTCACCGAATCCGCTCTCGCCTGGATTGCCACGGGCAAGTACCAGTTCGGCATGCCGCTGTACCGCCAGGCCGGCTTGCTGCGCCGCTTCGGTGGCGACATCTCCTCGAACACCGTCGCCGCCAGCATGGTGCGCGTCGGCCTTGCGTCGCAGCCCGTGATCAACCTGATGCGCGACGCGGGACTCGACGCCGATCTGATCTACTGCGACGAGACGACATTCCAGGTGCTCAAGGAGAAAGATCGCCGTCCGCAGACGAAAAGCCAGTTGTGGGCGATGATGACTGGCTCGGGGCCGGCGATTCGTCTGTTCACCTATACACCCGGCCGCGGCGGCCAGCAGGGGCGGCCACTGTTCGAGGGTGTCCGGAAAGGCGCGGCCCTGATGACAGATGGTTACTCGCTCTACAACGGCATCGCGCACGATCACCAACTCATCCATCTCGGATGCTGGACGCACGTGCGACGCGGGTTCGTCAAGGCCGAGGCGAGCGTGCCCAAAGCCGCGCGGACGCCAGATCTGCTGGCCACACGCTTCATCGGCCTGATCGGCAAGCTGTACGCGGCCGAGGCGCGAAGTGCGGACTGGATGGCCGAGAAACGACAGCGACTGCGACGACGATACAGTTCTCGCGTGCTCGGCGCCATCCGGCAACTGATGATCGAGCAAATGCCCGCTGTCGTACCCGGTGGCCTACTCGGAAAGGCGCTGAGCTATATGCATGGGCAGTGGCCCAAGTTGCTTCGCTACGTCGAGAACGGAAACTGGCCGATCTCGAACAATCCCTGTGAAAACGCGATCAGGCCATTCTGCGTAGGACGCCGCAGCTGGCTGTTCTCTGACACCGTTGATGGCGCGAATGCTAGCGCAAACTTGTACTCCCTCGTGGAGACCTGCAAGGCCAACGGCATCGATCCCTATCGGTATCTCCTCTGGCTGTTCCAACGGCTTCCGCTCGCGAAGACCGTCGACGACTACGACTCGCTTCTACCCTGGAAGCTGCCAGCCAATCTGCGCTGAGCGGCGCGACGTATCACACCTCCAACTCCATCGGAACCCTCTCTGAGAGGCGTCGTCAATGGACCGCATACTTTTGATTGATTGGTTCAGCGTATCGATGACGGATGCTTCGCCAGCGGCGTGACCGCAAGCTTCATGTACGGGAACAGCGGCAGGCCGGCCAGCA
>JBOHRF010000588.1:0-2807 GCA_050732575.1 Longimicrobiales bacterium
AACGCTCGGCTATGGATCAAGCGCGATGATCTCAGTTCAGACGTGTACGGCGGTAACAAGATCCGCAAGCTCGAGTTTCTGCTTGCGCGAGCGCGCGCACGTGACGCGCAGCGCCTGATCACAGCGGGCGCGGCCGGTTCGCACCATGCCCTGGCCACGGCGGTGTTCGGGCGGCAGCTCGGTTTTGCTTCTTCGCTGGTCTTGTTTCCGCAACCGATCACGGACCATGTGCGCCAGGTGCTGCTCACCGACGCCGCGCTGGGCGCGGAGCTGCGCTTTGCGCCGCGCATGACCAGCGTGCCCACCGCACTCGTGGGCGCGCGCCTGGCGCACTGGCGCGAGCGCACCTTTGCCATTGTACCGGGCGGCTCCGATGTTACTGGTACGCTCGGTTATGTAAACGCCACCCTCGAGTTGGGCACCCAGATCGAGCAGCGCGAGCTGCCCGCGCCTGATTTGATTGTGCTGGCTGCCGGCACGCTGGGCACAGCGGCCGGAATAGCGATTGGCCTGACTCTGCTCGATCTGCGCACGCAGATCATCGCCACCCGCATCACTAGCCGCCTGGTCACCAACGAAAGGGCGCTGCACGGCCTCATTCGCGCTACCTGTTCCGAACTGGAAAGGCGAGGCGTCCCGGTGGCGGCCGACCATGCCGTTGGGCGCGTAACCCTGGCCCACGACCAGGTGGGAGCGGGGTATGGGCAACCGACAGCCGCCGCAGACGCGGCCCACAGCGCCTTCGCGCCCACCGGCCTCGCCCTGGACCCGACCTACACGGCCAAAGCGGCCGCCGAGTTGCTGGCGCTGCGGGTGAGCCGTCCCACGGCGACGCTGCTTTTCTGGCATACGCTCAGCGCCACCATGCCCGCCGTCGTCCTGCCACCCGAGTCCGTCTTACCGGCCCGCTTCCGCGCGTACTTGCAGCGCAACCGCTAAACTGGAGCCTGTAGGCCGAACGAACCCGAGGAAGCACATGAATACAACCCGCGCCCGCAGCCGCGCCCAAATCCGTGTCCTCGCCGTCGCCCTCGCCGTTGCCCTGCCAACGGCGGCAAGAGCGCAGACGCCCGCGTCCGATCGAGTAGACTCGATTTTCCGGCGCTTCGACACCACGCAATCACCAGGCTGTGCGCACGCCACCGTGCAGGGGGATCGGATGGTTTACCAGCGCGGTTACGGCATGTCCAATCTCGAGCACGGCGTGCCCATTACACCGGGCTCGATTTTTCATGTGGCTTCCCTATCGAAGCAGTTTGCCGCCACGGCCATCGCGTTGCTGGCGCAGCAGGGCAAGCTGTCGATTGATGATGACGTGCGGAAGTACGTGCCCGAGGTTCCCGACTTTGGCCAGCGCATCACGATTCGACATCTGGTGCACCATACCAGTGGTCTGCGTGACCAGTGGTCTTTGCTGGCGCTGGCTGGCTGGCGGGCCGACGACCCCAAGAGCGAGGCCGACATTCTCGGTCTGATCGCACAGCAGCGCGAGCTGAATTTCACACCGGGCGCCGAACACCTTTACAGCAACACCGGCTACACGTTGTTGGCCGTGATCGTGAAACGCGTGAGCGGCAAATCACTACGTGAGTTTGCGCACGAGCACATCTTCCAGCCGCTGGGCATGACCAGTACGCACTTTCATGACGATCACACCATGATTGTACCCAACCGGACCTCTGCGTACGTGCAACGTCCGGGTGGCTATGCCATCAGCATTCCTGTGTTCGACAATCATGGTGCCACCAGCCTGTTCACCACAGTCGGCGATCTGGCCCGGTGGAATCGTAATTTTGACGACGCCCGTGTGGGCGGTAAAGCGCTGCAAGACCTGCTGCACACGCAGGGTGTGCTCAACGACGGCATCGTATTGCCGTACGCGTTCGGCATCGTGAAAGGCGAATACAACGGTCTACCTACTGTGGGTCATAGTGGCGCTGACGCGGGCTACCGCGCCGACTTCCTGCGCTTTCCGCAGCAGGGCTACGCCTTCGTCACGTTGTGCAATTTGGGTTCGACCAATCCGGGAATGTTGAACCGCCAGGTTGCTTCCGTCTTTCTGGCCGAGCATATGCGGCGTTCGGTTGCCGCCGAGCCGCAGCCGGCCGCGGTCACGCCCGCGGAGATCGAGCCGTTGGTCGGAACTTATTTCGATGCGCGCACGGAAACGCTGCGTCGCGCCACCGTGCGGGAGGGCAAGCTGGTCTATGGTGTTGGCACGGTCGTTCAGCTGACGCCGCTGGGGGGCGCTGAGTTCCGCCTGGTGGGTCAGCCCGTCACGATCGCGTTCCTGCGGCAGAGCAGCCAAATCGTCTTGCAGGAGCGCATTGATGGTTCGCCCCCCGTACTCCTGCGCCGCGTTGCGGAAACGCCGCCCAATCAGGACCTAAAGGCATTCGAGGGCAAGTATCACAGTGCAGAGCTGGACGTGGTCTGGACTGTAGTCGCGCGCGCGGACCGGCTGGTCGTGGAACGACGCCGCTTTCCGGACAGTACCTTCGAACCGGTGTTTGCCGATGCGTTTCAAGGCCCGGGCCTGCTGCGTTTCACGCGCGCTGCGCGCGGTCGTATCGACGGATTCCGGTTGGGCCAGGGCCGTGTGCGCAACCTACTGTTTCAGAAGCAAGGCCGTTGACGGGCACTTCCTTGCCCGCCCCCGGATCGATCGCTAGATCACGCCCCTCATACTCTCAACAGGAGTTCGTTATGTCGGGTCTCGGTTTGCGCGTTTTGCCGCTTTGCCTGCTCGGAGTCAGCAGCGTAGCGGCGCAGGTGCAGAACCCGCTCGATCCGCCCGCCGCCGCGCA
>JBOHRF010000589.1:0-2794 GCA_050732575.1 Longimicrobiales bacterium
GGTATACTCCACCCATTCCTCTCGTCGCTGAACGGCTGAATCACCTACCAAAACAACGCCGACCCATGAAGCATGAAGTCCGAAGTTGGGCTGAGCAGCAAGTCGGTTTCCAACGTGCCGAGCAGCGAGGTGCCCGTATCGATCGGTCGGGCGCCGCTTCCTAATTGCAATTGCGAGGTTTCCATGGCCATGCGTTTCGGCAGGCAACTTTTCGCCGCACTCGCGCTGTGCCTCACCAGCGCGGTCGCCCTGACCGCGCAACAGACCGGCACGATTACGGGTCGGGTGACGGACACAGAATCGGGTAACCCGCTGGCGGGCGCCAGCGTGGAAGTGGTCAGCGCAGGCGGACGCGTGGTGGCTACCGGTCTGTCCGATCAGGAGGGCAGTTTCCGCGTTGCGAACGTGCCGGCAGGCACCTACTCGCTGGTCTTCATGAGCGTGGGCTACCAGTCTTCCCGCGTGCCCGACGTGCGTGTTCTGGCGGGGGAGACCACCATGGCAGGCGCCTCGTTGGCATCTTCGGCATTCGCGCTGAACCCGGTTGTCGTTTCGGTTTCCAAACAGCAACAGAAGGCGCTGAACGCACCCGGAAACGTGACTCTGATAACGGGCGAAGAAATATCCTCACGTCCGGCGGTCACGCCCATCGACCATCTGCGCTCCACTCCGGGCGTGGATATCATCACGACGGGTGTGCAGTCTACCAACGTCGTGGTGCGGGGCTTCAACAACATTTTCTCCGGTTCGCTTCACACGCTAACGGACTACCGCCTGGCCGGCGTACCGTCGCTGCGCGTGAACTTCATGCACTTCATTCCCCAGACCAACGATGACTTCGCCCGCATTGAGGTCGTGCTTGGTCCTGGTTCGGCCCTGTACGGGCCCAACACTGCCAACGGCGTGCTGCACATTCTGACCAAGTCACCGCTGGATGAGCAGGGTTCGAGCGTGACTGTGGCGGGCGGTGAGCAAACGGCCTTCCACGGCACGTTCCGCACGGCTCAGAAAATCGGTGAAACGTTAGGCATCAAGGTTTCTGGACAGTGGTTCCAGGCAGAAGAGTGGTTCTATCGTGATGCGCTGGAAGACAGCGCCAAGGCTCTGTACGATGCAAACCCGACAATCTTTGCGGCCGAGCAGCCGCCCGGCTTGGCCGCCGCCGAGGTCACGCGTCGGCGCGGGCTGGTAGCCAATCGCGATTTCGATATCCAACGGTGGTCGGGTGATTTTCGTGCGGATTGGCGTCCGAATGCCGAATTCACTGCGGTCTTCTCCGGTGGTTTGACCAACACCAATGGCCTCGAGTTGACCGGCATTGGCGCCGGCCAGGCCGTGGACTGGAAGTACTCGTATGTGCAGGCGCGCGCCAATTACAAGCGCTTGTTTGCGCAGGCATACATGAACGCCAGTGACGCGGGTGACACCTACTTGCTGCGCACGGGCAAACCGATCAGCGATCGGTCCAAGGTATACGTGGGCCAGTTGCAGCACGGGTTCGATCTGGGTACGCGCCAATCATTCATCTACGGGGCCGATTACGTGGCCACGCGACCGGAGACGGAAGGATCGATCAACGGGCGCAACGAAGAAAACGACGACTACAACGAATTCGGCATATACCTGCAATCACAAACCGCGGTAGCTCCCTGGTTGGATCTGGTGTTGGCCGGCCGTTATGACAAGCACTCCGAGCTGCCCGACGCCGTGCTCTCGCCTCGTGCCGGTGTGGTGCTCAAACCCAACGCCTCGCATTCGTTCCGGGCTACCTACAACCAGGCATTCTCCACACCCACGTCGCTCAACCTGTTCCTGGACATTGATGCCGGACGCGCTCCGGGCGCTCTCGGTTCTCTGGGCTATCGCATCCACGCACAGGGGCCGGGCCGCTCGGGCTTCCAATTCAAGACGGGCACGGGTGTAGTTGGCATGCGCTCTCCCTTTGCAGCGGGAATCGGCCAAACACCTACATCGGTTCTGCCCGTGACCGCGGCCAACCTGTACGACCTGCAGCTCACGGCGCTGATTGCGCGTAGTGCTGCGGCTGGCACTCCGCTGCCCGCAAATATCATCGCTGCCCTGCGTCAATTCCGGCAGCTCCCGGCGTTCGCGGGTATCGGCATGGCGACCATCGACCCGAACCGGCCGACGGCTCCGCCTGCGGCGTTCAGTCTGGACAGTGTGCCCAACGTGCCAGGCATTGAGGAATCGACCACCTCCGTGTATGAAGTCGGCTACAAGGGAATCCTGGCCGATAAGCTGCTCATTGCCGTAGACCTGTGGCGAGCACAACACAAGAACTTCACTTCCCCACTGATCGTGCAAACGCCGTTGTTGCTCTTGAATCCCACGCAACTCGGCGGTTTCGTGGCGCAGCAGTTGATTGCGGCCGGCGTGCCAGCGGCGCAAGCGGGCCCGATTGCACAAGGCATGGCCAGCATTCCCGCGGGCGTGGTCAGCTCCAGTGAAGTGAATGCGTCCGGTGCCGACCTGCTGGTTACCTATCGCAACTTTGGTGACGTGACGGTCAACGGTCTCGACCTGGCCGCCACTGCGTTGCTTTCCGATCAGTGGCAATTCGGCATAACGGCATCGTTCCTGAGCGACGACTATTTCCGAATTCCGTTGAGCAATGTCCAGCAGGTGGTGGCGCTGAATTCGCCCAAGAGCAAGGGCTCGGCTACGCTGGGTTATCGCAATCCTGTGCGGGGCGTGAACGCCGAAGCGCGCGTTCGCTATCACGCTGAGTTCCCTGCCAACTCCGCCGGTTACGTTGGCCTCCGTTGCATCGATT
>JBOHRF010000590.1:0-2760 GCA_050732575.1 Longimicrobiales bacterium
CAATAGAGAACGACCGTATAGTCCTGATCTGGCATGGTCGTTACGACTGAACCGCGCTCCATGCAACGCGCATCGAGGTAGCATACAACCTCAATGAGGTCGGGACCGCAGCGCGGACAAGGCACATTAGCTGGGTTCTCCAGGTAACTCAGAGCGAGCGCCAGCCCTTCCTCCATATCGAACTCCGGGGTTTTCCCGGGCTTTTCGCTTTGCGACATTCAGAGCCTCCCCTCAAGGGGATCGGTTGCCAGGCCATAAGAGCAAGGTCCATTCCCGTTGCGGACCCACTGCGTGGACCTGAAAAACCGACGTATTACAGGGGATTTCCGAGTGCCCGAGTCCACATTGGAGGTCACGCCGCTGTCCACGAGCGAGCGCACCAACGCAGCCTGGGCGGCGCTCGTGCTGCTGGCCACGGCAGAGCTGCTGGGCATGTCGCTCTGGTTCACCGCCAGCGCAGTGTCGCCAGAGCTGCAGCGGGTGTG
This sequence comes from Longimicrobiales bacterium, assembly GCA_050732575.1. Taxonomy (GTDB): domain Bacteria; phylum Gemmatimonadota; class Gemmatimonadetes; order Longimicrobiales; family RSA9; genus JBBDWZ01. Next base: position 486 of record JBOHRF010000590.1, read on the forward strand.
GGGACTCTCGGCCGCGCAAGCCGGTTGGCTCACTACCGTGGTGCAGCTCGGGTTCGTTGCAGGTACGGCTGTGGCCGCATTACTCAATCTGGCTGATGTCGTTCCGGCGCGTTGGTACTTCCCCGCTTGTGCGCTGCTGGCTGCAGCGTCCAACTGGATGCTGCTCGCCACTGCCACATTCGCTACCGCCCTCGGGTTGCGCTTCCTGACCGGATTCTTTCTGGCCGGCGTGTATCCGCCCGCCATGAAGATGATCGCGACGTGGTTTGCGCCCGCGCGCGCGGGTGCAATCACTCGGCGCGGACTGGCCATTGGCACAATCGTGGGCGCGCTTACCATTGGCAAAGCGTTGCCCTATTTGCTGCGCGCGTTCGAGGGACTCAGCTATCGCGATGTCATTGTGAGCGCATCCCTGGCCGCCGCCCTGGCAGCCGGACTGGTGGCTAGCACGTACCGCGATGGACCCCACGCCTTTGCGCGGCGGCCCTTCTCATGGAGCCTGGTGCGCGTGGTTGTGCACAACCGCGAGACGCGCCTCGCCCTCAGTGGTTATCTCGGTCACATGTGGGAGTTGTATGCCATGTGGACGTTGATCGCGCTCTTTTTCCGCGATCACTTCGTGGCCCGCGGCAACAACACACCCGAGTCCATTGCCTACGCGGGCACAGCCGGGTTTGTCGTCATTGCGGCGGGTGGCGTTGGCAGTGTGCTGGCGGGTGCCTGGGCCGATCGGCTGGGTCGCGAACGTATTACCATCTGGGCCATGGCGATCAGCGGACTGTGCGCGCTGGTAACCGGATTCCTGGTCGATGTGCCCAGCGCACTCGTGCTTGCCATCGCCATACTGTGGGGCTTCAGCGTGGTGGCCGATTCAGCCCAGTTCAGTTCCATCATCACCGAGGTTGCACCCGCGCACGCCGTAGGCACTGCGCTCACACTGCAAACCTCCCTCGGCTTTCTGCTCACCGCGTTCTCCATCTGGTTTGCACTGGCCGTGCAAACTCGACACGGCTGGGCCGTCGCCTTTGCGTTGCTGGCCATCGGTCCCGCCCTCGGAATCCTGGCCATGGCTCGACTGCGCCGATTGCGCGCAGCCTGACCCGACCCGGCCAGATTTGCAAGAACTGGCCGGGACGACCAACGGGGCGACGACACCCCCTTTACCGTAATTATTGCTGACCGACGGGTCCTCCCGGACACTGAACGGCGGACGACATCTGCTCGCTGGCCGCCTGCAGCTCGGCATTTGGACCACGCATCTTCGACGCAGCCTCGCCCAGCGTCGCACTACCCGGCATATCCCGAACGGCCCTCTCGAAATTTTCCTGCGCGTGCCGAAGATTGCGCGCCCGCGCTTCGTCCAGCCGGCTGGCGTGCTTCTCGAGATCCCGATATTCACGGCGCACCCGCTCCAGCGAGTGGCGCATGGTGGAAACCTCCGTGTTGGGATCAACTGGCGGAACGGCTGCCAGCGCCGCTCTGAACTCGCCCAGCTGTTTGCAGAAGTCCACACGCGCTGTGACCGCACTCTCGCCTCGGCTACAACCTGCGACAACGGCCAGCGCCGTAACAATCAGCTTTCGCATTGATTCCTTCCTCTGGTACTACGGCTGACTGACTCAGCCGTAATGCGAAACGTTGACCGATCCGCAATCGATACCCAGAGGACCTTGGACCTACACCATTGTTGAATCGGATTGCGCGGCCCCGGACCGATGAGTGCGCCGCGCCCGGATTTATCACAGCAGTGGCGTGAGCAGCGCCGTAATGATGAGTGCTGCAGACCACACCACATCCAGGTTGAACCACATCGTGCGCAGCAACCTGAGGCCCAGCTTATGGTAGACGATCGCTGCGATGGTTCCCGTGACAATGAGGTAGCCGATCGTGTGGACTGATGCGGCCACTACACTCAGCATGGGCGCTGCCTGCGCACCCGCCATAAGTACGTCGCCGTGACTCGCATGGCCCTGGCAGCAAGCGGTTCGCGCCACTGCATCAAGTACGACGGGCAACACCATGAGGCCTGCACCGTGCGCACTGGCCATGAGCATGGACCACACGGTCAGGTCTCGCCTGTTCACGCGCATCCCACCATAACGCGGGTGTCGATGTCGGAAGAAGCGATAGATGCCGACGCTGAACAACACGGCTGCCACAATCCATTTCAGAACAGCAACAGGCAGAGCCAGGCCGATGATGCCTGCGATCAACACCGCGCCCGCAATGGCAAGGGCGTGGCCGATTGCCAGTGGGAGCAGGGCGCGCCAAACGG
>JBOHRF010000591.1:0-2757 GCA_050732575.1 Longimicrobiales bacterium
GTCAGGGCCAGGCAGATGCAGCGGCTGCACCGGTGTAGGCACGTTGGCCAGCTCCACCCAGGGGATGGACGCAAGCTGCGGATAACGCTGAAAGAGCAATGGGCTGATCATGGGCGTAGCGAATAGTTTGGGGCGGCAGCGGGTCTCTGACAAATGAAACGGCCGCACCAGGACGGTGCGGCCGCACTGTTTGCAGCTGGACGTGCGTTATACTATGCGCCCCAGCGGGATGTCGTGCGGACGGAAGTCACCCTCACAGGTGCACCACCATTGCGTGAATCGCTCTTGCCATTGCGCACTTTGGCCACCGTCGAGCACCAGACCTTGGCAGCGGCCTGGAGCACTTCCTCCGGACTGTTGGCCTCGAAAACCACTTCGACTGCGGATGGGAACGGCGTCACGTTCTGCTCGCGAGTCACGGGATCATACTCGATAATGCGATCGAGGATGGCCGTCACCACGATGGCCGAATTGCCGTTGGCCGCTTCCGTGCGCTGGTCAACGACCACCCATGGCGCATCGATGCGGTAGCCGTTGGGATATTCGACGGAAGTCAGTAACCGATCCCCGGTTCGATCGGCCTTGCACGTCGGGTTTATTGGCGAAGCTTGCGCGGCCAGCGTTCCAGGAACGATCAGCAGCGCGAGCGCCAGATTTCGAATTCGCATACGCCCTCCAATCATCGGCAGACAACCGACACGTCCGCCTCTGTGCAGCACCCGAAAAGAGCAAGAATGGGTCCCAACACCAGGGCTCTGGTTGTTCCCTCGTCGAATGGGCCTTTCGTCTTATGCATGATGGCCGATCGGAGGGTCGACCGGCGAAGCTATTTTCCCTGCATCCCAGGCCAACGAAAGGGCGAACATTCCAAGACTCGTAGTGCTCCGGGGCAATGTCCTTTGGTTGAGCCTGGTCTCGCTGCTGACCGATTTATCCAGCGAGATGATTTATCCGCTCCTGCCGTTCTTCCTGACCACGGTGTTGGGCGCGGGGCCAGCCTTCCTCGGCATCATTGAGGGCGTAGCGGAGAGCACGTCGAGCCTGCTGAAGTTGGCCAGCGGCTGGTTCTCGGATCGTATGGGTCGTCGCAAACCTCTGGTATTGGTGGGTTACGGACTGGCCTCTGTGGCGCGGCCGCTCATTGCGATTGCGAGCGCGCCGTGGCAAGTGCTGGCCATACGGTTTGCGGACCGCGTGGGCAAAGGGATTCGCACGGCACCACGCGATGCGCTGATCGCCGAGTCCGTGCCGAAAGAACAACACGGCACCGCGTTTGGCTATCATCGCGCAGCCGATCATCTGGGCGCCGTGCTGGGGCCGCTGGTCGCGACCGCAGTGTTGTTGTTGCTGCCCGGACGGTATCGCCTGGTATTTGCCCTGGCCGCAGCGCCCGCCGTTCTGAGCGTGCTGATCCTGGCCAGCAAAGTTCGCGAGCCGCGCGCGCACGCAACGCTCGAGCGCAAGGCCGAGTTCCGCGGATTCCGCGGACTGGGACGCCGCTTCTACGTGTTCCTGAGCGTTGTGCTGCTGTTCACGCTGGGTAACGCGACCGATGCATTCCTGTTGCTGCGCGCACAGGATCTCGGTATCCCCATCGCGCTCATACCCATCCTCTGGGGCGCACTGCACGTGAGCAAGATGACGTTCAACGTGCTGGGTGGGCGACTGTCGGATCGCATCGGCCCGCGCCCGGCCATCGTGGCGGGCTGGCTGGTGTACGCGGCGGCCTATGCCGGCTTTGCGCTGGCCAGCTCAGCCGCGCACATCTGGGCTCTGTTCATCTTCTATGGACTGTTCTTCGGACTGACGGAAGCGCCGGAAAAGGCACTGGTAGCCGCGGTTGCGCCGCGCGATCAACGCGGGGCCGCGTTCGGAGCGTATCACTTCAGCATTGGATTGGCAGCGCTGCCGGCCAGCGCATTGTTTGGATTGGTCTGGCTCCAGGCCGGTGCCACCGTCGCGTTTTTCATGGGTGGTGCGCTTGCCCTGTTGGCTGCCATTGCGCTGGCGGCCATGCCCTCACCGGCGGACTAAACCAGTGGGCGACACCAATCGTCTCTGAACAGTCCCGGGCAAGGAAGGTCGTCCATGAGCGATGTTGTCAACGAAACCACGGTCTCAGATGTGGTGCCGACCGAACCGAAACACGCCATGCCACACGCGTGGCGGAGCGTATTCGGGTTCTGGCTCACACTGGGGAAATGGCTGTTGTTGCTGGGCGCACTCCTCTATGTCAGCGAGGCTTTGACCGAGGGTCCGTACAGCAACATCTTCGGTTCGGGTGTCGATCTGATCGGTTATTTTGTGATGATGGCGACGCCCCTGGCCGCGTTTCCAGCAGGATTGAGACTGAGCATACGACCAGGCCCGCAGCTCGATCGGCGCGCCATCGTGTATTCGCTGCTCACAATCGGTGTAGTGGCCGTCTTGTTTAACGGCTATGCCTCGCCAGCGTTGGCGCGCATGAATCTGAGAGTCCCACCCTCGGGCTACCGGCCTCCCAATGCGCAGTATTTGCACGAAGTGCGCGCCACGTTGCGCGACATGAAGGCACAGCGGGAACGCCTTACCCTCCCAAAGCTGCCGAACGATAGCTCGAGAGCGCGGGTGCTCGAGAGTTTCCGCCGCGAAAGTCGCATCCTTCGTTACAACATCGAGGAGTGGCAACAGCACTACTCACTCGTGCTGGCGCACTCCATCCTGCCCGTGATCGGCGCCAGCCTGGGCTGGGTGGTGGGTCTTTGGGCGCGTCTCATT
>JBOHRF010000592.1:0-2744 GCA_050732575.1 Longimicrobiales bacterium
GGCCAGTGCCAAACGGGCATTGGGGGGCGTCCGGCGCTGGTCACGTGTTGTCTTTACAGGCTTGTCGGATAATTGTATACAATATCCAAGCGGCGCGCACCAGCTTTCGGCACGCGCACCCCAAGCAACGATCCCTGCCCACATTTCCGGAGAGCGACCATGCGCAGTCTGATCGTCGTTTCCTCTGCTTTGATGGCGTTGGCCTGGTCCGGGTTGGACGCAGCAGACGCGCAGCAACGGCAAGGCGGCCCGCCCCAGCGCAGAACCGAGGCGGATGCCAAAGCGCAGGCCCAGCGCAACCGGGAGGAGCGCGCCCAACAGCGCCAGCAGACCGGTCAACCGGCCGAGCTGATCTCGAACTACATGAAGGCCAATGTGGGCCCGGTTCCGGAAGCCCTGGGTGTGAGCCCGTTCTACAAGAAGTACGTCGATGCGATGGGTATTCCGGTGTTGTCCTCGGAGAACGTGCCTGACGATGCCCTCTTTGTAGCGCGTGACATCATCAACTCGATGCTGGCCATGCGGCCCGACCTGCGCAAGTCGATGATCGAGCGCAAGTGGCGCACGGGTGTGATTGCCGAAGTGGAGATGACCATGGATATCCCCGAGTACGCGCGCCTCAAGCGGCCGGGCGCACCCGAGGGCGAACCGGTCAATCAGGAAGATCGGGACTACCATGCCAATCGCTCGCGCGGATTGGGCGGCAACCCGACCACGGGCGCGGAGGAAAACCTGTTGGGCTACCCCGGCACCCGCTATTGGGGCGAGCACATCTTCGTGCACGAGTTTGCCCACGCCATCATGAGCGCCATTCGCACTGTCGAACCGGCCATGCACGCCGAGATCCGCGCCTCCTATGACAGCGCCATGGCAGCCGGCAAATACCTGCACGCCGGCGGCCGCCGGCATTACGCAACCACCAATGCTGGTGAATACTGGGCCGAGGGCGTGCAGTGGTGGTTCTTCTCCAACTACGGCGAGTGTTTCAACGGCAACATCAAGGTGGAGACACCGGAAGAGTTCAAGGCCTACGATGCAAAGCTGTTCGAGTTGATCGGCCGCGTGTTCAACACCCATCGGATACCCATGGACGTGTTTCACGCGAAGCGGATTCGGCCGGTGACATGTCCTCCAACAGGAACGGACTAAAGGACGATGACCTTTTTCCTATTCCAACCTAACCAGAACTCGGAGTGACTCCGTGTTGCACTCAATGGCGCTTATCATTCTGCTCCCGTGGGTAACTCCGACGCATGCGGATACCTATGTCCGCCAGCCGGGCGTAGACGCGCAGCACTACGTGTTCCGCCTGACGCTGTCCGACGCCCGTGACGAAATCGTGGGCCCAGGCGGCGGTAACATTTCGTTTTTTGGCGGCCAACGTGCGCACGGTCTGGCTGGACCTCACGAGTGTCAGCGCGGGCCAAGGCATGGCCGTCGCGAGCGTGAGCTCGGCGCAGGGCGCCCTGCAATTCGAGCATGCCCGCAACCGGCTCAGCATCACCTGGACGAATGCGCCCGCGGCCGGCGATCAGCGCACGGTGGTCGTGCGTTACCAGGGCATCCCGGGCAGTGGCCTGCGCATCGGCAACAACAAACACGGTGAACGCACGTTCTTCAGCCTGAACTGGCCGGACCGTGCCCGCCAGTGGCTGCCCATGATCGACCATCCGTACGACAAGGCAACCAACGAATTCATCATCGTGGCACCGCTCAGGTATCGAGTAGTGGCCAACGGCCTGCTGGTGGAGGAAATCGACCGGCCGGACGGCACGCGCCTCACGCACTGGAAGAACTCGGTGCCCATTGCATCCTGGCTCAACGCCATTGGCGTTGCCCAATTCGCCACGCGTCACTTCGCCACCGCGCGCGGCATCTCCCTGCAGGATTGGGTATTCCCTCAGGATCGAGACCTGGGTATTGCCACGTTCGAGGTGCCGACCCGCAATGCCATCGAGTTCTTCAGCGAGCGCATCGGGCCCTATCCGTACGAGAAGCTGGCCAATGTGCAGGCCGCCGGCCTGGGCGGCGGTACCGAGCATGCCAGCGTGATCTTTTACGGTGAGAACAGCGTGACCGCGCGGCCGGCTACCAACCTGGTCGCCCACGAGATTGCGCATCAGTGGTTTGGCAATGCCGTGACCGAACGGGATTGGGATGACGTCTGGCTCTCCGAAGGGTTTGCCACCTATTTCACGCTCCTCTTCACCGAGCATTACAGCGGTCGCGACGCATTCGTGGCCGGTCTGGTGCGCAGCCGCACCACTGTGTTCACCACCGAGCAGCGCATGCCGGGCCAGGCTGTGATCCACAACAATATCGCGGTCATTGGAGATACCGTGACCAACATGCGCGTGCTCAACCAGCTCGCCTATCAGAAGGGCGGCTGGGTGCTGCACATGCTGCGTGCACAGATCGGTACCGAGACGTTCTGGGATGGGATACGTGATTATTACCGGCGCTACCGCGATGCCAACGCGTCCACACTTGAGTTCCGGCGCGTGATGGAGGAACGGTCCGGTCAGGAACTGGGCTGGTTCTTCGATCAGTGGCTGAAACGCCCGGGCTCACCCGTGGTCGAAGGCAACTGGCAGTACAACGCGGCCGCCAAGACCATCGAGATCTCGCTCACTCAGACCCAGGCAGGAGGTGCCTACCGGCTGCCCCTCGAGATTGGCATTAGCACAACCGGCGCCAACAACGCGCCTCAAACGCGCATTGAGAAAATTGAGCTGAATCAGAAA
>JBOHRF010000593.1:0-2737 GCA_050732575.1 Longimicrobiales bacterium
GTGCGCGGCTACGTCACGGCGTACAACGCGGAGACCGGCAGGCAAGTGTGGCGCTGGTACACGGTGCCCGGCAATCCTGCGCACGGTTACGAGAACGAGGCCATGAGACGCGCGGCCAGGACGTGGAACGGCGAATGGTGGCGCATGGGAGGCGGCGGGACCGTGTGGGATGGAATGGCCTACGATCCGGTGCTGGACCTGCTCTACATCGGAGCCGGCAACGGTTCGCCGTGGAACCGTGACCAGCGCAGCCCTGGTGGTGGCGACAATTTGTACCTCTCGTCCATGGTTGCACTGCGCGCCGGGACGGGTGAGTACGTCTGGCATTATCAAGCTACGCCGGGAGACGATTGGGACTACACGGCCACACAGCCACTCATGCTGCTTGATCTGACCATCGCAGGAAGGGCGCGCAAAACCATCGTGCAGGCGCCCAAGAACGGTTTCTTCTACGTGCTCGACCGGGTCACGGGTGAGTTCATCTCCGCGCAACCCTTCGCGGATATGATCACCTGGGCAACGGGTGTCGATCAAAAAACCGGCAGGCCCATCGAAACGCCGGAAGCGCGTTATGGCATGACGGGTCGCGGCGTGTGGCTTTCACCAGGAGCGGTGGGTGCGCACAACTGGCGGCCCATGGCGTTCAACCCGGGTACGGGCCTCGTCTATCTCCCGGTCATGCACAACTACTCATATTACGAGCGCGCGCCGGTCGTGTACCAGCGCGGACAATGGAACACGGGCGTTGGTGGAAGCTCGGCACAGCGGCCCGCGCGTCCCGCGATCACGCAGCCAGCAACGTTGTTGAAGGCGTGGGATCCAGTGCGCAACGTAGAAGTCTGGCGTTTCCCGGCGGCTGGATCGGACGGTGGCGCGCTGACTACGGGAGGCAACCTCGTGTTCTGGGGCGCGGGCGATCGACTGTTCGCGCTCGATGCGAAGAGCGGCGCCGAGCTCTGGTCGACCGTTGTTGGTAATGGCACCGCATCGCCCGTGACGTACGAGCTGGACGGCCGGCAATACGTGACCATCATGGCCGGCCAGGGCGGACAATTCCCGCCGCGCGTCTGGACCTTCGCGCTACCCTAGCCGGCGCGATCTGCGCGCTGTGCCGTTGATGACTTCTTCCAGGGCAAGACCGATCGCCAGGACCTTGCGATCGTTGTTTTGCGTACCGGCAATCGTCAAACCAACGGGTGCACTGCCGGGCTCATGGCAGGGAATGGAGAGCGCACAACCGTCGAAGAGGTTGACCAGCGAGCTGTTGCGCAGCATGCGCAAATTCAGGCGGAAATAGCTATCGTCGTCTTGCGTCGCTTCCGCAAGGGTCGGTGCCGTGTCCGGGATAGTTGGCATGAGCAGCGCATCGAAGCCAGCGGCAGCGGCGTTGATCGACTGAATGAAGCGCACACGCAGCTCCAGCAGCTCCAGGTAACCCGCCTCGCCCAACTCCTGGCCCGCTCGAAACCGACTGCGCACACGTGGATCGTATTCAGCGCCTTGATCCTTCAGCCATTCCCGGTGGAATGAATACGCCTCGAAACTGGCCAACGCGCCGCGCGGGCTCACGGCCGCCGCTTGTGCCAACTCGGGCATGGCCAGATCGACAATGGTCGCGCCCGCGGCGGCAAGACGCTCGAGCGCGCCGCTGAACGCACACGCGACGGCGCCTGACAATTCGTCCTGCACGACCATGCGCGGCACACCCAAGCGCACGCCGCTCAGGCGTGCACGGGCCGGCCCTCCGTTCGTCTCTCCGGCCAGAACCTGATCGAGCAACGCGCAGTCTGCGACCGTCTGCGCGATGGGCCCGGCCGAATCGAGTGATTTCGAGAGCGGCAGAACGCCGTCCAGTGGTACGCGCCGCGCGGTGGGCTTGAATCCGACCAGACCGTTCAATGCAGCTGGGATGCGTATCGATCCGCCTGTGTCGCTGCCAATCGCGCCCGCCGCCATGCCGTCCGTGACCGAGATGACTGCTCCCGATGACGAGCCACCGGGTATCCGGCCTGTCGCCCGATCGTATGCATTCTTAGGCGTGCCGTAATGCGGGTTGATGCCCAGCGCCGAGTAGGCGAACTCGGTCAGGTTCGTGCGCCCAATGATGACGGCGCCGGCTCTGCGCAGTCGCTCGACCACGGTCGAGTCGCGTGCCGCAGGCGCTGCGCCGGCCAGAATCTTCGAGCCGCCCAGCGTGACTGCGCCCGCTTCATCAAAGAGATCTTTGATCGAGATCGGAATCCCGGCCAGCGCCGGCAGCCTGGCACCACTGCGACGCTGCGCATCCACGCGGTCCGCCGTATCCAGTGCTTCCTGCTCGTGCACGCGCAGAAACGTGCGCGCGCCTTCGCCCGCGGGATCTCTGATGACGGCGAGGGACTGCTCGACCAGCTGTCGGCTCGTGGTTTTCCCACTGTCGAGCAGCACCGTAAGCTCGGCGATGGTCATGGTTGCGCGCTCGCGCTCAATGGCCGCTGCAGCTCGGCCGGATTCTCGGTCTTCGTCATTATCTCCGAGTTTACGCGTCACGCGTCTCTAGAATCTCGGATTCACCACGTTGTTGAAGATGGAGCCAAAGGTGTAACTCAACCCGATGCCCGCCTGGTAGTCGTAGCCGGTGAGCAGCTCACGGCGCCGCAGCAGCACGTCGACCTGATCGCTCGAGCCCTTGCGCAGCGCGATCTGGTCGCGAATCCAGCTGTACCCACCGTGCACACCGACCTCCAGCCCACGGAAC
>JBOHRF010000594.1:0-2726 GCA_050732575.1 Longimicrobiales bacterium
AGCTGGTTGTCCTGGACTGGTTCAAGGATTGGATTGGTTACCCGGCCTCGGCCTCCGGACTGCTGCTGTCCGGTGGCTCTTCTGCCAACATGGTTGGCGTGGCTTGTGCCCGTGCGCAGCTGGCTGCTCACGAGTACAGCCGTGCAGTGCTGTATTGGAGCGCGGAAAGCCACTCCTCAGTGGCCAAGGCCGCGCGCATTCTCGGCTTTCCGCTGGATCGTGTGCGTGTCTTGCCAGCCGATGCGCAGCGCCGCCTGCCCATCGATGGGTTGGCCCAAGCCGTGGCCGAAGACCGTGCCCGAGGCCTGGTGCCGCTGGTGGTCATTGCCAATGCGGGCACCACCAGCACAGGTGCCATCGACGAGCTGTCCGAGCTCGCCCAATTCACTCGCCAACACTCGCTTTGGCTGCATGTTGATGCGGCGTATGGCGGGTTTGTCGTGCTCACGGAGCGCGGCCGCGCGTGGCTGCGCGGCATTGCAGACGCTGACTCGATTACGTTGGATCCCCACAAATGGCTGTATCAGCCGTTCGAGGTGGGCTGCCTGCTCGTGCGCGAGGGCGCGCGGCTGGATCGCGCCTTCCATCACATGCCCGACTATTTGCAGGACACTGCTATTGCCGGGCGTGAGGTCAATTTCGCCGACCGCGGGTATCAACTCACGCGCTCAGCACGCGCCATCAAGATTTGGCTGTCCGTTCAATATTTTGGCCTCGAGCGCTTCCGTAGTGCCATCGACCAGAGTCTGGATCTGGCTGCCTATGCTGACACGCGGCTGCAACGAATGGAACAATTCGAGATTCTGTCGGGCGTGCACCTTGGCATCGTTTGTTTCCGACGGCGCTCGCCGGGCGCCGACGAGAATGCGCTCGAGAACCTGAACCTGGCGCTTACCCGCCAGCTGGCAGACAGCGGTGAAGGCATGATCTCCTCAACGCGTATTGGCGGGAAGTACGCTTTGCGGTTCTGCATCATGAATCATCGCACCACGCGTGCGGACGTGGACCGCGTGATCGATTTTCTGGCTCGAGGCTCGGCCTCGCCCTGACTCAGGAGTAAACGAATGTCGGATATCAACTGCACCCGTTGCGGCCAGTCCGGCCCCCAGCTGGCGCGCGCACCTCTGCGTAATGAACTGGGCGAGCGGGTTTTTTCCAGCATTTGTAAGGGCTGTTGGGACCAGTGGCTGCGCTACCAGACTGCCCTGATCAATCACAACGGTCTGGACGTGCGTGCGCCATCCGCTCGCGAGTTCCTGTCGGCTAATATGGAAGCGTTTCTGTTCCGCACTTCCGCACCCGAATCGATCGACACGACTCAACAAGGCAAGATCAGCTGGTAGTCGAGCGCGCCATCGACCGGGTTTCTGAGCCCGTCACCAGCTGGAGCGATCTGCTCAATCTGGATGAATTCGAGCGGGCCGCGCAGGCCGTGTTGCCGGGTGAGGTATACGATTATTACGCGGGTGGCGCCGAGGATGAGCGTACGGTGCGTGCCAATCGAGAGGCGTTTTCGCGCTACGCCCTGTTGCCGCGCACGCTCGTGAATGTGCGCGACATCGATTCGCAGCTCGAGCTTTTCGGCACTCGCCTTACCAGTCCATTGCTCATTGCGCCCACCGCATTTCAAAAGCTGGCCCATCCGGAAGGAGAGTCAGCGGCGGCGCGTGCCGCCGCGGACTTCGGCACCATTTACATCGCGAGCACGGTTTCCACCGTGCCCATCGAGACCATTGCCCAGTCCGCGGCACCTCTCTGGTTCCAGCTGTATGTGTTCAAGGATCGTGAAATTACACGCGAACTGGTGCAGCGCGCCCAATCGGCCGGCTGCCGCGCGTTGTGTCTTACGGTAACCGTGCCCGTACAGGGCAAACGCGAGCGCGACTCACGCAACCGGTTTCGCCTGCCTGATGGCATCGAGATGGCCAACTTCGTCGGCTTGCGTCAGGCTCGTCTTCCCGACACCGACGGCTCCGGTCTCGATGCCTTCATTGCCCGCGAGTTCGATCCGTCGCTGGGCTGGGATGCGATCGAGTGGCTGGCATCCATCACGCAGCTCCCGGTCCTGTTGAAAGGTGTGTGTCATCCACACGACGCTGGTCTGGCCTGCGACCACGGCGTGGCCGGCATCATCGTTTCCAACCACGGTGGCCGGCAGCTCGACTCGGCCATCGCCGCGTTGGACGCATTGCCCGCCGTGGTCGACGCCGTGGCCGGACGCCTGCCCGTGTTGGTCGATGGTGGCATCCGGCGCGGCACGGATGTGCTCAAGGCGCTGGCACTCGGCGCCACCGCCACGCTCATTGGAAGACCTGCGCTTTGGGGTCTGGCCGTGGGCGGGCAGGCGGGTGTGGAGATGGTGCTGAAGCTCCTGCACGGGGAGCTCGTTCGCGCCCTGGCTCTCTGCGGCCTGCCGGCTCTGAGTGCCGTGAGTCGCGACCTGGTCGTGCCCGCCAGGCACTGAGCCTTGCCCAGGCCCGTTGTCCTTGTTCCAGGCTGGCGTGACGGGCCCCGCGCACTCCGTCATCTGCGTCAGTTCTTGATCCAGGCCGGCTGGACCGAGGCGGACGTTACGCTCGTCGAGTTCCGCGATCGGTTTGGTAGCAACACCGAGCATGCCGAGGAGATCGCGCGTGTGCTCGATCGCGTAGCGCGTGAACCTGGATCGGTTGACCTGGTCGCACATTCGATGGGTGGACTTGCTGCCCGCTACCTGTTTTTGTGCC
>JBOHRF010000595.1:0-2726 GCA_050732575.1 Longimicrobiales bacterium
GCATCATCGTGCGCGAAGGCGGCGCCGTAACCTTCCAACCCGTGGATGAAATTGATTGGATCGAAGCCGCGGACTATTACGCCAAGCTGCACATCGGTTCGGTGATTCAGCTGGTTCGTTACACGATGAATGAATTGGAGCGCGAGCTCGACCCGGGCCGTTTCGTGCGCGTTCATCGCTCGGCCATTGTGAACGCGTCACGCGTCAAAGAGATTCGTGTCGATTATCAGAACCACCACGTGGTGGTGCTGCGCAATGGCACGCGCGTGCCGCTCAGCCGCCGGCGCCGCGAGATGTTGGAGGGCATCATGAGCAGGGCACGCTGAGCGGGACGCGTTACGCCTCCCGCGTCACGCGTCCCGCTCTGCTTGACGCCTTCAGAAACGCGACTACGACCTGATCCTCGAGGTTAGGTGGCCCGCAAATCGTAGGGCCCTCGTACGGCCTAACGTGGAGTGCGTGTTACCTGCAAAAACGGAGCTTGGTTGCCTGCGCCGATCTAATCAGCGCGCGTTACGAACCGGCCCGATGGGGTGGCGGAAACACCCGGAGGCACGTTGTTCGGCAGTGAGCAACGCATCGATGGCGCGGGCCAGCTCCGCCTGCGCTGCCCGCAGGCGAGCACTCGCCTCTTTCGCGGACGCCAGGATTCTCGCCACTTCCTCACGCGATGCACCATTCTTCTGCGCCAGACGCGCCCGTTCCAGTGCCACCTTAACAGCGTCCAGGTCCGGCTTGTTCTTCTCTTCATACGCGGCCATAAGCGCCGCGATCTCGCTTCTCTGCGCATCGGTCCATGCCCCGGTGTTCCGATCGCATACCTTTGGCTGATGCGCCGACAGCCAGGCGCGTTGTTCTGCGGTGAGCACCGCCAGGATGGCCGCGGCCAGCGTCTCTTCCGCTGCTGCCATCCGCTTCCGGATTTCGTCGGCCTGCGCCAGAATGCGCGCTATTTCTTCACGCGGCTTCCCCGCTCTCCGGGCCTCGTCGGCTTGACGTTGGATCCCGGCCAGCACTGTGCGATCCGGCTGGGTGGATACATTGAAACGCTCCAGCAACACCTTGATCTGCGCCTCTTGCTCGGCGGTTAGACGCAGCTCTCGCGGCAACCGATGAATCCCTACCATGTGGCGGCCCGGATCCGATACGCCACCCGCGTCAAAGGCGAGTATGGCGTCTTGCTCCATCATGGTGTCGCCATCCTGAGGCCCTGTCGCATCCTCTGCGCATGCCAGGAAGGCCACGGTGGCTAGCAAGCCCAATACCGATTTGCGCATGACCGAAATCTCCCATCGCTGGAAACCTGCAGTGATCTCTGCCAGAGATGACGAAGTGACCCAACTCTCCGTTAGATGCAGAGTGGCAATCCATCTTTGTTATGCCGAAACACAGCGCCCGCGCCCCCGCCTGCCTGATTATAGTGACTCGACATCTAACCAGGAATGAGGAAGGCCGCAAAGCCGGGGGGCAGCAATCTTGCCAGACAAGCCTGCCATGACGCGTGCAATGTGGAAAGGCGTGGTCACGTTTGGCGATGTGCATGTGCCGGTGAAGCTGTACGCCGCCGTGCAGGATCGCGACATCCACTTTCGTTTGTTGCATGGCGCGGACGAGGTACCGGTGCAGCAGCATATGGTCAATCCGGACAGCGGTCGCGTGTTGCCCAACGATGAGGTACTAAAGGCGTACGAGGACGTCGACGCGCTGGTGATCCTGCGTGACGAGGAGTTGGAGGCACTGGCGCCCGAGGCCACGCGTGACATCGAGATCCTTCGATTCGTGGATCCGCACGACATCACGGAACAGTGGTTCGATCGGCCCTACTACCTGGGTCCGGATACCAACGCCAGCCAGTATTTCGCGCTGGCAGAGGCGCTGAAGCGGCAGGATAAGATGGGCGTGGCACGTTGGACCATGCGCAACAAGGAATACGTAGGCGCACTGGTACCGGAAGGCGATCATCTGATGCTGATCACGCTGCGCAATGCCGATGAAGTGATACCTGCGTCCGTGTTGGAACCGCCGGGCGGGCGTCAACCGGACGCGCGCGAGTTGAAGCTGGCGCAGCAGCTGGTATCGGCACTGGAATCCGATTTTGATCCGGCAGAACACCACGACGAATATCGCACGCGCGTGTTGGAGTTTGTCGAGCAGAAAGCGAAAGGCAAGGCGCCCGTGATTCGCAAGCTGCAGCCCAAGCGGCCCGGCAAGAGAACGCTGGCCAGCGCGCTGGAGGCGAGCCTGAAGACGGTACAGAAGGAGCGCAAGCGTGCCTGAGCGGATGACCGACACTGATCTGCGTTCGCGTGCTATCTGGTCCGGCACGATCACGTTTGGACTGGTCAGCGTGCCCGTGCATCTGTTTCCAGCATCGCGCAGTGCGCCCATGGGCTTGCGCATGGTTGATGCCGATGGCACGCCACTCCAGCGCCGTTACGTCTGCCCGGAGCACGACCAGGAAGTCGAGTGGGACGATCTGGTGCGCGGCTACGAGATTGCGGACCATCAGTTCGTGGTCGTGACCGATGATGAGCTGGAAGCGCTGGAGCCGAAACGGAGTCGCGAAATCGATCTGCGCCAATTCGTGCCGCTCGAGCAACTGGATCCGCGTTTTTTCGAGCGCGGCTACTATCTGGTACCCGCCGACGAGTCCACCAAGGCGTATCAGCTGCTGGCCTCGATCATGGAGAAGTCAGGACGTGCGGGCATTGCCACGTTCGTCATGC
>JBOHRF010000596.1:0-2708 GCA_050732575.1 Longimicrobiales bacterium
ACGCAGCACCGCTTGACCGGGAGAGGCTGCGCAACTCGCGCGATACGGTTTGGCGCAACCTGCGTAAGGCAGGCGTGGAAGGATCCCGTTGTCCTGCCAGACCGATCCTGGATTTCGACTGCCCAAGACTCAGGCGCCACGGCCTTTATTACCCCCGATCGATCTGGTGAACGTCGGCTGGATGCCGCATCATGGTAGTGCAGGGCACCCGCCCAATCACAAGGCGCCATGCCACGATCGCATCTGCTCTGTCTCGTGCTCTCCCTTTCGACCTGCCCGGCTGCTGCGCAGACCGTGCGCGGTCGCGTGTTCGATAGCGAGACCAATACACCGATTGCCCTGACCGCCATCAGCCTGCTGCGCGCTGACAATTCCGTGGAACGCCAGGTGCTGAGTGGACAGCGCTGATTCACGATTGGCGCGGCCCGCCCGGGCCGATACCGGCTGCGCGCCGAGCGTCTTGGCTATGCAACCGTGACAACCGATCCGGTGTTACTGCGCGTGCAGGAAGGTGTGCAGGTCGAGATTCGACTCATGGCGCGTGGAATCCCACTCGAGCCTCTCGTCATCAAAGCACGCGGCAACGTGGCCGTCAACTCTCGGCGCGTTCAGTCGATCCAATCGTGGACGGGCTGGCGTTGTTTCAACGTTCTGCTGAACCATCACGTGCGGCGGTACAGCGGCTCCCTGCTCGATACGCTGGTCGATGAAGAAGAGATCATGGGCATCGAGATCTACCAGTCCGCCAGTGACATCCCCAAAGAATTGATCACGGGCATGACCTGGGATGCCGTCTGGCCATCCGGCTCCGCCGGTCGCTGCGGCATTGCCATCGTGTGGACCAAAGGCGCCTGGTAGTGAAGCTTCGCCCGCCAACGTAGAAGTGCATCCGTTCCACGCGAGCGTAGCGAGCGCGCCCGCGAGCGCAGCGGAAGCGCGCCCGCCCCGCGCGCCCACAACGTGCGCCCGCGAGCGCAGCGAGCGCTCAAGCGTTTCGGTTCAAACAGGTCTGTCCGGCCGGCACGTTCGGATTGTTGGTCTCGGCCTGGGGCACCGGGACGGTGACGTCACCGCCGTAGTTGCCGCCTTTGTGCCATGCGCCGGTCGGGAACACGGTGTTTGCGGCCCGGCTGTGCTGCCGGATCAGGCGGCGCATGTCGCCCACGCGATGTCCGCTGCCGAACAGCCAGAACGCGCGTTCACGGAAGAGTTGATTGACACGAGTCTCCGTGGTCGTTCCATCGATCAGAGGTGTGAGACCCGCGACTGTGGTGCGCGCCGTGTTGAGCGTGGTGAGAGATGCGGCCGTGTTGCCCGCGCGCAGCTGCGCTTCCGCTTCGATCAGTCGAGCCTCCACGCCCCGAATGACGGACACGGGCGTCTCGCGCGCCGGCCACATCATCTGCACGTGCATGGGTTGCGTTAGATCGTCTCTGCGGTTCTGCGTCACGCCAATGCCGATGCAGGCGGCCGTGCCGCCCACGCACACGGGCACGCGCGCATCGTTGGCGGTGGCGAACTTGAGCCCGTTCGTGCCCTCACTGTTGCCCATGCTGTAGCGCCGCGCGTTGTTGTTGAACGACCAAAACTGGTTGCTCTGTGTGGTCGGCGAGTGCAGCATGTTGTACTGGAAGTTGGTGGAAACCGTGGCCACCGCGGTGGCTGCTTCCGCGAAACTGTTGAGGTTCAGCAGAATCCGTCCGCGCGTGACCATCAGCGCATTGCGCACGCGAACCTCGTTCGCGGTCGTGCCCGTGATGAGCGCCAGTCCTTCCGTGGCATGGCCACGCGCGCGCTCCAGCGTCGCTGTGGTCGTGATGGGTGTGCCATACTGCTCCCGCCCATCGACCACTGTGCTGAAGACCAGGCCATCACAGTAGTGCTCGGCCATCATGTTTTCTACAAAGGCCTGCACCAGATACATCTCCGCAACTTGCCAGGCCGGTGCGTTGGGCGCGTACTCTCCGAGCAGCTGGATGGCCTGTTCGGCCGATAGCCGCGCCCGATGCAACACGCGGTTGGCATCGGTCAGGAATGTGTTGACCAAGGTGATCACTCGTTGGTCGACTTCCTGGCGCGCAATGAAGGAGTCGCCATTCACCCATTCATCGGCAAACAATCCACCCAGCAGGAACAGGCTCTCGCCGCCGCTGGTGGCCGAGTTGAAGCGCGCCAGCGCACCCAGACGCACGGCTTCCGCACCTGCGGCGGACTGCACGTCACTCGGGTTGATGATGTCAGTAAGGCGAGGGGTTCATGTGTCGTCGATTGGAAATCGACTATCGTCGGAGGTCCACAGCGTACGGCCCGCGATGCCGCGCTTGGTGGTAATGACGATCACACCATTGGCCGCATCGGTACCGTAGAGCGTGGCCGCAGAAGGCCCGCGCACAACTTCGATGGACTCGATCTCTTCCGGATTGAGATCGCCCACGCGGCTGGGCGTGGTGCCACCCACGCTCACGGAAGAGGAGCCCGTGGCGCCTTCTACCCGAACGCCATCGATCACGTAGATCGGGTTGTTAGAGAGCGAGAGCGAGCTCGTGCCCCGGATACGCACGCGGATGCCGGCGCCCGTTTGAGTCCCGGGAATTACCATCACGCCAGCTGCACGGGAGGTCAGCAGGTCGGCTACAGTGGAGACGGCGCGCGTCTGCACGACTTCCGCGGCATTCACGTGGGCAATCGCATTGCCCACCTCGATGCGG